>JBEKHI010000376.1:0-8084 GCA_050012355.1 Streptosporangiaceae bacterium | reverse complement strand
CGGCGCTAGCGGCGGAGACCGAGCGGATACGCGATGACCGGGTGTACCGCGCCCGTGCGATGGTGGCGAAGCTCGGCGAGCTAGGCACCGGCGTCACCTGGGAGGATGTCGCGGCGATCGCGGGCGACGCGGTGGTCGGTCGTCCGCACATCGCCCGGGCGCTGGCCGGAGCGGGCGTGGTCGCCACGCCCGCCGACGCGTTCAGCACCGAATGGATCGGCGAGGGCGGCCGGGCGAACGTGGCCAAATACGCGCCCGAGCCAGCCCGGGCAATCGAGCTGGTCCGCGGGGCGGGCGGCGTAACCGCGCTGGCGCATCCGCGCTCGCCCGGCTACGAGGTATCGGACGAGGTAATCGCTCGGCTGGCCGCCGCCGGACTGGCCGGGCTTGAGGTCTACCATCCCGACCACGATGAGGCCGTTCGCGCGCAGTTGCTCGCGCTGGCCGCGGATCTGCACCTGGTGGCGACCGGGGGCAGCGATGATCACGGTGATCTCACCGGTTACCAGCTTGGCCGCGAGACGACCAGTTTGGGAGCGTTCGAGCAGCTGATGGGACGGGCGGGCTGAATGAAGTTCTTCTGGACGTGTTTCGTCACGTTGTTCGTGATCACCGATCCGCCGGGGATCGTGCCGCTGTTCATCGGCCTGACCCGCGGCAAGTCGACCGCGGCGCGGCGGCGTCTGGCGTGGCAGGCCGCGGTGGTCGCGTTCGGGGTGATCGTGGCGTTCGCGCTGTTCGGCCGTTACCTGCTGGCCTACATGCAGGTGGGCCTGCCCGCGCTCGAGGGCGCTGGCGGACTGCTGTTGCTCCTGGTGTCGCTGGAACTGCTGACCGGCAAGTCGGAGGAGCCGACGTCGGTCGAGCGCGCCAAGGCCAACGTGGCGTTCGTGCCGCTGGGCACCCCGCTGCTGGCCGGCCCGGGCGCGATCGTCGCGACGATGCTGTTCGTGCAGCGGACGCACGGAGTCATCGACGCGGTCGCGCTTGGCTGCGCGCTCGGGGGTGTCGCCGTCGCCGCCTGGCTGGCGATGCGCTTCGCGGTCGGGATCCACCGGATCCTCACCGACAACGGGGTGGAACTGCTCACCAGGATCGCCGGCTTGCTGCTGTCCGCGATCGCCATCCAGCTGGTCGCCCAGGCCGCCATCTCGTTCGCCAGCCAAGCGTTATCCTCCTCCCACCCCAGGGATGGGTCATCGATAGCGGCATAGGGCACATGTTAAATTAAGGCGTGTTTCCGGCATGTTGCGGGTCCTGATCGTGGTTTACTGCGCGCCGCGAGGCCCGGGATGGGGCAGCGAACCGGGCATCCGCCCCATATCACCCCGCTGCCGCGCCGGGCGTTCCTGGTCAGTGCGGCACTGCCCGCACTCTTGTCTGGGCAGTGCCGCACTTACCATGATCACCTCGAACGGAGGGACGCCGGCGGGGACAGTGCAACCGGGTGATACCGCACCAAATCGCTCGACCGCGACGACACGCCGAAAACTCACGTTGTTCTGAAACGTTTCCATAGGCCCAGCGATGGGCCATCCATGGGGATGGAATCGGAGAGCGGAGCGGGGGAGCCGCGATACAGTTGCGGGCGCGAGCGGGTAGAAGGGAACCAATCGGATGGACACGCGGATTGAACAGGTGACATCGGACGTCAACGCGTGGATCGTCGGGGACGATGACGAGGTGATCGTCGTCGACCCCGGAACCGACGCCGCCGCCGTGCTCGACGCGGTGGGTGAACGCGAGGTCCTGGCGGTGATCTGCACGCATGGGCACACCGCCCATGTCGAAGCCGCCGTCGAGGTGGCCGAGCGCGATGAGGCGCCGGTCGCGCTGCACCGGTCTGACCGGTTTGAGTGGCGGGTAGTGCACTCCAACCAGGATGACGACCCCGAGATCGAGATGGCCGACGGTGGCTCCTTCGAGGTGGGCGACGTACAGCTCGAGGTGATCCACACGCCGGGCCACAGCCGCGGCTCGGTCTGCCTGTACGTGGCGGACCTGGACGCGGTGTTCACCGGGGACACGCTGAACGCGGGCGGCCCGTGCCCCCACGAGGGCGAGTTCCCGGACTTCCCGGCGCAGCTCACCGCGATCGGCGAGCGGCTGCTCGACCTGCCCGCGGACACCAGGGTGCTTCCCGGGCACGGGCCAGAGACGACGATCGGTGAGGCGGCCAAGCGTTTCGACAGCTGGGTCACCGTCGGTCCCGTCACGGTGGAGGAGTAGTCACGGAGCAGCTCGGGTTCGACGGCATGCCGCGTCGGCTGTACTCGTGTACGCCGACGCGGCTGTCGTCATGGCTCGATTGCCCGCGCCGGTACCGTTTCGGTTACCTGGACCGGCCCGCTCCGCCGAAGGGCCCGCCGTGGGCGCACAACAGCCTCGGAGCGAGCGTGCACAACGCGCTGGCCGGATGGTGGCGACTGCCCATCCAGCAGCGGACGGTTCCGGCCGCGGGCACGCTGCTCATCCGCGGCTGGATCGGCGAGGGCTACGAGGACCAGGCGCAGTCCGGCAAGCAACGCGAGCGAGCACGGGAGATGGTCGAGCGTTACGTCGCCGGGCTCGATCCGGCCGACGAGCCGGTCGGCGTGGAACGCACGGTGGCGACCCGCACCGACCTGATCGCCCTCTCCGGCCGCATCGACCGGCTAGATGCCCGCGACAGCGAGCTTGTCGTGGTCGATTACAAGACCGGGCGGCACGCGCTCACCGTCGACGACGCCCGCAGCTCGCTGGCGCTCGCGATCTACGCGCTGGCCGCCGCCCGCTCGCTGCACCGGCCCTGTACCCGGGTGGAACTGCATCATCTTCCGACCGGTGAGGTGCTGGCCTGGGACCACACCGACGAGTCGCTCGCCAGGCAACTGCGCCGGGCCGAGGCGATCGCCGGTGAATGCGCGGAGGCCGACGAGAGCGCGCGCGACGGCCGGAGCAGCGACGAGGTCTTCCCGCCGCGCCCTGGCAGCCGGTGCGGGTGGTGCGATTACGTACGGCACTGCCCGGAGGGATCCGCCGCGGCGACCCCGCACCGCCCCTGGGATGGACTCAGCGAGTAACTCCGTGTCCGACGAGTTCCAGAAGGCGGTGAGCGCGTCGGAGGTGGTGGCGGGCGCCTCGATGGCGGGGGAGTGCGCGGCCCCGGGGATGCAGACCCGCTCCGCGCCGATCCGGGACGCCATCTCCTCCTGGGTCGAGGGCAGCCAGGCGTTGTCGTCCTCGCCGTAGAGCACGAGAACCGGGAAGTCCCCGGCCTTCGCTAGCTCGTCGGTCTTGTCGGGCGCGGTGAGCAGTTGCAGGCCCATCTCCATCAGCCCGGCGGCGCTCGAGCCGAGCATCCGTTCGCGAAGGAAGGCGATGATGGCCTTGGGGGTACCGCTCGCGACCGCCTGGGGTTCCAGGTAACTCTCCCAGATGGCGCGCACTCGTTGCGCCGAGACCTCGGTACCGAGGACGGAGAGCATGCCGCGCAACTCGGTGGCTCGCTCGCCCTCAAGGCCGCTTGGCCCCGAGCTCATCAGCGTGAACGTGGTTGGCTGGTGATCCCCGAGAACGGTCTCCCTGGCCACTAGGCCGCCGAAGGAGTGGCCGAGCAGGTGCCGGGCACCAGTAGCCGCCATCAGGGCGGCGACGTCGGCCCCGAGCGCCGGGAACTGGTATTCCACCGGGTCATCGGAGCCGGGCGTCTCGTACTGACCGCGCTGGTCGACCGAGATTACCCGGCGGCCGGCGGCCGCGAGCCGCTCAAGTATGAGAAGGAAGTCTTCCTTACTGCCGGTGTAACCGGGCACCAGGAGCGCTGGGGCTCGGTCGGCCGGCCCGGTGACCGGTACGGCCTCCAGCGCCGCGAACACCCCTCGGGTGGTCGTGACGCTGGTCTTCTGTACGCCTTCTGGCAGTTGAAGGGAGGTTGGAGTGGACACGTTGTCCAACGATAACTTGCGATCGCCCTCTATTTCACGCCCGCCACGGGTGCGGCGGCGTCTCCGCGGAGCCCGGGCAGCGCCCGCTGCGGCGCCATCGGCCGCGGGAGCGCCTCGGGTACCGCTCGCCCCGGCGCCACCGGAGCGGCCGCTCGAGCTCGAGGCAGTGTCTCCTCGCCCCGACCGAGCTGCCGGGCCGGAACGCTTCCTCGAGCGAGGGGAGCGCTTGAGCCCGGTCTCGCCGAGATCCTCGGTCTCTTCAGCGGCTAGGCCGGCCCTCGCCCGCTGCTCGCGCGGCAGGGTGCCCGTCGCGTGCGGCGGAATGGAAAGCTCCGCGTACAGGTGCTCGGAGTTGGAGTAGGTCTCGGCCGGCTCCGCCATCCCAAGGCTGTAAGCGTCGTTGATCAGCTTCCAGCGCTGCATGTCCTGCCAGTCGACGAACGTGACCGAGACCCCGGTGCGCCCGGCCCGGCCGGTGCGGCCGATGCGGTGCACGTAGGCCTTCTCGTCCTCGGGGCACTCGTAGTTGATCACGTGCGTCACGTCATCGATGTCGATGCCGCGGGCCGCCACGTCGGTCGCGACGAGCACGTCCACCTTGCCGCCGCGGAACGCGCGCAGTGACCGCTCACGCTGTGCCTGCCCCAGGTCGCCATGCACGGTCCCCACCGCGAAGCCGCGGCCGGTCAGCGCGGTCGACACCTGGTCGGCGGTCCGCTTGGTCTGGGTGAACACCATGGACAGCCCGCGATCCTTAGCCTGCAGTACCCGCGCGAGCACCTCGATCTTGTCCAGGTGGTGGGTGCGGAAAACGTGCTGCTCGATCGCCGGGACGGCTTCCGGCTCGTTCGAGTGCTCGGCCCGGATGTTCATCGGCCGGTGCATGTGGCGGCGGGCCAAGGTAACGACCTCGCCGGGCATGGTGGCCGAGAACAGCATGGTCTGCCGGGTTTCCGGCGTCATCTTGACGATGCGCTCGACGTCGGGCAGGAAGCCCAGGTCGAGCATCTTGTCAGCCTCGTCGAGGACCAGCGCCTGCACACCGGAAAGATCGAGATCGCGGCGGTTCGCCAGGTCGATCAGCCGGCCCGGGGTGCCGACCACGATGTCCGAACCCTTGCGCAGCGCGTCGATCTGCGGCTCGTAGGCCCGCCCGCCATAGACGGTGACCACGTGTGCTTTGAGATAGGCTCCGGCCGCCTCGATGTCCTTAGCGACCTGAACCGCGAGTTCGCGGGTCGGCACGACCACCAGCCCGGTCGGGCGCTTATCAGGAGCGGCGCCGATCAGCCGCTGCAGCAGGGGGACGCCGAAGGCCAGGGTCTTGCCGGTCCCGGTCCGCGCCTGCCCGATGATGTCCTGCCCGCCAAGCGCGATCGGCAACGTGAGCGCCTGGATCGGGAACGTTGTGTAGATGCCTGCCGAGGCCAAGCCCTGGCAGATGATGTCGTCGACGCCGAGGGCACTGAAAGCGACCGCATGGGGCTCCTCGGCGGCGGCTTGTTGAGCCCCGGCCGGTTCGTCCTCGGCTGTAATGTGCTGTGTTGTCAGGGGTTCCTCCGTATGTGGCACCCCGGTGCTTACGTTGCGAGCTTCGCCCGCCACTCACTTCGAGCGCTTTTCGCGCCCCGGGGGCAACGTCTTAGTCAACGTCATCTGCGGATACGGCATTCCATTGACTAATCGTTACCCACTGTATCAGAACACCGCTCCCGTACCCCAGACCCACGTGATCTGGACCCACCGCCTCAGACGATATTGCCGAAGCCGACCCGGCGGGAGTCGTTGGCGCCGTACTCAAGGAAGGCGACCTTATCGGCCGGTACGAGCAGCCGGCCGCCGTTTCGCCCGGTCAGCGTGAGTACCCCGTGCGGCACCCGCAGCGCGTCGGCGAGGGACTCCTCGACCTGTTCGGGCGTGGCGTCGGTCTCCACGATCAGTTCGCGCGGCACGGACTGAATGCCGATCTTGACCTCCACGGAGGTCCTCCTTAGTGGCGTTCGGTAATGGCGGCGTCACCAGCGGCCAGCGGCCAGCCGCTGATGCCTCGCCAGGCGAGCCGGGCGACCATCTGTTCGGCCGCCTCACGGGGAATGCTACCCAGCGTGCTCAGCCAGTAGCGTGCGCTTACCTGCGCCATGCCGACCATGCTGATGGACAGCAAAAGGGCCTCGTCGTCGGCCAGCCCGGCGTCTTCCTTGATGACCTGGCTGACCATGTCCGCGCATTTGCGGTCGGTCTGGTCGAGGCGCTGCCGGACGGCGGGCTCATTGCTCAGGTCGGACTCGAAGACGAGCTTGAACATTTCCCCCTGAGCGGCGACATAGTCGAAATAGGCGCTAAAGGTGGCGTTAACCCGGTCTCGGTTGTCCGTCGTCGAGCGCAGCGCGGCGCCCACGCTCTCGGTAAGCGTCGCCACGCTCTCGTCGAGCAGCGCGAGGTACAGCTCAAGCTTGCCCGGGAAGTGCTGGTACAGGACCGGTTTGCTCACCCCGGCCCGGTCCGCTATCTCGTCCATCGCGGCGGCGTGGTACCCGCGCGCGGTGAACACCTCGAGGGCGGCCTCGAGGAGCTGCCTGCGGCGGGCCTGCCGCGGCATCCGGGTCCCGCGTGGTCTGGCGGATGGAGTCGCTGTCAAGCGCGATCACCTGTAGTCATCATCGTGATATCCGACGCCACGAGTCTGCTCCGCCGCGTCGGCTTCGTCTACCTCGTCCGGGACCTCGCGGAGGCCCACGTCCTCATTCTCATCGCCAGAAACGACCTCGCGACTCTGCTCGGCGGCGTCGCCCTCCGGCGCCTCCATGTCCATCTCGCTCAAGCCCGCACCTCCGCCTCTTCTAGCGTGCCCCCGAAACGGTTGCTAGAAGCCAGCGTACGCAGTGGCGCGGCTAGGGCCGAACCGTGGGCCGGCGAGGCGTGCACGACATCGGCCAGTACCGCGAGCGGTACCCGGGCCCGGATCCCCAGCGTGATCTCCGCCATCCAGCCGACGGCCCCGTCCGTCACCGCCGCCGCGCCGGTCAGCACGCCATCCGCCGCGTACAGTTCGACCCGGCCGCCGTCGAGTTCGGCCCACGCGCTGAGCGGCGACTCCGACCCCACGGTGTAGACCGAGGGAGTGGTGCGCACCACCTGCGGTAGCGCCCGGTAGTCCGCGGTCGCCGCGTTGCCCGCCAGGTTCGCGGCCACCACCCCGGCTGCGTAGGCGGCGACGTGCGTGTGCCCGGTGCCCGTGCAGTCGCCGGCCGCCCAGACTCCCTCGCCGACCCGGCCGGACGGGTCCACCGGTACCGGCTGGCTGGGGTCGATGCTCAGGGCTTCAAGGCCGAGTCCGGACAGCCGGGGCCGCCGCCCGGTGGCCAGCAGCACGCGGTCCGCCTCGATCCTGGTGCCGTCGGCCAGTGCCACGACCACGTTGTCGCTGATCCGCTCGGCCTTGCTCGCGGGGGAGCCGAGCCGCACGTCGACCCCGGCCCGCCGCAGGGCGGTCGCCAGCAGTTCTCCGGCGAAGACCGGCTCGGCGGGCAGCAACCGCTCCTCGGCTTCCGCCAGCGTCACCCGCACGCCAAACGACGCGTACATCTGGGCCAGCTCGCACCCGCTCGGCCCGCCGCCGAGGATGATGAGCCGGCGCGGCAGGTCGGCGGATGACAGCGCCTCCGCCGTGGTCAGCGGCTGGACGTCGGGCAGGCCCTCGATCGGCGGCGCGATCGGCTCGCTCCCGGTCGCGATGACAAGATCCGCGTAGCAGAACGGCTCGCCGTCCGCGGTGACCTCGCCGGGCATGCGGACGGTCGCGGCGCCGCGGACCACGGTTACCCCGGCATCGCCGAGCAGCCGCGCCGCCGCCGAGTCATCCAGCCGGGCGGTCAGCGCGTCTCGGCGGGCGACGGCCTGTTCCCAGGACGCGCCCGCCCGCGCGGACTCGAGCAGTGCCGCCGCGGGAACGTCGGCCAGGTACCGTGCCTCACCCCCGATCAGGCCGGCCTCGATGAGCGTGACCGGCCTGCCCGCCCGCGCGGCGCGCAGCGCTACCTCTGTTCCGGCTGTTCCCCCGCCGATAATCACGACTTCGCCGTTCATGTGATCTCAACCCCTCAGTGAAACCGCGAACTTCCATCATCTCAGCACGGAGAGGGGCAATGTGCCGCATTT
>JBEKHI010000375.1:0-8120 GCA_050012355.1 Streptosporangiaceae bacterium | reverse complement strand
TCCTGGACCGCCACGTGCCCGGCGGCGATCAGTTCGCGCGGATCGCCGCTGGGCAGCGTGAATCCGTACGGCGACCACGGGGTTGGCTTGGCACCGTCCGGCATCACGTCCGCCCGCTCGGCAATACCAGGGACGACGGCCATAACGACGCGTGGCCGCTCATTCCCGGCCGCCAGCGCCGCCTCGAGTTCCTCGTCGCCGACGGCTTCGCGAGTCGCCTCGACGATCCACTCCGGGTAGCTGAACCGGATCCCCAGCTCATCTGGCGCCAGGATAGACAGCCATTTGTCCAGATCACGGGTTGCCACCCGGCGAAGCACCGCGTTCACGAAGCCGGAGGCCCGCGGCCCGGCGACGTCCTTCGTCAGATCCACCGAGGTGGACACCGCGGCATGGCTTCCGGTCCGCATGCCAAGGAGCTGGTGGGTGCCGAGCCGCAGCACATTGCGCACCGGCGGGTCGAGCCTGGCCAGCGGCCGGTCACTGCACGCACCGAGCACCGCGTCGTAGGTGCCCTGGCCGCGCAGCGTGCCGTAGGTCAGCTCGGTCGCCAGCGCGGCGTCCCGCCCGGTGATCCGGCGTTCGTCAAGCAGTTTGGGCAGTAGCAGGTTGGCGTAGGCGTGACGTTCCTCGACCGCGCTCAGCACGTCGTAGGCCGTCCGCCGGGCCGGGTCAGCCCGGTGCGGGGCCGGGCGGCGGCTAGTCGTCATTGCCGAGGCGGGGTAGGTCGCCACGCAGGCCGCGGGCCCAGTCGGCGGCGGGCATCCGCCGCTTGCCGGGTGGCTGCACATCACCGAGACGAACGGCGGTGGTGCTGGTGCCGACGCTCACGACGTTATGGTCAATTTGAAGTTCACCGGGTGCGAGCGATGCTCCGTTGTCCAATGACACTGGCCACAACTTCAGCCGGCCGCCGTCCAGCGGAGTCCACGCGCCAGGGTCGGGGGTGCAGCCGCGGATCAGCCGGTCCACCGCGAACGCGGGCTTTGTCCAGTCCACGCGCGCGTCGTCGACGGTGATCTTGGGGGCGATGCTCAGGCCTTCGCCTGACTGCGGCAGCGCGGTGAGCGTGCCGTCCTCGATGCCGTCGAGGGTGGCCACCAGCAGCCGCGATCCCGAGTCGGCGAGCCGGGTGAGCAGGTCACCGCTGGTGTCGGCCGGCAGGACGGGCTCGGTCACCATCCCGTACACCGGGCCCGCGTCCAGCTCCTTCACGATCTCGAAGGTGGTCGCGCCGGTGATCTCGTCACCGTGCATGATCGCGTGCTGCACCGGAGCCGCGCCGCGCCAGGCGGGAAGCAACGAGAAGTGCAGGTTCACCCAGCCATGCCGCGGGATGTCCAGCGCGGACTGCGGCAGCAGCGCGCCGTAGGCGGTCACCGGGCAGCAGTCGGGCGCGAGCTTGGTCAGGTACTCCAGGAAGTCCGGGTCGCGCACCTTGGCCGGCTTGAGGACCTCAAGGCCCGCCTGCTCGGCCCGCATCGCGACCGGGCTCGGCTCCAGCCGCCGGCCCCGGCCCGCCGGGGCGTCCGGCCGGGTCACCACCGCGATCACCTCGTGCCGCGACGCGAGCAGTGTCTCCAGCGTGGTCACCCCGACCGCTGGAGTTCCAGCGAAGACCAGGCGCACTATGAAATCCGCCCGGTCGGATGCGGGGATTCCTTGACCTCCGGGGTGGCCTGGCCGTTCCACTCGGCCTCGCGGATCGCCTTCATCGCCAGCTTGCGCTGCTCCGGGTCGAGCCGGTCGATGAACAGGATGCCGTCCAGGTGGTCCGTCTCGTGCTGGACGCACCGGGCGAGCAGTTCGGTGCCCTCGATCGTCACCGGCTCGCCGTGCATGTTGCAGCCCTTGGCGACAACCCCCCATGAGCGCGGCGTCGGGAAGGTCAGACCGGGCAGCGACAGGCAGCCCTCGTCGTCGGTGTCGGTGTCACCGGTCAGATCTAGCGACGGGTTGATCAGGTGGCCAGGCTCATCCTCTTCGACGCAGTAGGTGAACACCCGCAGGCTCACTCCGATCTGCGGCGCGGCGAGCCCGACCCCGGGGGCGTCGAGCATCGTCTCGGTCAGGTCCTTGACCAGGGTGCGCAGTTCCTTATCGAAGTCGCGCACCGGCTCCGCGGGAGTGCGCAACACGGGATCGCCGAACAAACGGATGGGCCTCAGCATGCGCTAATTCTATTAACTCCGTCACAGCTCCGGGTCCAGCTGGACACGGACCGCGCCGCCGTCCTTGCGGGTGGTGCGCGCGGCCTGCGCGGAATGCAGTGCTTTCGCCAGCGCCAGGCCCGCCGACCGCGGCGCGCGGACCAGCGCCCGGACCGTTTCGTCAGGGGTGCCAGGACCGGGAACTTCCTCGACCGGCACCGGCCCGAGTATCTCGGCCCCGGCGGGCAGACCCGCCAGCAGGCTGGACACCGCGTCCGGCGCGCCGGTCACCGAGGCCATCCGGACCGTGGGGGGAAACCGGAGCTCGGCGCGATCAGCCAGCTCGCGTTCTGCGAAAGTAAGTGGATCCCACCGGATCAGCGCTTGCACGACGGGAAGCGACGAATCGGCGTGTACCAGCACGGTGCCGGTCGGCCGGACCAGGGCGGCGGCGGCCAGCCACTTGCGGAGTGTCTCCTCGGCGGTCCGCAACCCCGGCCTGCCGAGCAGCGCCCAGCCGTCGAGCAGCAGCGCGGCCGCGTAGTTCGCGACCGGCTCCGCGCCCGGGGTGGAGATCACCAGGGCGGGCTCGTCAGGTACCGATGCCAGCACCGTCGAGCCGCCGGATGAGCGCACCTTGACCGACGGGAACGCGCGGCCTAGTTCCTCCGCGGTCCGCGCGGCCCCGGTCACGATCGCCCGCAGGCGGCGGTGACCGCACCGGGCGCAGGTCCACTCCCCCGCCAGCGCGCCGCACCACCGGCAGTCGGGTATCTGCTCCGCGCCGCTGATCCCGAGCGGGCCGCCGCACTGGGTGCACTGCGCCCGCGCCCGGCAGTTCACGCACCCGACCGAGGTCAGGTAGCCGCGCCGGGGCACCTGGACGAGCACCGGGCCGTGTTCAAGCGCCGTGCGGGCGGTGCGCAACGCCAGGCTGGGCAACCGCGCGGACAGCGCCGCGGCGTCCTTGGCCAGTTCCGCGTCGTCGACCGCCGGGCGGACCATCGGCGCGGCGGAGCGGATGCCAGTCGGCACCAGGTCACGCGCCCACTCGCTCGCGACGAGCTGGGTCATCTCCACAGTGCGGGCGAACCCGCCGATCAGCGCGGCCGCGCCCTCCCGGTGCGCGCGGATGGCGAGCACCTCGCGGGCGTGCGGGTAGGGCGCGCGCGGCTCGGCGTGCAGGTCATCACCGTCGTCCCAGAGCACCACGAGCCCGAGGTCGCGGACCGGCGCGAACATCGCGGACCTGGTGCCCGCGGCCACCTTGACGGCGCCCCGGCTGACCGCGAGCCACCGCCGGTAGCGTTCGGCCGGGCCGAGGTCGGCGGTGATCGTGACATGGCCGGTCCCGAGCTCGGTGAGCGCGTCGCCGACGCGGACCAGGTCGCGCGCGTCCGGCACCACGATCAGCGCGCCCCGGCCGCCGGACGCGGTGGTGGCGGCGGCGCGCGCGATCTCGGCCGGCCAGTGCGGGCCTGGCATCGCCTGCCAGGCGGCGCGGGCTGGTTTACCCTCGGCGAGCGCGTCGAGGAACGCCTGGCCATCTGGGTACCGTGTCCAGCTGCCCGGCTCGGGGCGCGGTGGCGGCGGCTGCTCGGGTGCGGGCGGTTCGGCCTCGGCGGCGGCGTGCCGGGGCGGGATGGCCAGCCGGAGCACGTCGGCCAGGGTCCCCGCGTACCGGTCGGCGACCGCGCGGGCGAAGTCCCGCAAGTCCTCGGTGAGCACCGGTTCGGATGACGTCACCCGGTCTAGGAAGGCGAGCCGGCCGGTGAATTCGCTATGGTCGGTGCGCTCGATCAGGTAGCCATCCACCAGCTGACCGGCGAACCTGACCCTGACCCGCGCTCCCGGTTGCGCCTGCTCGTCGATCCTGGCGGGCACGAGATAGTCGAACGGCCGGTCGAGGTGCGGGAGCGGGATGTCCACCGCGATCCGCGCGATGGGGTCAGTGGCGGCAGCCGCCGGCGGTGGTTTGCGCTGGCGACGCCGTTTTGGCTGGTTCTTTGCCTGGGGCTCCGCCTGCGTCACCTACCCGTAATACCAGACGGAGGCGCTGGCAGACGCGAACGGCCGGGCACGGGCCGCAAAGCCGTCCGTGCCCGGCCGCCCGGATCCGGTATCCGGCTAGCTGGCCAGGTCGTCGTTACGTCCCGATCGCAGGCCGTCGATCATTTCGCGAACCCCGTTCACGTCGAAGATGAGGGCCGCGCCCTCGGGATCCCGTGAGTTCCGCACCGCGACGGTGCGGTCGTCGAGCCGGGCAAGTTCGACGCACTGTCCCTGCGAGTTGCTGCGCTGGCTCTTGCGCCAGGCAGCACCCTCGAGACAAGCGGCCGAGATGCCGTTGTAGACCTCATGCTGCATGATGTCCCTCCTCCTGCTCCCCGCCCGCTGATGTGCTTTTGAAGCCTGTGGTGCCAGAAGCCTGTGGTGCTAAGTGAAGCCTAGTGGGATGCACGTGCATTCGCATGACACTCGGCACATTCATGTGCATGAGCATCAGCATGAGCGGATGAAAAAACGAAGCCTTGGGCGCTATGGAGCGGAATGCCCTACTTACTTTGGAGTAAACCACGCTTCGGTCACGAAAGCATGCCAAAAGTACGCTTCCCGGTATGTACCCAGAAGCGTTGCGCAACGCCTAGCGCAGAAAATATCTAGACGTGCCAGCTGGTTAGAAACCCGCGGCGGCGCGAAGCTGGTCGGCGCGGTCGGTCCGCTCCCAGGAGAAGTCGGGCTCGGTGCGACCAAAGTGACCATACGCGGCGGTCTGCGCGTAGATAGGCCGCAGCAGGTCCAGGCTGGCGATGATCCCACGCGGCCGCAGGTCAAAGACCGCGGTGACCGCGTCCTGGATCCGCTCGACCGGTACCTTCTCGGTGCCGAAGCACTCGACGAACAGCCCGACCGGAACCGCCTTGCCGATGGCGTAGGCGACCTGCGCCTCGCAACGGTCCGCTAGTCCCGCGGCCACCACGTTCTTGGCCACCCAGCGCATCGCGTAGGCCGCGGACCTGTCCACCTTGGACGGGTCCTTGCCAGAGAAGGCGCCGCCGCCGTGCCGGGACATGCCGCCGTAGGTGTCGATGATGATCTTGCGCCCGGTCAGCCCGGCGTCGCCCATCGGGCCGCCGATCTCGAAACGGCCGGTCGGGTTCACCAGCAGCCGGTAGCCGGTCGTGTCGATGTCGAACTCCGGCAGCACCGTGTCGACCACGTAGTCCTTGATGTCCGGCGCGAGCAGTTCCTTGAGGTTGATGTCAGGCGCGTGCTGCGTGGAGACCACGACGGTGTCCAGTTTGACCGGCCGGTCGCCGTCGTACTCGATGGTGACCTGGGTCTTGCCGTCAGGCCTCAGGTAAGGAACCGTGCCCTCCCGCCGCACCTCGGACAGCCGCCGGGCCAGCCGGTGCGCGATCGTGATCGGCAGCGGCATCAGTTCCGGGGTCTCCCGGCAGGCGTAACCGAACATCAGGCCCTGGTCACCAGCGCCCTGGCGGTCGAAGTCGTCGGCGCCCTCGCCCTCACGGTACTCAAACGCGTCATCGACGCCCTGGGCGATGTCGGGCGACTGCGAGCCGATCGAAACGGACACGCCGCACGAGGTGCCGTCGAAGCCCTTCGCGGAGGAGTCGTACCCGATCTCGAGGATCTTCTCCCTGATGATGCCGGGGATGTCCACGTAGGTCTTCGTAGTGACCTCACCGGCGACGTGCACCTGGCCGGTCGTGATCATCGTTTCGACGGCGACCCGGCTACCGGGATCATCCTTGATCATCGAGTCCAGGATGGCATCGCTGATCTGATCGGCCATCTTGTCTGGGTGACCCTCTGTGACAGACTCAGAGGTGAACAGCCGACGAGCCACGTTTCTCTCCATCCGTGAAAGCAAGACAACTCGGCTGAGTTTATCCGCAATGACTCGGCCGAGGTTGGCCACCCTGCTCAGTTGAGCCGGGCAGCCACCAGATCCCACACAACCTGCGCGAGAGCGCTCTTTGTTCCCCTGGGAACCTCGGTTCGCGACTGGTCCGCTCCGAGGATCACCGCTTCATTATCCGGGGTACCGAAGCCGAGGCCGCCGCCCACCTGGTTAAGCACCAGGAGGTCACAGCCCTTGCGCTTGAGCTTGGCGCGCGCGGCCTCGATATCAGGGTCGGTCTCGGCGGCGAAGCCCACGATGACCTGCCCGTCGCGGGGTCGCCGCGCCGACAGGTCCGCCAGGATGTCGGGGTTCTCCACCAGTCCGATCGGCTCCGGCGGACCCGCGTCCTTCTTGATCTTGGAGTCACTGCGGGTGACTGGCCGGTAGTCGGCAACGGCCGCGGCCATCACCACGGCGTCGGCGCTAGCGGCCTCGGCCAGCATCGCCTCGTGCATCTCGCTCGCCGACACTACGCGCCGCACGGTGACACCGGCGGGATCGGGCAGCGCCACATTCGCCGAAACGACGGTGACCAGTGCGCCACGGCCAGCCGCGACCCGGGCGAGCGCGTAGCCCTGCATCCCGGTCGAGGCGTTCCCGATGAAACGAACCGGGTCGAGTTCCTCGCGGGTGCCCCCGGCGGACACCACGACCCGGCGGCCTTTGAGGTCCCCTCCCTGGTGGGAGAGCACGCCCTCGGCGGCCGCGAAGATCTCCGCCGGCTCCGGCAGCCGCCCGACACCGCTATCGGCGCCGGTGAGCCGCCCGGACGCGGGCTCGAGCACGATCGAGCCACGCTCGCGCAGCGTTTTCACATTGGCTCGCGTCGCCGGGTGCTCCCACATCTCGGTGTGCATCGCCGGGGCGAGCAGCACCGGGCAGCGGGCGGTGAGCAGCGTCGCGGTCAGCAGATCGGACGCCATGCCGGTGGCTGCTTTTGCTAGCAGATCGGCCGTCGCCGGGGCGACCACGATCAAGTCGGCGGTCTGCCCGATCCGGACATGGGGAACGTCTGGCACGTCGCTCCAGACGTCGGTAGTAACCGGCTCACCGGACAGCGCCTCCCAGGTGGGAGCGCCGACGAACCGCAACGCGTCGGGGGTCGGGACCACGCGGACAGCGTGTCCGGCCTCGCGTAGCAGCCGGAGCAACTCGCACGCCTTGTAAGCGGCGATGCCGGCTCCGACGCCGAGAACGACCCGCGCCACGTTAAATCCCGGCTCAGTGCCCGCTCGGCCCTATTCCTCGGTGGGCTCGACGGTGAGCAGCCGGTTGCGGACCTCGCGCAGCCCGATCGACAGCGGCTTTTCCTGAACGCGGGTCTCGACAAGCGGGCCAACGTACTCCAGCAGGCCTTCGCCAAGCTGGGAGTAGTAGGCGTTGATCTGGCGCGCCCGCTTCGCGGCCATGATCACGAGCTGGTACTTGCTGTCGACGACGTCGAGCAGGTCGTCGATCGGCGGGTTAATGATGCCTTCAGCGGGCGGAGTCGTCCCTGCCACGTAGTGCCTTCCCTAGAGGTTAACCTTCGATCAAGGCTATCATCCGCCGCGAAACGTCCTCGACGGATGTGTTCACCAGCGTAACGTCGAACTCACTGCCCGCTGCCAGCTCGATCCTAGCCCGGGCGAGCCGTTCGGCGATCGCGTCCGTGTCCTCGCTCCCACGGCCGGTCAGGCGGCGGATGAGTTCCTCCCACGAGGGGGGCGAGAGGAACACCAGCAGCGCGTCCGGCATGGACTTACGCACTTGTCGAGCGCCCGCGAGATCGATCTCTAGCAACGCCGGGAGTCCGGCCGCGATCCGTTCTTCGACGGGACCGCGCGGCGTTCCGTATTTGCGGCCGAAGTGCGCGTCCCACTCTAGGAACTCGCCGTCGGCGATCATACGGTCGAACTCGCGCTCATCGACAAAATGGTATTCCCTGCCGTTCACTTCACCCGGACGAGGGCGCCGCGTCGTCACCGAAACCGAAATCCAGATGTCCGGGTAGAGGCGGCGGAGTTCCGCGGTGACCGTGCCCTTACCGACCCCAGAGGGGC
>JBEKHI010000374.1:0-8180 GCA_050012355.1 Streptosporangiaceae bacterium | reverse complement strand
AAATTATGAATCGTTGTTCGATAGCAGCCAACGCACTCACAGGTCAGCGTCGGCCTGCAAGCCAACGCCCTTTACATTTCCGGGAGTGGCGCATGGGGAATTTGATGCTCATATGACGGTTTTTAGCTGGTGTGAATTCGTACGCAGGCGATTAGTCAGGTATCAGGACGGTCCAGTGCGTACCCGAGCATCGGCCATACCGTGCCCTTGGCCTGCTGGAAGGACAACGCGTGCGTCGCGATGCCACGCCCGCGGGCCTGCGCGGCCACCCAATAGGAGACTTCCCCGGAACTGCCGTCATGGAGCAAAGCGATGCCACCCAGCCGGTCACCGGTCTCGATGACCGCGTGGTCCGGCCGAGAGGGCGCGCACCGATCGACCAGTTATGGGCAGCCGGCCGAGCATCTGCGTTCCCACTCCAAAGCGACCCTATCGGCGGATCTCGCGTGCCGACCGCGACCAGCCCTCATCACGTTGCGCGACTGATTCTCTTGACCGCGAGCGACCCGAACGCCGAATAAGTTCGCCTCGGAGTCGTCCCGACCCGCCGTGGCGGATCGCACGCAGATGAGCCGGTTCTGCGGGCAGAGGCGGACTCGCGGAGGTTCCTCGTCGCGGCTGCTCATGTCCGTCGAGCATTCCCGGACCGGCGGGCACCAGGTGCATCGAGCCTTGGCTATCCCTTGATGATCGCCATCAATGCCGCGGTGAAGGGCGCGGGGTCTAGATCGCCGCGGATCGCCAGCTGCTGGCTGTAGCTGCTGCAGAGGGCCACAAATGCTTCGGCGATCTGTCCGGCATCCCGGCGCCGGCGGTCGGGTACCAGCTCGGCGACCGCAGCCCGCATGGCGGAGAGCTGTTGCTGGACAACGGCCGCCAGTGGCGGCGACACTGCCGCTTCGGCATAGATCTGGGCGACCAGCCGAGCATGATCTGTCTCACGCGCCAGAGCGCGCACATGTTCGAGAAATCCGTCGACGGCCTCGGCGGTGAGCGCTTTCGGCAGAGCTTCGCTCGCCTGCTCGCAGACGGCGACGACGATCTCGTCCTTACTGGTGAAGTACCGGTAGATGGCCCCGTTGGAGAGTCCGGACTCGGTGACGATGTCGGCCATTGACGTGCGGGCGAAGCCATGGCTGGCGAACCGGGCGCGGGCGGCGTCCACGATCTGCTGACGGCGGGCGTCGAGGTGCGCTTGACTGACCCTCGGCATAAAAAGAGTGACTCCTCGTTTTACTTGATACTGTCGAGGAGCCTACCTCAACACCGACCTTCCAGGAGCTGCCATGCACTACCAGACCTTCGGCCGGCTGACCGGGCTGCGAGTGTCGGAGTACGCGCTGGGGACGGCGAACTTCACCACATCAGACGCCGGCGCCAGGCCCGAGGGCTCGCGGCAGATCTTCGAGGCCTTCGTCGACGCCGGCGGCACCACGTTCGACACGTCCAACCTCTACCAGGACGGGCAGTCCGAAACCGTGCTCGGCGGGCTACTCGGCCGCCAGCGAGGCGACTTCGTGGTGATCACTAAGTACAGCGGGACACGGCAGGCCCAGCCCCGCCCTGGCACCACCGGCAACAGCCGCAAGATCATGATCCGTTCCCTGGAGGCGAGCCTGCGCCGCCTGAACACCGACTACGTAGACGTCTTCATGCCGCATTTTCCCGACGGAACCACCCCGATCGAAGAGATACTGGCCGGGCTCGACGACCTGATCCGCTCCGGCAAGATCCTTCACGGCGGACTCTCCAACTTCCCGGCCTGGCGGGTCGCCGGCGCCGCAGTCCGGGCAGACCTACGTGGCCTGGCCCCGCTGGTCGCAATCCAGACCGAATACAGCCTGGCCGAACGATCCGCCGAACGGGAGCTGCTGCCGATGGCGCAAGCCCACGGCCTGGGCGCGGTCCTGTACTCCCCGCTGGCCGGAGGGCTGCTCACCGGCAAGTACCGGCAAGGCCAGCAGGGCCGGCTCAGTGCTCGCGGCGACGCGATCGAGAGCACCGCGCAGCGCAGCGCCGTCGTTGACGCCGTACTGGCGGTCGCCGACGAAGCCGGCGCCAGCGCAGCCCAGGTCTCCCTCGCCTGGCTGCGCCGCCGGGCCGCACTCGCCCACACGGCCCTGATCCCGATCATCGGCCCCCGCTCCCTGGCACACCTCGAGGAATACCTAAGCTCTCTCCACCTCGAACTCAGCGACCAGCACTACCAACGTCTGGACGAAGTCAGCGCGGTCCGGCTGGGAACCCCGCACGAGGACGTCGCGGCCGCGCTCAGCCACGGCTTCGACGGCGACCGCACGCTGCTCGAACCTCCCCCCGTTCCCGTCATCTGATCACCGCACCACTCATGCCTCGCCGTTCACCAGACCCATCCTCAATCCGCTGGTGCTGTCGATTCCGCCGGACGGCCACCGAAGATCGTCACGGCAGATCAGCTTGATCTGCGCGTCTCGATTGCCGAGCCGTGAGGGGTCGGGTGACTGAGCAGATCGGGTCGCGGTCGCTGCTGGTGGCTACGGCTGGGTCGTGCCCGAGTGACGGGTGTAGGGGATCAGCTGGGTGTGGCGCCGTCATCTGGCAGGTATGGCATCCGGTTGCGGGTTTCCCTGGCTCTGGCGGCGGCCTCGGTGAAGCTGGCGACCGCGCAGCGCTCGGTGTCCCGGTCGAGGACGAACTCCCGGCCGTCTGCGGCGACCTTGATCAGTGGTGACCCGCCGAACCGGCCGTCGCCGATCGTTGGCTGCCGGGAGACCTGTAGCCACCACCGCAGCAGGTGCCCCCGCAGCAGCATTGTGCCAGGGACGGTGGTGTGCGCGCTGTTCCCCTCTGACACGGGCGACGTGACCGTGCATAGCACCGAGGAATGCCAGGTCACGGGGAAGGCTGCCTGGGACAGGACGGCTTCGTGGCGACCGGATGAACCTCTCCGAGATCGGGGGCGGTCGGCGCTGCCCAACGGCGACCAACTTCCGGACGCCATCAGCTACTGTCGGACCGGGGGCTGGCGTTGACTACGGGAGATGCACGGCCAGCACAATGCGATTGCGGTGACCGATCGAGCAAAGAACTGGTCGCTGCAGTCGCCACAGCTATGGCCCGGGCGGGTGCGATGGCGGCGGTCATCGCCCAACTACGGCGGACCTTCAGCCAGTACTGGCAGAATGGCTGTCTGCCGTGATTCTCCATATGCGCACCTGGTGCCCCAGGTCTGGCATCCCCTGCCGGGGTCCCGTCTCTGGCGTCTCTTTGCCGTTGCCTTGGCAATCCTCCAGCTGTCGGCGAGAGTTGCCCTTATGGATTCTCAAGGGAGGCGGCATGCGACAGATCTCGGATCTGCTGCGCGAGGTGCTCGGACACGGAGATGAGCAAGGCCGAATCCAGGTCCGGGCCAGGCATCTGCCGGAACACCTTCTTGACGACTTGGCGCGGCAGACTCACCGGTACGCGATAGAGCACGCCGCAGACGCGGGCGAGGGGTGGCTGGTCTTCAGCGAGGGCATCGAGGGCTGGTGGACCCGGGCAGGGAGCCTGGCGGACGGCCAGTTCAAACGGCTGTATATGCTCCGTGCCGATGTGGTCAAGCGCCTCACGGAGCAAGGCCTGGCCTGCCTGCCGAATCCTAGATCCACGCTGCTTTATGTGCGGCGCGGCCGAGCGCCTTTGCAATGGACCTCAATGGAGTGCGCGGGGGCCTGACCAGTGACAAGATCGGGCTATGGCAGGGCGGGTCGAGGTCGCGGTCCGCTGCTCGATCTCCCCAGGAGACCGCCTGGCCACTCCGTCCGGGCGCGGGCAGTTCACGGTCGCCCGCTACTCCGGCGACGGGCTTGTGCTGCTGCTGGGCGAGAAGGAAGCCTGGACGCCGCTTCCGTGGCAGGCGCTTGAGCAGGTACCTGATCTCCTGCGGGGGCGGGGCTGGGTCCTGATCGGCAGCGTCTATTCCACGAGCAGTGTGCCGGGAAGCCTAGATGGGCACCTGAAGAAATTCCTCAAGCGCGCTACTGCCGGCTGGGTCGCCGTGGTGTTGGAAAAGGCGGGCATCGTCACAGTGGACCGGGCGCGGCCGGCCCGCATCCGGCTTCGCCCGGAATGGTGACCCTTGGTAACGGCCGACTGCCGTAGTAGTACGACTAGTGATCGCGCTTCAGTCTGCCAGTCGCTCGTAACGCCGATTCCGCGCGCAAGATAATCAGGTTGCCGAAGCGCGTAGGCGTTCACAGATCGTCCAGTTCGGCGCGCCGTGTCCCGGGGGTGGTGCGCTTCGGATAGCACGATGGTCCAGGCCCTCGGGCTGGAAAGGGAGCGGTCGGCAAGACCGCTTGGCGTGCAGGGTCTTCTCGGTGCATTGATGCCATCAGGCCAGCAGACCGGACATGACGCATCAAATTGAATTGACTACTCAGAGTAACGGAAGCCGGATGGCATGTCAGATGTGACAAGCGCACATGGCTAACCCCTTGCCAGGCAATCCCTGATCCGCTTTGCCGCATCTGCCGGCGAAATAGTGCTCACATCGATCTTTACAGTGTCAAGCGCATCATATAGCGGTATGGCCGCTACGCTGCGCGCCATGATGTCCGGCTCCCGTTTTCCTTCTGCGATGTCGCGGCTCAATCTTTCCGACAAAGCCTGTTTATTGCTCACGAGCGAAAAGCAATGTATTGTGCAGTCGCTATGGTTTAGCCTGGCAATAAGGTCGTCCAATATCTTCTGCTGATGAAGCACCCAGCAGAAGATAACGTTCCCAAACTCCGAGCAATCGAGAAAGTTGCTGAGCAGGTGAGCGATATTGCTCTCCACCATCTTTCTTGTTTCGCCGGTGACCAAGAACGGACGCATATCCCAACACCAGTCGCCGTCAAGGAATACGTTCCGCGGGAGTATTTTCTGCAATTCGCGGCACGTTGTGGTTTTGCCAACGCCCGCCGCGCCGCCGACGATGATGAGGTCTTTCATAGCGCAGCGCCCTGGCTGCCGAGGTGCCGGGCGAAGAACCGGATCGAGCTGCCGATCTCGAAGTCAGGGACTTCAAAGTGGCTGCCCGGGCTGGCGTGCAGGATCTTCTCGGCGGAGCCGAGCGCGCCGGACAGCGTCAGCATGGAATCTCGCGGGTGCCCTGCATCGTCCCACCGCATCACGAACCCGACCGGAACCGTGATCCGCGGCGCACTGCTGATAAGCACGCCGCTTCCGCCGAGGCCGAGGACCGCAGCCGTGATCCGGGGCCCGGCCGCGACGAGGTGCATGCCCACCCCGCCGCCCCGGGACAGGCCGTAGTACCCGACCGGCTGGCTGTCGCCGGCACAGTCCAGCTTCTGGAGCGCGTCCAAGGTGGCCTGCCAGCCAGGAACGATCTCCGTCACTATGACTTCGCACAGGGCGGGCCATGCCGGTCCGGCGGGCTCACCCGCCGCCTCCCGTTCGGTCATCTCGGCGACGAGCCGCTTGATCTCCGGGTGCTCCGGCCGGCCGCCGGCTCCCGGCGCGTCGATCGAGGCGACCGCGAAGCCGCAGCAGGTGACATAAGGGAAGGCCCGGGACAGCACGCCGGGTTCCTTCTTATGCTGGCCGCCACCGTGCCCGATCAACACCAGCGGACGGGGGCCGGAACCCTCGGCGGGCATCCAGAGCACGCCAGGGATGCCGCCGACGGCGAACAGCTGTTCGCGGATGCCGTCGGCGACGGTGTCAGAGATGATCCGCACTGCGGGATTACACCAGCGTTCCCGCTGGCGCCGCAAGCCGGTTATCCGGGTGACCAGCCTGGAGACCGTGATACCGGCCGACGTGCGGTCCGCCGCCAGTGCGTGCTCGCGTTCGCCGCCGGCCAGGCGCCCGGTGACACTCCGGGCCTGTGCCGGATACGTGCCGAAACAGAGCGGCTGAAGTGGCATCCCGCAGGTCAGAGCCTGTCTGAGGCAGGCCTGTAAAGCCTTCACCTTAGCGGTTCCTGTCACGCCGACAGTTCCAACGAGCACACTCCAGAAGCCCAGTTCTGTGCGCATCACGACGGATCCTGCTGCACAGCGTCTACCGATCAGGCGGATATTTCATCCCTCCGGGAATCGGCGGTCGACGGCGCGTGACTGCCGACCCTGCCTGCCGCGTAGATACCTAGTGGGCAGAGGTCGGGGCATGGGACGAGCGAAACGGCGGACACCGAGCCCCGTATGGCAACTGCTCGCGCGCTGCGGCAAGCGAGGCGCTCATGACCAGAGCGTGTCCGATAGCAAATCTGTAGCCTCGATGGGCGGCAGGCCATCGTCGAGTCCGCGTAGCCGCCCGTATATATCGCGCATCGCTGCCTGGTCGGGCAGATGCTCGGTGCTTGCCGCTCGTGCCAGGACCGTCAGCGTGCTCACCAACGTTAGATGCCCTACGGATTGTCCGCAGGAAGCCAGCCGCTGCAATCGCCGGCTTTCGGATGCGGCGACCTTGGCGCCTGGCCCGTCGTCTATGAGTACTGTCACCGGTTGCCCGGACTCGGCGGCCACGACGGCGTGGGCGATGACCATGATCTCGCCTAGGTCCTTCGCGTTCTTCATGCGTTCCGCCATCGGAAGTCCGCTGATTCGCTGAACCGGGGTCGCCAATTCTGGCGTTACATCGTCTGGCAGTATCTGGAGCCAGCGATCTGTTAGCTTCCTCCACACCGATGCGGCAGCGCTGAAGCGGTCATCCTGCCGAGACTTGCGGAACACCTCGTCCCTGACAGTCTCGGGCGCGCTGAGCGGTCCGAGGACCGCGATCAGGAGGCGTTCCTTGTTGACGGACAGGAAGTTCAGGCCGGGCCCGGCATCGATGATCGGCCTGATGCTCATCCGGCGTTTCTTGTCGTGGTTGTGTCTTGGCCATCGTCGTCGGCAGCGGCCAGATCATCGTCCAATGCGGCAAGGTCAACATCGATCTCCGGCAGCTCGCGCGGATCCGCCCATGGGATCTCCTGTTTAGCCGGAGTCACGCCGAGTTCGCTTAGCTCCCTCAGCAGTTCTTCCGTGCTGATACCGCGCAACGTAGCGATGGCCTGCACAGGTAGTACGCCTTCCACGTAGCCCGCAATGGCCCGGGCTAGCAGCCGCTGCGGCGCCCGGCGCCGGCCAGAGCTGGCCTGCAGCACCTGGTACTGGTCGATCCAGCCGAACCTGGCCGCCAGCTGCGGCGTGCTCAATGTCATCCATTCCCGCTTGGCGGGCTCGTCGATGTACTCGGCCTGATGCAACGCGATCGCGGCGATCTTGGGTGATACGAGAAACCGCTGCACCACATCTGACAGCACCGATTCGCGGGCTGGGGACCGTTCCCCGGCAAAGTCCCGCAGGCCTTCGAGGGGAATCAGTAGATGCCGCGCGAACGCGTCAGCGCGGATCTCCGCCGGGTTCCGGTCGCTCCAGTCGCCCGCATCGCTGTCTGCCCAGTCCTCGTACAGGACATGACCGAGCTCGTGAGCAAGGGTGCTTCGCTGCCGCATGGGATTCCGGGTACGCGCGACACCGATGTAGACGGTCTCGCGGGCCGGATCCCGCATTGTCATGCCATGCTCGTCCGGGCCGGCGTCGAGCACGGCCACGTCGATCCCAGCCGCCTGCTCGATGATCGCGACGAGATCGCCTAGCGGCTGCACTCCGAGATGATGATCATGACGGAACTGCGCAGCAGCCATGCTGCCTTCCGTCTCGGCAGTCAACGTTCTCCTCCGGTAAGACCGTTGCCGGGATGGCCTGGCCGGACAGGTAGTCATCAAGCTCAAGGAAATGCAGCAGTGCCGCGCGCATGTCTTCCATATCTGCGTGGTTAGTGGCACGTGCCGCGCACTCGGCCCGCTCAGCTACCGTCCCCGTCCCAGCCAGCTCTGCGACTGTGACCCCCGTCGCCCAAGCGATAGCCACCAGCTCAGGCACCTTGGCTTCCCGCTGTCCGCAGATGACACGAGACAGCGTCGATTGCGAAATGCAGGTTGTGTCCGCGAGTGCACGCTGGCTGAGGCCCGCCGCCACACGAGCACCCTCGATCCTCGCACCCACGTCAGCTGCCGTCACCACAACCCCCAAACCCTCTGAATCAAAATCGACTTACATGATTCAGTGTACGCGATGACTGGTCTCGCCACCACCCAACCCGCGCCGCCGCTGGATCTCCCTCATCCCATGCGGCGGAATCCCGTTTCCCAGGCCTGAGCCTCG
>JBEKHI010000373.1:0-8193 GCA_050012355.1 Streptosporangiaceae bacterium | reverse complement strand
GGCACCCTCGTCTTGGCGCACAGAACAATTGACTGGTGAGGCACCATGACACACACGAGCTATATCCCAGATGAGCAACGCACACTACGTTCGGGCGATCTTGTACTGGACGAAGCAAGCTGGACCGTTCGTCGGGGCGGCCAGCAGGTCGACCTATCACCTACCGAGTTCCGGCTGCTCGCCTTCCTCATGCGCAACCAGGGCCTCGTGGTGACCCGGGCTCAGCTTCTTGAGAATGTCTGGGGCTGGGACGGCGACGGCCAGTCTCAGATCGTCGAAACGTACGTCAGCTACCTGCGCCGCAAGCTTGACCCGCTCGGTCCGCGGCTCATTCACACCAGGCGCGGTGTCGGCTATACGCTCCGCGCTCCGGAAACCACCCGCCCGGTATGACGACAACAGGCACCAGTCTGTCGTAGTCTCAAGAAGAGCGACGCGTGCTCTGCGATCGGAGGCGGCTATGTCCGGTGTGGTCCTGCTCGTCTTCATAGCGGTAATTGCCGCGTATTTCTTTACCCGGGGCCGGCGCAAACTTGGGCTGTCCGTCAACGGTAAGCACTGGAAGACAGCGATCGTGGCTGTCGTCTTGGTGGTCATCGTCATGTACGCGGCCAGCATCGGCCACTGACGCGACGCATGTGACCTGTGTGACTGTCCGCAGGCCCCTCGCCGCCACCTTGGGCTCGAATGATTATGGTTGGTGCCGCGTTACCCACAAAAGAGTCTGGGTAGTGCAACACCGGCCACAATCGCTGGGCGCCGCAGCAAGCTGAGATGCCGCGAATGTCGGTTTTGCGAACCAGCTGTCGGGGGCCTGGGTTACGCGGGGCCGGAGCTTAGCGGCATCTCGAACCAGACGGCCTTGCCCTCCGGAGTCGGGCGCGATCCCCAGCGGGTCGCGAGCTGCTCCACGAGGTACAGGCCCCGGCCGCCCTCATCGGTCGCTCCCGCCGTACGCAACCGGGGAAGCCGCAGGTCTGGGTCGAACACCTCGACCCAGATGGCCGACGCGCCCTTGCGCAGCCGGAGCACGAACTCGGTCGCCCGCTGCGGACTAGGCGGTGCCGGAGCGACAGCGGGAACGCTCACGACCGGTAGGCCCCCCGGGACGGGAGCCGACAGCGGGACGGCGAGCGGCTGCGGAGCGGGCTCGGGATCGAAGCTGTAACGGCGGCTCGGATGCGGCGTGACGGCCGCGTGCAGCACGGCGTTCGTGACGACCTCCGAGACCAGCAGGCAAGCCAGCTCGGACTGCCCGCGATCCATCCCCCAATCGGCGAACGTCTCCGCCGCCAGCCGGCGCGCGTCGGACACCACGATCGGCTCGGCCGGGAAGACCCGTTCCACGGAGGGAAGCTCGGCCGCCGCCGTCGTGAACGCGAGGATGGCCATGTCGTCGTCGATGTCGCCGGGAACCGCGTGCTCGGCAGCTGACGCCACCCGGGCCGCGTCCCCGCTCCGCGCGGCCTCGAGCACCGCCAACCGCAGCATCGCCACCGCTTCGGCCTCTGTGTAGTGCCCCGGCCCGTCCGCCCTGGTCCGGCGATCGGTCAGGCCATCGGTGTACAGCACCATGGTTGAACCTGGCGGCACCACGATCGTCTGCTCGGTGTAAGTAGGCAGCCCGCGGATCCCGCGGCCCCGCACACCGAGCAGCACGCCCTTGTTTCGCATGTCGACCGGCTGCACCGAGTCTTCCGCGATGAGCAACGGCGGCGCGTGCCCGGCGACCGCGAACGTCAGCTCGCGCGACCAGGCGTCGTAGACCATGTAGATGCAGCTCACGGTGGGCGGCTCGGGGGCGTCGGTCCGCACCCACTCATCCAGCTTGCGCAGTATGTCGGCCGGCGCCTTCTCGTCCTGGGCGAACGCGCGCAGCGCGGCCCGGAGCTGACCCATCGTCGCCGCGGCCCGGGCCCCGCGGCCCTCCACGTCGCCGATCACCAGGCCGACCCGTCCCGCGGCCAGCGGGATGATGTCGTACCAGTCACCGCCAACCTGGGTCTGGATGCCCTGGCCCTGGGTCTGCAGCGGCTTGGCGGGCACGTACCTGAAGGCCACTTCGAGTCCGTCGAGCGTGGGCACCGCCTGCGGCAGCAGCGACTGCTGAAAGGCCAGCGCGGTGCGCCGCTCGGCCTCGAACAGCAACGCGTTGTCGATCGCCACCGCGATCCGGCTCGCGATCGCGCCGAACAGGTCGCGATCCCCCATGTCGTAATGCGGATCGTCCCGGTTGGTCAGCCGGGACAGCGCCAGGCTCATCACGCCAAGCAGTTCGCCCCGCGCGTACAGCGGAGCCGCGAGCACCGAGGTCAGGCCCGCGTCATCGGACGCGACCATCGAAGCATGGCTGGGGGCGGGGTAATAACCCGAGTGCAGGTCCGGCACCACGATGGTCTCCAGCCTGCTCATCGCCTGCTGGCAGAAGTGGCCCTCGGGGTAGTGGATCTGCTGGCCGGTGCTCGCCCAGGTGCCCGGCGGTGGTTCCCAGTTCCCCGCGTGGGTCTGTATCCGGCGAATCAGCTTCTCTCCGGCGTACAGGTCGATGAAGCAGTGGTCGGCGAACTTCGGCACCAGCATCTCGGCCACGTGCCGCAGCGTCGCGTCCAGCTCGAGTGACCCCGCCAGCCGCTCCCCGACCCGCTCAAGCAGGCCGATCCTGTCCTGGTCACGGCGAGCATCCCGCCGCCCGGCCTCCGAGACCAGCAGCACCATGCCGTCGATATCACCGCCCGGGTGGCGCAACGGGACGGCTAGCGTCCTGATGAAGGACAAGCCTCCTTCGTTGCGCAACCCGGCGAACGTGCCTTCCCACGGGCGTCCGTGCAGGACCTGCCGAGCCATGTCGGCGGCCTTTGGCAGGTCATCAGGCGAAATAAAGCCAAGCGCGTGCAGCGGCTGGCCGGCGAACCGCGCGGCGTCGGACCCCAGCCCGATCAACCACGCGGCGTGCCGGTTCATGTACAGCAAGTTGCTGAGCCGGTCCGCGACAATCACGCCTACCTCGGCCTCGCCGAGGACCATCTCGGACGGCAGATAGGCATCGAAGGCCGCATCGTCCCAGCGCGTCATCCACGCCCCCAAGCCGCCATCACACGCTCCGGTTACGACAAGTCTCCGTTAGTCACTATTTGATAACGAATACATGCGCAGCGACCTCTTGGGGGAAGTCCGTGACAATAGCGTCCTCACCGGAACCGCTGGTCACCTGGACACCACCTTCGGCCGCTCCGACCACAACCCTGCGTCCCGGTTGTATCCCGGCACGACGCAGTTTAAGCATCAGAGCCAGGTCGTTCTGGACCTGTTCGCTGATCCTGGTGACCATCACCGGCCCGGTCAGGTCCGCCATTACCTGGTCAACGCTGGTGGCCGGCTTGTCTTCCGGCGCGCTTGCGTCAAGCTCCGCGAGCCCGGGGATGTGGTTGCCATGCGGGCAGCGATCCGGGTGGCCGAGCATGTCGTACAGCCGCCGCTCCACGCTCTCTGAAATGACGTGCTCCCAGCGGCACGCCTCGATGTGCACCTCTTCCCAAGGCAGCTGGATTACGCTCACCAGCAGGCACTCAGCCAGCCGGTGCTTGCGCATCACCCGGGTCGCGAGAGTCCGGCCGCTGTCACTCAGTGTCAAGTGGCGGTCACCCGCGACGTGCAGAAGGCCATCCCGTTCCATCCGCGCGACTGTCTGGCTCACCGTGGGGCCGGTCTGTGCCAGCCGCTCGGCGATCCGGGCGCGCAGCGGAAGGATGCCCTCCTCCTCTAGTTCGTAGATGGTTCGGAGGTACATCTCCGTGGTATCGATGAGTCCCTGGGCGGTCAACTCTCCTCCTCCCAGTCAAGAGTACGCGCTATGGCGAAAGTCGCTGGATTTTCCAACCCCCGCCGACCTCCCCTTCTTCCCCGTTCACGCGCAGGTAGCTGAACCGGTCATGCAGCCGGCTCGGCCGGGACTGCCAGAACTCCATCCGCTCTGGCTCGAGCCGGTATCCGCCCCAGAAGTCCGGCATCGGCACCTCCGTCCCCTCCGGCCACCGATCTAGCAGCTCGGCGTACCGATCGTCCAGCACCGCGCGCGATGACAGCACTGTGGACTGGCGCGACGCCCACGCCCCCACCTGCGAACCGCGGGGCCTGGAGTGGAAGTAAGGCTCGCTTTCCTCCGTACTGAGCGGAATCACCGCCCCTTCCGCGATGACCTGCCGCCCGAGACCGTACCAGGGGAATACCACGCACGCGCGTGAATTAGCCGCCAGGTCCCGCCCCTTGCGTGAGGTGCGGTTCGTATAAAAGGTAAAGCCCGCGTCGTTATGTGACTTAAGGAGTACGGTTCGTGCGTGCGGGCGGTCCGCCGGGTCCGATGCGATGGTGGTGAGGACCATCGCCGTTGGTTCTGGCAGCTCCGCTTCAACCGCTTCGGCCAGCCACCCGGAAAACTGCTCCATCGGCTGAGAATCCAGCTCTTCCAAGCTCAGTGTCTCCACCGACCTTAGGGTAACGATCCTCACACGCGCTCTCGCTATCACAACGCGGCCCGGCGGAGTTAAATCATTTAGTGGTACAGACCGCGCCGTATCTGGTGTGAAGGCACCCTACAGGGTGGAAAGGAAACACCGATGTCAGATTTCAAACCGGGCCTTGAGGGCGTCGTTGCCTTCGAGACCGAGATCGCCGAGCCCAACAAGGAAGGCGGCTCGCTGCGATATCGCGGAGTCGACATCGAGGAGCTCACCGGGCAAGTGTCGTTCGGTAACGTCTGGGGACTCTTGGTCGACAACGCGTTTGAGCCCGGACTAGCTCCTGGTGAGCCGCAGCCGGTCCCGGTCCGCTCTGGTGACATCAGGGTCGACGTGCAGGCCGGCATCCCGTTGCTCGCCCCCGCGTGGGGGCTCAAGCCGCTCCTCGACATCAGCGACGAGCAGGCGCGAGACGACCTCTCCCGCGTCTCGTCCGCCGTGCTGTCGTTTGTCGCGCAGTCCGCCCGTGGTGAGCAGGCCGCGGTCCCGCGATCCCGGATCGCCGAGGGCGCGACCATCCCCGAGCAGTTCATGATCGCCTGGCAGGGCGACCCCGACCCCCGGCACGTCCAGGCGATCGATGCCTACTGGGTGTCGGCCGCCGAGCACGGGATGAACGCCTCCACCTTCACCGCCCGAGTTATCGCCTCCACCGGCGCTGATGTCGCCGCCTCGATCTCCGGCGCGATCGGCGCCATGTCGGGTCCGCTGCACGGCGGTGCTCCGGCCCGGGTGCTGCACATGATCGAAGAGGTCGAGCGCACCGGCGACGCCTCCGCGTACGTGAAGTCCGTGCTGGACCGAGGCGACCGGCTGATGGGCTTCGGCCACCGGGTGTACCGGGCCGAGGATCCGCGCGCCCGCGTGCTGCGCCGCACCGCCAAGGAGCTCGGCGCTCCGCGTTACGAGGTGGCCGCGGCGCTGGAGAGCGCCGCGCTGACCGAGTTGCGTGCCCGCCGTCCCGACCGGGTACTTGAGACCAATGTGGAGTTCTGGGCAGCGATCGTGCTCGACTTCGCGAGTGTCCCACCGGAAATGACCCCCTCCATGTTCACCTGTGCGCGCACCGCCGGCTGGGCGGCGCACATTCTCGAGCAGAAGCGCACCGGCAGGCTCGTCCGCCCGTCCGCCCGCTACATCGGGCCGCCGGCCCGCACGCTGCGTGACATCCCGGGCGCGGACAAGATCCTGGCGTAGTCACACCGGTAAGCTGGGCGGGTGAGCAGTCTCATAATCCCCGCCCAGCTCAAGCCGGCCGACGGCAGGTTCGGATCCGGCCCGTCCAAGATCCGCTCCGCGCAGCTCGCCGCGCTCACCGGCTCCGGCTCTCGTTACCTGGGCACTTCGCACCGGCAGTCGCCGGTGCGGTCCATCGTCGGGCGCATCCGTACCGGACTGGCTGAGCTTTTTTCGCTGCCGGACGACTATTTCGTAGCCCTCGGGAACGGCGGAACCACCTCGTTCTGGGACGCCGCGGCGTTCGGTCTCGTGGGATCACGGGCGCAACACCTGTCGTTTGGTGAGTTCTCGTCGAAGTTTGCCTCCGTAACGTCGAAGGCTCCCTGGCTCCAGGCCCCGGAAATCATCACATCGCCCACTGGAACGCACCCGTCGCCCGTCGCGTCGCGCGACGTGGACGCGTACGCGCTCACCCACAACGAGACGTCGACCGGGGTGGCGATGCAGATCGTCCGGGTATCGCCCGACGGCCTGGTACTGGTGGACGGCACGTCCGGCGCCGGCGGGCTTCCGGTCGACGCGGCCGCCTACGACGCGTACTACTTCGCGCCGCAGAAGGGGTTCGGCTCCGACGGCGGGCTGTGGATCGCGCTGCTGTCGCCGCGCGCCCTGGACCGGATCTCCTCGATCGCGGCCAGCGGCCGTTACATCCCCGACTCCCTGTCGCTGCGGATCGCGGTGGAGAACTCGGAGAAGAACCAGACCTACAACACCCCGGCAATCGCGACCCTGTTCCTGATGGCATCGCAGCTCGACTGGATGCTGGAGAACGGCGGACTGGCCTGGACCGTGTCGCGGTCTGCTCAATCAGCGTCGATCCTGTACGACTGGGCGCAGCGGTCCTCGTTCGCCACGCCGTTCGTGGCCGACCCAGCTCAGCGATCCGCCGTCGTCGGCACCATCGACTTCGAGGGTGTGGACGCCAACGCGGTGGCCGCGGTCCTGCGAGAGAATGACATCGTGGATACCGAGAGCTACCGCAAGCTCGGGCGCAATCAGCTTAGGATCGCGATGTTCCCGTCGATCGAGCCAGACGACGTGGCCGCGCTTACCGCATGCATTGACTACGTCGTGGAGCGGCTGGTGTTAGTGCACCAGAGCGCCCACGACAACGACGAGTACCAGCAGCGCGAGCACCGTCGGCAGCAGCCACTGGGGAACCTTGTTCACGGGGCTAGCCTATGAGACTGTTCGTCGCGCTTGGCTCGCCTGAGGACGTTCTCGACCACCTGGAGGCGGCGTGCGCTCCGCTGCGGGCCGGACGCACGGATCTGCGCTGGACCCATCGCGAGGCGTGGCACGTCACGCTGGCATTCCTTGGCGAAGTGACCTGCACGGCCGTGGACCGGATGACACCACGGCTGGAACGGGCGGCGCGGCGGCACCGGCCGTTCGACCTGGCGTTCACCGGCTCGGGCGCGTTCCCGCGTGCAGAGCGGGCCAACGTGCTGTGGTGTGGCCTGTCCGGCGACCGTAGCGCCCTCGGCGAGCTGGCGATGTCGGTCGAGGCGGCGGCCCGGCGGGCCGGCGCGGCGCCGCCTGACGCGGGTCGTGCGTTCCGCCCGCATCTGACGCTGGCCAGGTGCAGAACGCCCACCGACGTGCAGCCGCTGGTCGCGCAACTCGCCGGCTACCAGGGGCAGTCCTGGCCGGTGACGGAGATCTTCCTGATCGAGTCGAGGCTGCGTTTGGTGCCGCGGTATGAGGTACTCGGCCGGTGGGAACTCGGCCCCCGCGCTAGGACTGGCTGAGCTTTTCCAGTACCGGTGCGGCGGCGCGCAGGATGGACAGTTCCTCGGTGCTGAGTTCCTCGAGACGCTGCGCCATCCAGGCGTCCTTGCGACGGCGCATCCGCTGCACCAGCGCCCTGCCCTTGTCGGTGACTGTGAGTATCACCTGGCGGCGGTCGGTCGGATGCGGGGAACGGCGCACCAGTTCGCGCTGTTCCAGCAGCGCTATGACACGGGTCATCGAGGGTGGCTGCACCTTCTCATGCGCGGCGAGTTCGCCGGGTGTCATACCGTCGTGTCGTTCCAGTGCGGACAGCGCCGCCAGCTGAATATCAGAAAGGACCGCTTCTGGGGTCCCATAGCCGACGCGCTCAACCCGGAGCCTGCGGGCAAGGCGGCTCACGGAAATCCGCATCGACGTGGCCAGCCCGGCATCCGAGCGCGTAACCGTCATGGAGAAACGATAGCTCTATTCAGCGCCTTTAATGCTCCTGCGCGGGTCAGAACCTAAAAGGCGGGCCGATAACCTGGGTCACGTGAGCCCGCTGAAGGAACCGCCGCCTCCGCTGGAGGGTAATGACACGCTGGTCACCGCGTCGCTCACGGTCGCCTGGACGGTCGCGCTCGTCGTTTTGCTCATCGTCGGGCCGCCTGGGCGGGACCGATGGTGGATCTGGACCTGCGTAACAGGGGTCGGACTGGGAGTATTC
>JBEKHI010000372.1:0-8210 GCA_050012355.1 Streptosporangiaceae bacterium | reverse complement strand
TGTGGCATGGACCGCGCTCTATGCCGGTCGATGTCACATCGACCAGCAGAGAGCGTGGGTGGGCGAGGGCTGGAATTCACCCGGTGTTCCGCGCTGGCTGTTGCGGCTGGCAACCATAATGGTCGTGTGACCACGCCTGATTCGAATGACGACGGCTCGGAAGACCGCCAGGTATTCACCTCCCGGCTCAAGGGGCGGCCGCTGCTGGACTCCAACGACCTGGCGCTCGGCCGCATCCGCGATGTGGTGCTGCTGCCCGCCGTGGGCGGCGATCCACCCCGGGCTCTGGGGTTGGTGGTGCAAATACGGCGGCGGCGGATCTTCGTGAGCTTCGGCCGGATCTCCGAGATCGCGGCGGACGGAGCGCATCTGGCAGGCGGCACGGTCGACCTGACCGAGTTCACCCGGCGTCCCGGCGTGATCCTCGGATCCGAGCTGTACGGACGCCGCACCGAGGCCGGAACCGTGGCCGACGTGGCTATCGTGCCCCACGAGCGGCAACGAAGCGGGTGGGATGTCAGCGATATCGCCCTCCGCCGCGATCACATGCTCCGTGGCCACGGCCCGACGATCGTGCCCTGGAACAAATGCCAGGAGCTATTCCAGGCGGATCCGGTGGCCGACCAGCTCGCCAGCCTGCATGAAATGCAGCCAGCCGACCTAGCGACCACGTTCGAGAACCTGCCACCGGCCAGGCGTAGTCAGCTCGCGGAAGCACTCGACGACGCGGAACTCGCTGACTTGCTGGAGGAGATGCCAGAAGCGGACCAGGTCCGGCTGCTGACCAGCCTGGGGTTCGAGCGCAGCCGGGACGTGGTCCAGGCGATGCAGCCTGACGACGCCGCCGACCTGCTGGCCGAGATGCCGCCCGAGCAGCGTGAACGGCTGCTGACGGCGATGCACTCCGGGCGGGCCGCGGACCTGCGACGGCTGCTGCACTATGACCCGGCGACAGCGGGCGGCCTGATGACCTCCGATCCCCTGGTCTTCAGCCCGGACCGGACGGTGGCCGAAGTGCTGGCCCGGATCAGGGACGCCCGGATCTCCCCGGTCGCGGCGGCGCAGGTGTACGTGTGCGAGCTTCCCACGACGACCCCCACCGGGCGTTACATCGGGAGCGTGGGATTCCAGCGGCTGCTCCGGCGGCCTCCCGCTGCCGAGATAGGCCACTGCGTCGAGGCAAGTTTCTTCGTCCGTCCCGATCTGTCCGATCGTGAACTCGCGGTACGGCTCGCCACCTACAACTTCGTCAGCGTGGCGGTGTGTGACGAGGAAGGCCGGCTGGTCGGCGCCGTCACCGTCGACGACGTGCTGGACCGGATACTCCCCGAAGACTGGCGTAAGAAGGGCGGATAGATGGCGCGGATAACTTCCCGCTTGATCGGCGACCGGACCGATCTGTCGGTTCCGCGCGGCGTGGTGCCGATTGGCTCCAGGTATGACGCCGACGCGTTCGGGCGGATGTCGGAGGCCATCGCCAGATTCATGGGCACCGGCAAGTTCCTGGTGGCGCAGACGGTGTTGGTGATCGGCTGGATCTTCCTCAACACCGCCGGCTTGGTCTATCACTGGGACCCTTACCCGTTCATCCTGCTGAACCTGGCGTTCTCGACCCAGGCGGCCTACGCGGCGCCCCTGATCCTCCTGGCGCAGAACCGCCAGGACGACCGGGACCGGGCCAGCATTGAGCGGGACCGGGAGGTGGCGGCCCGGACTCAGGCCGACACCGAGTACCTAGCCCGCGAACTCGCCGCCGTCCGCCTCGCGCTCGACGAAGTGCTGACCAGGCACGACCTCGAGGACGCGCTCACCCAGATCACCAGGCTGGTAGCGGACGGTCCGGCCCCAGCCCCCACCCCAAACGGCTCTCAATAGGACTGGCCCCACTTATCCCGGGGTCGCACACCCTAACCCCCTCTCATATTGGGAAATTTTGGACAGGAAAAGTGCATTAACCCCAATGCCGGGAAGTTAAGCGTTTGAGCAGGTGGTCAACCGGTTCGCCGCGTTCTGCGGCCTGGCGGAGTTTGTCGATCAGGGTCAGCCGGGGCCTGGGGGGCTTGTAGTGCCGGGCGTCGATGTCGGTGGTGACGGATGTGATCTTCTTGGTCGTGCGGGGCTTGCCGGCAGGGTGGGCGTTCCAGCGGCTGAGCGGGGACTTGACCTTGCGGGCGCAGACGCGGGGCCGGCGTGGGCCGTGCAGGTTCGCCAGGACGGCGCGGCCGATGCCGCCCTGCAGGTCAGTGCCGGGATCGGTGATGTTCGAGGCCGTGACGAGGAGATCCTGGGCGGTCTGGACGGCGGTCTGCCAGCTGGCGCGGTCGGGGTCGAGGCCGGGCACGGTCTGGACCGCGTCGGTGACCGCGGTGCGCAGTGCCTGGTAAACGGCCAGCAGCGCCCACATCTCCTGCTCGATGCCGGCCGGGCTGCCGGAGCGGAGCACCCGTCCTTTGAGCAGGGTGCAGCGCAGGGCGAGGTAGGTGATCTCGTGCTCCCAGCGCTCGTGGTACAGCCGCATCAGGGCCTCCGCCGGGTAGGCGCGGTGGTCCAGGAGGGTGGTGGCCAGCCGGTAAGCGTCGCCGTAGCTGGTGCCGTCGTGGCAGGTCACGGTCACGCGGGCGGTGATGATCCGGACGTTCACCCCGCCGATGACCGACAGGAACGACCCGTCGGGCAGGTGCCGCAGTACCGGCGGCCTGCGCACGGACGACAGGCGGACCAGGAACTGCGCCCTCGTCGCCGCGGCCGCGGCCAGGAAGTCCCCGCTATCGAAGCCGCGGTCGGTCAGCAGCAGCATCGTGGCATCCAGCAGCGGCAGCAGCTTCCGCGCCCACGCGGTCTCCCCCTCGGCGGCAGGGCCGAAGACCGCGCCGATCAGCGCCCGGGTTCCCGTCTCCGCCAGCGCCATCAGCATCAGCGCGGGATACCCTGTCTCCCCGTTGGACGCGTTCTGCTTGCCCGGCCACGCCCGGTTCTTGCCGGTATCAGGCACCCGCAGCGACTTGCAGCCGTCGAAGGAGACCGTCCGCAACCCGCAGAACATGATCCCGGGCGTGCGCGGCTGCCCCAAAGGCCCGGCCAGGACCTCGAACAGCCGCTTCACCGGCGCGGTCCCGATCCGGCGGCGCAGGTCCCGCAGCGCCCGCGCCGACGGGACCGCAATGCCCAGCGCCTCCAGCCCGGCGGTCAGCTTGCCCCAGACCCCCAGGTACGACGACCCCGGGAACAGGCACATCGCCAGCAGGAAATACAGCCCGCACCGCGACGGCAGCAACCGGACCCGCTTCTCCAGCCCGCCTTCCTCTGCCAGCACCGCGTCCGCCAGCTCGAACGGCACGATCCGGGTCAGCTCCCCCAGATGACCAGGAGCAAAGGCCCCCGCGGCAACGGTGATCACCGTCGTGACCGTGGTCACGGCAGAACGCATGGCAGACTGAACAGGCAACGGAGGCTCCCGGCACACAGGGCGTTTTGGTCGACACCTGTCCTACCGGGCCTCCGTTGCGCTGCGCAGCCGAACCGGAACATGCCGAACCTGCTTGACACGCGGGCTCAGCCCTTAACTTCCCGGCATTGGCACTAAGCCGGGAGAAGTCAGCTGGCCGTCAGCGGGTTCGGGCCGGCTGCCGCGCCCAGCCGAGGTTCATTTTTCGGCTCAGAACCTGGGTACTGCAGCACCCACCAGCAACGGGGCACCAGCGCGGTTATGCCGACCGTCTCAGCGCCTTGCTATTTCTGGGGTACGACTGGCAGCAGGATCGCTGAGGGGTGGGCGGGGTCGTGGTGGACAGCCTGCTGTGCGGTGCAGAGGGTTGTCGCTGTCGCCAGCGGTTCCCCGCTGCCGGTGTTCCGCGCGTAGCGGGGGTGGGCGCCGCTGGAGACCTGGAGCCGGAGCCGGTGGCCGGGGCGGAACTGGTGGGCGTTCGGCCACAGGTCGATGCGTAGCTGCTGAGGCTGAGGGCTGGCCGATGTCAGCCGGATCAGCCCGTCGGTGATGTTCACCGACCGGCCCTTCGGGTCCACATCGCACAGCCGGGCGAAGAAGTCGGTATGCGGGCGGCTGGAGCTGACGAACAGTTCCGCGGTGACGGGACCGGTGATCTCCAGGGCCAAGGGCAGTGGCTCGCTGGTGTAGGTCAGGACGTCGGGCCGCCGCTCCAGTTCCCGGTTGTCCTTCGGTCCGGCGTTGGCGGGGCTCGAGCTGGTGCCCCCGACCGCGGGTGTGGGGTCGGCGGGATCGTAGGTGTACCGGCTGGGTTCACCCGCGGGCGGCACCGGGGTGGCCAGCGCGCCGTGCGGCTGCAGGTGCCACCGCTGGATGCTGGCAGCGGGTGGCCACTGTGGCAGGTCGCGCCATCCGCCGCCCATCGTCTCGATCCGGACGGAGGACCAGGACGGTGCCGGGCCGCCGAGCAGGTGCGCGCCGAACCATTCCAGGGCGTCCTGGAACTCATAGCGGAACAGGTCCTGGCTGGTGTGGTACCAGGGGCCGACCCGCAGCCGCGCTGTCTGCCCGCCGTCGCGCAGCGCCTGGTAGTCGGCCAGCATCGACGGCAGCGACATGTCGTACCAGCCGCCGATCATGGTGACGGGAATGCCCAGGTCGCGCAGCACCGGCCGGAAATCGGTGGGCGACCAGTACGGGTCGCCGGGCTGGTCATGCCGCACCGAGTCGCGGTAGTAATCGACCGGGTGCCCGACCGCCAGCGTGTCGGCGTCGAGCAGGGGCAGGTGCGCGAAGGCCGGCGCCAGTGCCCCCCGGGCGCGCAGCGGCGTCCGCACGAATGCCAGCGGCCGTTCCTGGTTCTCGATCAGGAATGTCCAGGCCAGCCGGTCCAGGGAATACGCGCCGCCCGGGTAATACAGCGCCCGCCGCTCGGCGCCCCAGATCCCGAGGGCCATCGCCTTGAGCTGGGGCGGCCGGGTCGAGGCCAGCGCGAGCTGGGTGAAGGTCAGGTAGCTGCCGCCGAACCCGCCGATCTCGCCGTTCGACCACGGCTGCTTGATGATCCAGTCGGCCGCCGCCCGGCCGTCGGCCGCCTCGCGGTCGTAGTCGATCTGCCCGCCGGAGCCGAACGTGCCCCGCGTGCTCTGTACCACCGCGTGGTAGCCACGCTCGGCGAACAGCCGGGCCATGGTGCCGTAAGCCCCGCGGCGCCCGTACGGCGTGCGCGTCAAGATCACCGGCAGCGAGTCCCGCGCACCGGCCAGGTACACGTCGGTCAGCAGGTCCGTACCATCCGGCGCGCGGACCGGCACGTCACGTTCGACAGTGACCTCGCGGATCACCGGCGGCCCGATCTTGAGCATGGCCGCGAACGCGCGGCTGGAAACAGTCATGTTGTACCTCCGCTACTTCTTGCTCGCCTGCGGCTGAGCTTCGTCCTTGCCCGCGGCCTGGGCTTTGATGAAGGCGACGATCCGGTCGTTCAGCTCGCCGATGCGGTCGAAGCCGCCGTGGCTGCCGGGGACGATGGCGACCTCAGCGTGCGGCATGAGGCTCCCCCGGGCGCGGGCCTCCGCCGGGGTGAGCAGGGCGCTCCGCGCGCCGGTGACCAGCAGGACAGGCACGTCGATCGCGCGGAGTTCGTCGTCAGTGAGAACGCCAAGTTTCTTCGGCTCCGCCCGGTAGCCGCGGATAGCTGCCCACATGAGCGCCATCAACTCCGGCTCGACTATGTGCGGGAGGTCCAGCCACCGGGCGAGGCGGCGGCGCAGCGGCATCGGGGTCAGGGTGGCCAGGCCGCTGATGGTGAGCCACCGGTAGAAGCGGGCATCGAGCCTGGTGAGCCCGGCCGGATCGAGCAGCGTGATGGAGGCGACCCGCCCGGGCGCGCGGATCGCCTGGTTCATGGCTACCCAGCCGCCGAAGGAGAAGCCCACTAGGTGCGCCGGGCGGTCACTGAGCTTGCCTAGGAGCTCGTCCAGCCAGGCCGCGCAGGACGCCGGCGGAGTCATCAAGGCGCGCGGGACGCTGGGATTCGCGTCGCCGGGCATGTCGATCCCGTACACCGGGCCGTCCTCGGCCAGGGCCGCTACGTGCGGGAACCAGAACGCCGCGTTCCCCCCGGCGCCGGTGAGCAGCACGATAGGCGCACCGTCGGGATGCGGCCGGTAGACATGCACCCGCGTGGTCGCGGTCGCCGTCTCGATATCGAACTCCTCCCGCGGCTGCGGCCACAGCGCGAAGACGCGGTCGTAGGCGGCCATGAACTTCTCCCGCGCCGCGTCGCTCACCCATGATCCCGGTTCACCCTCGGGCGCCGAGCCCGCCGCGCGGGTGATGCGCTTGAGCCAGGGCATGTCCCGCCTCCTTTCATCGGTGCCCGCCACTCAACGGGCTGTCTCCCATCTTCTTTACGATACGATCGTATCATCAAAAGACCGGCCGGGTAAAGGGCGAGTAAAGGTGGAGCAAAAAGGGTGCCGAAACGGGTTGATCACGAGGAGCGGCGGCGGCAGATCGCGGACGCGTTGCTGCGGACCGCCGCCGCGCGCGGGCTGCACGCTACCGGGATGCGCGAGGTCGCGGCCGAGGCTGGCGTGTCCCTGCGGCTGGTGCAGTACTACTTCGGCACCAAGGAAGAGCTCCTCCTGGCCGGGATGCGGTACCTAACAGCCCGGTTCGGCGAGCGGGCGATGACCCGGATCAGGCGGATCAAGGAGACAGGCGGCCAGGCCAGCCCGCGTGACATCATCGCCGCCATCCTGGCCGAGGCACTGCCCGCCGACGACGAGCGACGCACCTTCGCCGTGCTCAACGCGGCCTACTTCGCGCTCTCGCTGACCGACCCCGCTCTGGCGACCGCTCCCCTGGTCAAGGACACAAACGCCGTCATCGACGTGATCGCCGGCCAACTGCGGGCGGCCCAGGCCGCCGACGACATGCCCGCGAACCTGGACCCGGACGCGGAGGCACTCGGCCTGCTCGCCATGTCCGCGGGCCTGGCCAACAGCGTCCTGGCCGGCCACACCTCGGCCGAGCGGGCTCAGGCGGTCATCGACTACCATCTCGACCGCCTGTTCCCCGCGTCCCGCCCGGCGTTACGCCAGGCGGGACGCGGGGCCGGTCAGCTGCTCCAGACCTGGAACTCGGAGACCTGTCCGGCTGGCCATCCGGTGTTGGCGGTGAAGTCCAGCTGTACGTACCGGTAGCTGACGGATGGGAAGGTGATCGTGACCGTGTTGCCGGTCGCGGGGTTGAATGTGTACTCAGCCGACGCGACGATCGTGGTGAAAGTGGAGTCGTCGTTGCTGCCCAGAATGGACAGGGTCTGGGTCCTGGTAGCCCATGCGCTGGACGGCGGGAGGTCCAGGACGATGCTGTTGAAGCTCTGGGTCGCGCCGAGATCGACCTGGAGCCACTGCGGGAAGTCGTTGTCCGTGCTCTCCCAGTAGGTGCTGGTGTTGCCGTCCACGGCGTTGGCGGGCACGTACGTCTGGGTGTATCCGCTCGCCGTGGCCGGCTGGTTGAGGGCCAGGTTCACGGAGCCCGCGCCGGTGCCGGTCAGCGATACCGTGCTCGGGCTGTTCGTCGCGTTGCTGGCGATGGTCAGGCTGCCGGTCTGGGTTCCGGCCGCGGTCGGCGTGAACGTCACGCTGACGGTGCACGAGGCGTCGGCCGCGATCGACGACCCGCAAGCGCTGGTCTCCGCGAAGTCTCCGCTGGCGGCGATCTGGGATACCGATACCGCCGTGGACCCGGTGTTGTCCACCGTGACCGTCTGCGCGCTGCTGGTGGTGTTGAGCGTCTGACTGGGGAACGTCAGCGACGTAGGACTGACCGATAGACCCGAGCCCGTGGAGCCGCCCGCGGCGGGGAAGACCTCGAACTCCGCTACCTGGGCCGCTGTCCAGCCGGTGTTGGCGGTGAAGCTTAGCTCCACGTACTGGGCGCTGGTACCCGACGGCAGGTTGATCGTGACCGTGTTGCCGGTAGACGGGTTGAAGGTGTACCCGGCCGACGGCACGATCGTGCTGTAGCTGGAACCATCGGTGCTGCCCAGGACCGATAGGGTCTGGGTCCTGGTGCTCCAGGCGGTCGACGGCGGCAGGTCAAGGACGATGCTGCCGAGGCTGTAGCTGGCTCCGAGGTTGACGGTGAGCGTCTGCGGGTAGCCGCTGCCGTCCAGACCCTCCCAGTAGGTGCTGGTGTTTCCGTCGTTGGCCATGGCGGCGTCGTAGGTCGAGCTTTCGTCGCTGCTGGCGGT
>JBEKHI010000371.1:0-8225 GCA_050012355.1 Streptosporangiaceae bacterium | reverse complement strand
CGGGAAAAATTTGGCTAAATTACACCCATGCCGGGGGACTCTAAGCCATCACGGCTGAACAGCCTCACGAGCCTTCGTTACGTAGCCGCAGCCGCGGTCGTGGTCACGCATATCAACCCTTACTTTGTGACCTCGCACACACTGGTGGACGGCTTCACGTACTGGTACGTGGGCGTGTCGTTCTTCTTCGTGCTCTCCGGGTTCGTGCTCACCTGGTCGTGCTCGTGGCAGGCTCCCGCCGCGTTCTGGTGGAACAGGTTCAGCCGCGTCTGGCCGCTCCAGGCGGTCATGATGATCATCCTGTACGTCTTCATGTGGGACACCGTGTACCACCCGCCGAATCTGCTCGGCTGGGTGCTCCAGCCCTTCCTGCTGCAGGGCTGGTATCCCAACCAGCACGTGTACGCGGCGGGGAACGGCCCGACCTGGTCGCTGTCCTGCGAATGCTTCTTCTATGCGATGTTCCCGCTAGTGATTAAGGGCGTTCGCAGGCTCCGCATGCGAGGCGTCGTAATCACCGCCTCGATCACCATAGCGATCATGGTCCTGGCTCCCGCCGTTGCCGGGACGCAGATGTCCGCGGAGACGTCGCAGACCTACCTGTGGCTGTTCTTCTACCTCCCCGCCTACCGGTTCGGTGAGTTCTTCATCGGGATGCTGCTCGCACGCGCCTTCCAGCAGGGGCTTCGCTTCCGCACTCCCGCCCTCGGGTACCTGCTCGGATGGGGGTGGTTCGCTGCCTGGCAAGTGACCGTCACGCTCTACACGCGCTGGAACCACGGGTACCCGATCCCCCGCCCTTTCGCGACAGTGCTCGTGGTACCGGGCATCGCGCTTCTTCTGCTGGCCGGCGCCTCCGCCGACGTGAGCGGACGTGCTCGCCTGCTTGGAAGCCGCTTGCCCGTCCTGCTCGGCACGTGGTCGTTCGCCCTCTACATGGTCCACGACCCCTTCGTAAACCTAACGACGCAGCATCGGTGGCTCTGGCACCCGGGCGGCCTCACGGGGATCGTCTACATGGCGATCTTCGTCGTCATCTGCACGATCGCCGGCATGATCGCGCACTACGCACTCGAGAAACCGGTAGAACGCTGGCTGCGGCGCCTGGGACCAGGCAAGCGCAGGGCGGCCGATCCCTCGTCCCGGGATGCCTCTTCCGGACGGCATCGCCGACAACAGGCAGACCCAGCCAATGTCGGGACAGGCCGATACCTTGAGCCGGCCCCGCTCGAGTCCCCTGAGGCACTGAGACGATCCTTAGGAAGTCCAGACAGCGCAGCCAAGGCAGGAGATCGCCTCGCGGGCCGCGGTCAGCCGGCGATCTCCTCGGGCGACAAGGCGGATAGCGCCGCGACCGCGCGCAGGAACGCTTCACGGTCGGTGTCGGGAAGCATGGCGAGTAGCCGGTTCTCGTTCGCCTGGATCTCTGCCCGCACCGTGCCCCTTACGCGGTGGCCAGCCGGGGCGATCGACAGCAGCCTGGCCCGGCGGTCGGCGGGGTCGGGCTCGCGGGTAATGAGCCCGCGCTCCTGGAGTTCATCGAGCGTGGCGATGATCCGGGTCTTGTCGGCGCCGATCGCCTCGGCCAGCGCGGCCTGCGTGCGGGCCGGACCGTCGTCGAGCGCGTTGAGCACGACGTAGCCCCACATGGAGATCCCGTGGCTGGCCAGCACCGGCTGCTCGGCCGCGATCAGCGCGCGCAGCAGGGGGCGCAACATCGCAGCCAGGTCCCTGCGATCGCTGCCCTCATCCGCCATGCGAAGACCATACCCGTTGACAGATAATAAGCACTCATAGATAATAAGCACATGTATATCAATGATGACATCGTGACGCTCGACGCCGAGGCGGTGCGCACCAGCGTCGGCCTCGTGGAGCGAGCGACCGTAGCGGACCTAGGGCTGCCGACGCCCTGCCAGGGCTGGACGCTTGGCGACCTGCTCGCGCACATGACCGCCCAGCACTACGGTTTCGCGGCCGCCTCAGCCGGCGACGGAGACCTGGCGCGATGGCGGGTCCGCACGCTGGGCGATGATGCCGTCTCCGCTTACCTGGCCGCGTCGGACCACGTGCTGGCCGCGTTCGCCGCCGTGGGGGTGCTCGACCGGAAGTTCCCGCTGCCCGAGTTTCCCGGGAGCCCGACGTTCCCCGCCCGGCAGGCGATCAGCTTCCACTTCGTGGATTACGTCGTGCATTCCTGGGATGTCGCCAAGACCCTTGGCCTACCGGTGAGCTTCGAACCGGCACTGCTGGACGTGGCGCTAACCACGGCAAGGGCTGTACCCGACGACGAGGCACGGCGCAGGCCAGGGGCCGCCTTCGCCCCGAAGGTAGGCTATTCCGGCGGGTCACCGCTCGATCAGATCGTCGCCATCCTGGGCCGCTCACCTGACTGGCCACAGCTGTAGAACATGTGCTACGGTCGTCGCATGCCGGATATCCAGTGGCACAACGACGGGGACTGGGAGGTGCCCGTGCGCGAACTCCGTAACCACACGAGCGAGGTGCTTCGCCGGGTCGAAGCGGGCGAGCCAGCGACGGTGACTGTTGATCGGCGGCCCGTGGCGAGGCTTGTCCCGCTACGGCAGACCGAGCGACCACGGTCAATGCCAACCGCTGAGCTCTTCGCCCGTCTGGCCGCTCTCGGCGGCGGGGCCGATCCCGGGCTGCGTGATGAGCTAAGGGAAATGCTGCCTGGAACGACCGACGATGTGAGGACCTATGAATAGCCAGCCGAGCAAGGTCTCGCAGCAGGAGGCGCTCGCTGACACGAGCATCTTCGTCGGTCTGGAGAACGCCCGTTTCGACCCGGACAAGATTCCGCCTCAATCCGTCGTGTCCGTCATCACGCTCGCGGAATTGCGGCTCGGAGTTCTCAGCGCCAAGACACTCGATGTCCGGGCTAAGCGGTTGGCGACACTCAGGCTCGCGGAATCCCTCGATCCGCTCCCGGTCGACGACGCGGTGGCTGACGCTTGGGCGACGCTAGTGGCCCAGCTACGGGAAGCAGGAAAGAAGGCCTACAAGAACGACAGCTGGATAGCAGCGACGGCGATCGCCGGCAGGTTGCCTATCGCAACCCAGGACTCCGACTACGACGAGATGCCAGGCCTCCAGGTCATCAAGATCTAAGCATCCCACGAAGGCGCGCGAGCCCGGATCGCGGCACCGGCTCCCATGGATGGCCCATCGATGGCGTGATAGCGCCATCGATGGGCCATCCATGGGGTTGCCAGGGACCCCGGGCAGGCCTGGAAGCAGCCAGGCTACTCGTCGGCCACGATCGACCCGACGCGGTCGCCGAGGCCCGGGTCCCGCCTGGTCAGCCACACCGCGTAGGCGATGAAGGCGATCAGCAGACCCGCCGCGAGCAACGGGAACCAGTCGTAGGGATCCGCCTGCGGCGGCTTGCACAGGTAGTACATCGGGATCACGATCGCGATCATCCCGAGCACCGGCAGCACCCCGTGCTGGATCACGCGAAACTCGGTGGGCCGGTACTTCCGGTAGTAGAACGGCAGCGCCAGGTTGGCCAGGAAGTACACGACGAGGATCAGGATCGTCCCCATGGTCGCGGACTCGTCGTAGAAGTTCAGCGCGCTCAGGCTGCCGGTGTGCCCGCCGATCAGGTGACCGAGGGCCCAGCCGGCGGTAATCAAGCCGCCGATCCCGGTGAACGCGAAGATGGCGTTGACCGGGGTCAGGCGTTTCGCGTTCACCCGGCCGATCCAGCGCGGCAGCAGGCCCTCGCGGCCGGCGTTGAAAATCAGACGGCACTGCGAGTTCACCGCGGCGATCAGCACGCCGATCGTCGAGGTGAGCCCGGCCAGGTAGGCCACCACTGCCAGGCCCGGTGAGACCTCGTGCGCCACGCTGATGAACGGGATCAGCGGAGTGCTGAGCGCCGTCTTGTTGTAGTTGAACCCGGTGACCGTCGCGTACGTGAGCAGCAGGTAGGTAACCGCCATGAGCGCGATCGACAGGAACACCGCGCGCGGGACGTTTCGCCGCGGGTTGTTGGTCTCCTCCGCCAGCGCGGCCGAGTTCTCCCAGCCGATGAACAGGTACACCGCCAGCGGGAACCCGGCGGCGAGTCCGCTGAACCCGTTGTTCAGGTTCTTCGGCTCGAACGGGCTGGCGGACAGGTGACCGCCGTGCTGGATCAGCGCGGCGACCGAGACCACGACGAGGACGAGCAGTTCGAAGCCGAAGAAGAAGCCCGCCAGCTTGGTGGAGACCCCGACTCCCCGGATCATCATCGCGATCGCGCCGGCGGTGAGCAGCACGCTGAACACGATCCACGGCACGTTCCAGTTGAAGTAGTACTGCAGGATCATGCTGAGGAAACCGCCGGAGATCACCAGCACGGACGCGATGGCGATGATGTACCCGGCACCCGCCAGCAGCGCCGTGGTCACCGCGCTCGTGCCGCCGAACGTCTTGCCGACGAACGTGATGAACCCGCCGGTGGACGGATGCGCCCGGGAGAACTGCGACAATGTGTTGCCCAGCAAGGCTATCGCGATGACAGCGGCTATTACCGTCAGCGGGGCCGCGATGCCCGCGGTGAGCACAATGAGCCCGGCGCTGAAAAAGAAACTGTAGGCCGGCCCGATGTTGGCCATCGTGGACGCGGAGATGTCGACTAGGCCCAGCGCGCCACGATGCAGCCGCTCGGGGGATTCCGGGGATTTGGTCTCGGTGAACGGTACCGATCCTGCTTCGCTCACGTCACTGTCTCCCGCCGTTTATCGGTCGTTTGTCTTGAATCGTGAGCAACAACGAGGCGGAGGTCAAGCACAACCTGGTCACGATGGCCGCAACCGCACCGCCTGGCCTGCGAAGTGACCGTTTTATCCAGTAATTTAAACAGGATTAACGGAGGTGCTGTGTCTCAGCGGCAGGAGCCGATCAAAGTCGAACAGCGAAAAGTTGGCGGGCGCTACCTGCTGATAGCCAAGCTCGGCTCCGGTGGCTACGGCAACGTCTGGCAGGCCATGGACACCATGCTCGACGTCGATGTGGCGGCCAAGCAGCTCATCCTGCCGCCGGGGCTACCAGAACACGCCCGGATCGAACGGCTTACCCGGGCCAGGCGCGAGGCGACCAACGCCGCCCGGCTGCGCGGCAATCCGAACATCGTCAGCGTCCACGACCTCGTCATCGACAACGGCGAACCATGGCTCATCATGGAGCTGATCCACGGCCGGTCGCTGGCCCAGCACATGGCGGGCCGCGGTCCGATGGCGGTCGATGAGGCGGCCCGCATCGGGCGGGCCGTGCTGTCGGCGCTGGTGTCCTCACACGCCGCGGGGATCATCCACCGGGATATCAAGCCCGCCAACGTGATGCTCTCGTTCGACAGCCGGATCGTGCTCACCGACTTCGGCATCTCGATGCTGGTCACCGACGACAACCTGACCCTCATCGGGCAGTTCATCGGCACGGTGGACTACATGGCCCCGGAGCGGATCACCGGCAACAGCGCCCGCCCCGCCAGCGACATGTTCTCCCTCGGGACGCTGCTGTATCACATGGTGGAGGGGAGACCGCCGTTCAGCCGCGACACGGCCAACGCGACCATCGAGGCCGTGCTCCACGAGAACCCGATTCCCCCGGCCAGAGCCGGGAACCTGGCTCCGCTGATCACCGCGTTGCTGAACAAGGATCCCGCCGCCAGGCCCAGCGCGGAAGACGCGCTGCGGGCGCTAGACGAGCGTGACACCACAACGGCGACGTTCATCGTCCAGGCCAGCCGCCCGGCCCACGACGCCGCCCCGGCCAAGGTCGCGCGCCGCCGCGGCCGTACGATTCTGCTGTCGTGCTGCGCACTGGTGCTGGCCGGCGCGGCGATCACCGTGTTCGCGTCGCACCACACCACCGCGGCCTCCAGCCCCACCCGCACCACAAGCCACAGCCACGCCCGCACCGCAACCCATAGCGTCACCGGACCAGTACCCCTGGCCATCTGGCAGCAGACCGAGTCGTTCAACGGGACCAGCAGCGCCACGTCGCTGCCCGACGTCGCGCTCGACACCGGTCCTGGCGCCAGCTTCACCGTCTCCGCCTGGGTGTACCTGACAAGTACCGGCGCGTTCGCCACGGCGGTCAGCCAGGACGGCACGGTCGACAGCAGCTTCTACCTGCAGTACGCGAAGACCGACAACGCCTGGGCCTTCTCCCGAGTCGCCAGCGACGGCACCAACCCGACCGGGATCCGCGCGCTCTCGAGCATCCAGCCGACCACCAACCAGTGGGTCCACCTCGTGGGCGTCTACAGCGCGCCAGCCGGACTGCTGACCCTTTACGTCAACGGCAACGCGCAGGGTACCGCGACCGACACCACGCCGTTCGCGGGCCAGGGCGGCCTGGTGATCGGCCGCGCCGAGTACAACAGCGGACCCACAGACTGGTTTCCAGGAATGATCAAGGACATCGAGGTCTTCCAGCAAGCGCTGAGCGCCGCACAGATACAAGCACTGCCTTAGGCCATAACGCCGATCGCTGGGTGTCCTCGTCACCAATCGAGAGAAGCCGCGAGGATTGGCACATCCTCATGGCTGAGTCTCCTTGCCGAGTTGGATGGCCTGGTTCACAAGGGCGGCAAGCACCGAGTCAAACGGAGCCGGGCTCCGAAACGCGCGCGCCGTGATCAGCGCGCCCTCGACGCCCGACACGACGACTTCGGCGAGTTCTCGCGCGCTAGCTCGACCCATCCCGAAGAGGGCGAACCGGAAAGCCAGGCTTTCGATGATGAGGGAAAACGCGGCGCTGACGGCGTTAGCCAGCAGGTCAGACTCGGTTGCGCCCTCGAGTACCAGCGGCGCGATCGTGCAGCCTTCCGCGTAGTTGCTCTTGATGAGGTTCTCACGGGCCCGGGTGACGTAAGCCCTGACCAGTTCGACCGCTGAGTCCGACCCTTCGGCCGCGCGCTCGATCTGGTCGGCCTGCTCGCGGGCATATGACTCGGCGGCCGCTACCGCCAGCTGCGTCTTGCCCCCGGGGAAGTGAAAATATACCGAGCCTCGCGGAGTCGCGCTGAGCTCCAGCACGTCTGACAGCGCGGTCGCGTGGTAACCGCGCTCGCGGATGAGCTGCCGGGCAGCCTTGATCATCTTCGACTTCGCGTCCGATCGCCGGCCCATCCAGCACCCCCTGCTCTTCGCTTGACAAGTATGCCGTACGACATACCATGAGTCTAGCTTGCGATTTGCAAGTTATCTTCGACCGGAAGGATCGCTATGCCATTCGTCGACATCTCCCTAGCGCGCGGCAAGTCCAGGGAATACCTCGAGGGGGTCTCATCCGCCGTACACGAGGCGCTCGTTCAGGAGCTGGGGATGAACCCCGGCGACCGTTTCCAGCTCATTCACCAGTACGAGCCCGGCGAGATGATCTTCAACCGCGACTTTCGCGGCGGCCCGCGCTCCGACGACTTCATCATCTTCACCATCACCGAGGGAATCGACAGCGGCCCGCAGGCTAAGCAGCGCTTCTACAAGACCCTGGTGGACCTGCTGCGGAAAGATCCGGGTATCGGGGGCGAAGACGTATTCGCGATGATCCACCTCACGCCGCCGGCGAACTTCTCGTTCGCGAGTGGCGTGTCCGCTACCGAGATCGTCGCCGCGGAAGCTCGTGCCCGGACCGGGGCGACGAGCAGCTTTACCAAGCCTGAACTGATCGACGCCGTGACCGAGCTCTTCAAGGACAACGACCGGACCCGCATCGTGTCCATGCTGCCCGAGACGTTCGTCCTCAAAATCCCGGAAACACTCCCCTACGGCGGCTCGATCCAGGGACCGAAGGAATTCGACCGCTTCTTCCGGCGAATCTACGACGACTACTATTCATCGTTCCGGACCGAACTCGACCTCGGCCGCGTCCTCGACGCCGGCACCCACCTCGTGGCGCCGATCCGGATCACCGCGCGCGGCAAGACGTCGGCGGCGACCATGACCGTCGAAAACCTCTGGCTATTCGAAATAGCCAACGGCAACTTCGTCCGGGCCCAGATCTACGCCGACACCGCCGCCGGCCGTAACACCGCCGGCTGATGTGGTGCTGAGCTCACGAGGCTGGTTTTCTCCACCCGGCGACCCCATCGATGGGCCAGGCGTATCGGACCACGCCCGCGCAGTTGACCGGGATACGCCTTGTGCCCTAGGGGACGCCGCGGGAGCGCCACACCGCCGGCAGAGAGAAGAGCCTTCCTGCACGGCCGC
>JBEKHI010000370.1:0-8257 GCA_050012355.1 Streptosporangiaceae bacterium | reverse complement strand
CGGACATCCCGCCACCGGTCGCGCCGATCTATCCGGATCGCGACAAGCCGCGTGAATCGGATGCTTCCGCCGAGGAACCAACGCCCGCCCTCCTCGAACCAGCCGACGATCCTGTCTGGTTCACGGACACGCAGGCCAGCGCCGATGAGGAAGAGACGCCCGCTGCTCCCGCTGACGAGCCGGAACCCGCCGGAGACGACGAGCCGGCTACCGACACCGAAGCGGTCACCGGCGCTGAAGAGCCCGCCGCCACCGAGTCGGCCACCGGCACCGAAACGGTCGCCGACTCGAGCGAGACCGACGCCGAGTCCCCGGCGGACGACGAACCCGCTGCCGCCGAAGACTCGTCCTCCAGCCACGACGAAGAACTGGCCGGTGAGGATGCGGCCGCCAGCGCGGCTCCGCCGGACCGCGAGGTAACGGTCGTCCCCGGGGTGCCCAGGTATCACCGGAACGACTGCATCCTCATCAGGTTCATGGGGGAGGAGGACCTGGAGACGAAGACCATCCAGTCCGCCGAAGAAACCGGTTGCACCCCATGCCGCGCCTGCCAGCCCGACCAAGCAGCCGAAGACACCCCCACCGAGTAGCCCTCGCAGGCCCGTCGCAGCCCCATGGATGGCCCATCGCTGGCGTCATAGCGCCAGCGATGGGCCATCCATGGCGTGCGGGAGGGGCCCAGCGACGGGCCATCGGGGAGCTGGCTAGCTGGCTGCGACGGGGCGGAGCCAGAAGCGGAGGCCAAGATCGGCGTCCGAGTGCTCGAAACCGCCCTGAAGGCTGTCACCCGGACCGAAGTCCACCGCGAGTACCTCGGCGGCGATCGCGGAGCCGTGCGACGATAGCGCCGCTGACAGCTCGGGCGAACTAGAAGACCAGCGCAGCGTGATCCGGTCGGTGACTTCCAGGCCGTCGCTCTTACGCGCGTCCTGCACCAGTCGCACCACCTCGCGGGCCAGCCCCTCGGCGCGCAGCGACGGCGTCACCACGACGTCCAGCGCCACGGTCTCACCGCTGTCGGAGGCGACCGCCCAGCCTTCCCGCGGGGTCTGGGTCACGATCACGTCCGCGTCGGTCAGCGAGACATCGCCGACGGAGGGGACGGAAACCGTGAAGGACCCACCGCCTAGCACGGCCGAAGCCAGCGCGGCCGGTGCGGCGGCCGACACCGCACGCGCGACCTCCTGGGTGGACGAGCCGTACCGGGAGCCCAGGGAACGGAAGTTCGGCTTGACGACGTAGTCGACCAGCTCGCCTTCCAGCTCTTCCACCGAGTGCACGTTCAGCTCGTCCGCGATCAGCGACCGTAGCGCTACCGGCAGCGAACCGAAACCACTCGCCCCGATCAGCGCGCGGGACAGCGGCTGACGAGTACGGACCGACGACGAGGCCCGCGCGGAACGCCCGAGCTCCACCAGCCGGCGAGCCAGCGCCATCTGCGACGACAACGAAGGGTCGATGAGCGAATCAGCAAAGCCCGGCCACGACGACAGGTGCACCGAATCTGGATCAGAAGGAAGCCGCAGCACCGACCACACGTAGTCGGTGATGAACGGGACGATCGGGGCCATGAGCTGGGTTACGGTCACCAGCGCCGAATGCAGCGTGGCGAACGCGGACGCGCCCTCAGGCGACGACGGTCCGTCCCAGAACCGCCGCCGTGACCGCCGGACGTACCAGTTGGACATGTCGTCGAGCAAGGTCGTCAGCCGCCGCCCGGCGGCCGTGGCGTCGAACACCTCCAGGGACAAAGTGACGTCCCGCACCGCGGAATGCACCTCAGACAGCAGCCACCGGTCGAGCAGCGGCCGGTCTGCAGGTGCAGGAGCATCAGAGCCCGGAGTCCACCCGGACGCGTTCGCGTACAGCCCGAGGAAGGAAACCGTGTTCCAGTAGGTGAGCAGCACCTTCCTGGTGATCTCCTCCAGGACATTCGGCCCGATCCGGCGCTGCGCCCAGGGCGAGCCGGACACCGCGAAGAACCACCGCACCGCGTCCGCGCCGAACTGGTCCATCAGCGGCATCGGCTCCATCACGTTGCCCAGGTGCTTGGACATCTTCCTGCCCTGCTCGTCCATCACGAGCCCGAGGCACACCACGTTTTCGTACGACGAACGCCCGAACACCAGGGTCCCGACCGCCATCAGCGAGTAGAACCAGCCGCGGGTCTGGTCGATCGCCTCGCAGATGAACTGGGCCGGGTAGGCCTCGGCGAACGCGTGCTCGTTGCGCAGCGGCGCGCCATGCTGGGCGAACGGCATGGAACCCGAGTCGTACCAGGCGTCGATGACCTCGGGTACCCGGGTCGTGTCGAGTCCGCAGGACGGGCAGGGGAACGTAACGTCGTCGACGTACGGCCGGTGCGGGTCAAGGCCGGTCAGGTCCTGACCCGCGAGCCCGCCAAGCTCCGCCAGCGATCCGACGCACGTGTCGTGACCGTTCGGGCACTCCCAGACCGGCAGCGGCGTGCCCCAGTAGCGGGTGCGGGACAACGCCCAGTCGATGTTGTTGCGCAGCCACTCGCCGTAGCGCCCGTGCTTGATCGTCTCCGGCTGCCAGTTGGTCTTCTCGTTCTCCGCCAGCAGCTGATCCTTGACCGCGGTCGTCTTCACGTACCAGGACGGCAGCGCGTAGTACAGCAGGGGAGTGCCACATCGCCAGCAGTGCGGGTAGCTGTGCTCGTGCAGTTCGGAGCGGTACAGCAGTCCCCGGTCGGTCAGGCTCGCGATCAGCACCCGGTCGGCGTCCTTGAAGAACATCCCGCCGACTAGTTCGATGTCATCCTCGAACTTCCCGTCCGCGCGCACCGGGTTGACGACAGGCAGCCCGTGCAGCCGGGATACCTCCATGTCGTCCGCGCCAAAAGCGGGTGCGAGATGCACCAGGCCCGTCCCGTCCTCGGTGGTCACGAAGCTGCCCGGCACCACCACGTGGGCATCGGGGATCTCCACGAAGCTGAACGGGCGCTGGTATTTCGCCCCGAGGAGCTCGGCTCCCCTGACGGTCGACAGGATGTGCCAGCCCTCGCCGAGGACGCGCGCGAACAGCGGCTCGGCGACCACCACTTTGTCCCCGTCACCCGACTTGCGGGCGATCGCGTACTCCACCTCGGGGTGTACGGCGACGGCGGTGTTGGACACCAGCGTCCAGGGCGTGGTGGTCCAGACGAGCAGGTCGGCGCCCTCAAGATTGGGATCGGCGCCCTCCGGGACCGAAACCAGCGGGAAGCGGACCGTGACGCTCGGGTCCGCGACGTTTTGATAAACGTCTGGTTGTCCCATCTCGTGGTCCGACAGCGGCGTGCCGCACCGCGGGCAGTACGGACTGATCCTGAAGTCGCGGACCAGCAGGCCCTTGTCGTAGATGGCCTTGAGCGACCACCAAACCGACTCCATGTAGGAGGGGTCCATGGTGCGGTAGGCGTCGGACAGGTCGATCCAGTAACCCATCCGCTCGGTCATCGCGGAGAACGCGTCGACGTGCCTGAGTACCGATTCGCGGCAGCGCTCGTTGAACTCGGCGACGCCGTAGGCCTCGATGTCCTTCTTGCCTGACAGGCCGAGTTCCTTCTCGACCGCGACCTCGACCGGCAGCCCGTGGCAGTCCCAGCCGCCTTTGCGGCGGACGTGGAAGCCCTGCATGGTCTTGAACCGGGGGAACAGGTCCTTGAATACCCGGGCCTCGATGTGATGCACGCCCGGCATCCCGTTGGCGGTTGGCGGGCCCTCGTAGAAGGTCCACCGCCGGCTGCCCTCGGTCTGCTTCAGGCTCGCGTCAAAGGTCCGCTCCCGGTTCCAGCGAGCGAGCATCTCATGCTCAAGGGCGGGGAGATCAAACTTCGCGGGTAGCGCGGGCATCCCGGCCATGTGTTCCTCCAGCAGTAGTCACCGCCGAAGGGACGAGGCCAACGGCCCCGCGGTACCACCCTCCTTGGCCGGGCGCGCGCCAGGCCCTCTCATTCACTGGTACCGGTTCTACTTAGCCGACCATAACGTCGGTGGGCTGTTCTTCCGGTGACTCCGGGGTGATCTGGTCCGTCGCGCCTGCTCCCGGGCTCGCACCAACCCCGGGTCGCTCCTAGCGGCATTCGACGGCAGCTGTCCCCATCAGCGCCTTGTAGGCGTAAGGATACTCGGTCCGCTCTGTGTCTCCGCAACGGGTTATCAGCGAGGGAATTCGCTTTCGTTTGGCGCCGTTGGGTATGGAGACCTATCCTCCGGTGACTGTCTGAAACGATGAAGTGAGGCCCGAATGCCGACTGCGCCGCGCTCGAGCGCTGCCGAACTGCCGGTCCGCCCGGGTGAGGAACCCTGGGGCATGGACGAACTGAGCGAGGTCCGTGCCCAGCTAGAGTCTGAAGCCGCGGATCTACGGACCGAGATCGAGGAGGCCGAGGCGCAGATCGCCGAGCGGCTGACCAACTCCGTCCAGGATGCCGGGGACGACGAGGCCGACACCGGGTCTAAGGTGTATGAGCGGGAACAGGAAATAGCGACCATCCAGCGTGCCCGCGGCCTACTGGACCAGACGAACCGCGCGCTGGAGCGGATCGAAACGGGAACATACGGTGCGTGCGAATCCTGCGGCAAGCCGATCGGCAAGGCGCGGCTGATGGCTTATCCCCGAGCCACTCTGTGCGTGGCCTGCAAGCAGCGCGAAGAGCGCCGGTAGCCGTGGCAACCGAGGGAAGACACGCCGCCGTGCCCGGCGAGGCGACGTCGGCGGGACCACCCGAGGCGCCGGAAAAGCGACGGCGCGTCGGGATCCTGGTGGCCGTGGCGGTCACCGCGTTTGCCCTCGACCTGATCAGCAAGACGATCGTGGTGGCGACCCTGTCGAACCGGCCGCCGGTACGCCTGCTCGGCGGCTTCCTCACGCTCACCCTGCTGCGTAACCCGGGTGCCGCGTTCAGCATCGGTACCTCGATGACGATCGTGTTCACGCTGATCGCCGCCGGCGTGGTCATCTACATCATCAGGATCGCGCGTAACCTCCGCTCGGCGGCCTGGGCAGTGACTCTCGGGCTGCTGCTCGGCGGGGCGTCGGGCAACCTAGGGGACCGGATTTTCCGGTCGCCCGGCTGGTTCCGCGGTCACGTGGTCGACTGGATCGAGTTGCCGCACTGGCCGGTGTTCAACGTCGCGGACTCGTGCATCTGCTGCGGTGGCGCTCTCGTCGTGCTGCTCGCGTTGCTCCGGATCAGGATGGACGGGACACGAGAGACGGACGAGGACTCCGCTAAGTGAGCGAACGGCTCGTTGTAGTACCCGAGGGACTCGACGGAGAACGGCTCGACGCGGCGCTGTCCCGGATGTTCGGGCTGTCACGCTCGCAAGCGGCCGAGCTGATCTCCACCGGGCAGGTACTGGTGGACGGGGCACCGGCCGCTAAGTCTGACCGGGTGATGGCAGGATCGCCGCTGGCGGTGACCCTGCCGCCGCCACCCGGCGCGCCGACGGTCGAGGCGCTGCCGGTCCCGGGCATGCGGATCGCGTACGAGGACGACGACATCGTGGTGGTGGACAAGCCGCGCGGCGTGGCCGCCCACCCGACGCCAGGCTGGAACGGGCCGACCGTGCTCGGCGGGCTGCTCGCCGCCGGACACACCGTCGCCACCAGCGGCGCGGCCGAACGGCAAGGCATCGTGCACCGGCTGGACGCCAACACGACGGGGCTCATGGTCGTGGCGAAGAGCGAGCGAGCCTACAGCGTGCTGAAGCAGGCGTTTCGCGACCGGACGGTGGACAAGACCTACCATGCTCTGGTGCAGGGCCATCCTGACCCGCTGCGCGGCACCATCGACGCGCCGCTCGGCCGCCACCCGTCGGGGGACGGCCGGTTCGCGGTCGTGGCCGACGGGCGGCCAAGTGTGACGCACTACGAGACGCTCGAGGCGTTCCGCGCGGCGTCGCTGGCCACGGTGAAGCTGGAGACCGGGCGCACCCATCAGATCCGGGTGCACATGTCAGCGATCAGGCACCCGATCGCGGGCGACTTCCTGTACGGTAGCGACCCGGTGCTCGCGGAGCGGCTGGGCCTGACGCGACAGTGGCTGCACGCGGTCCGGCTGGGGTTCGACCACCCCGCCGACGGCCAGCCGGTCTCATTCGACAGCGAGTACCCCGACGACCTAACGCACGCCCTAGAGGTCCTCACCGCCGAAAGCTGAGGTGGTGGGTGCTGCACTGCCGGGACTCTTCGCTGGGTAGTGCAGCACCCACCATGATCATCGGGCGAGGTGGGGGCCGGGGCTCAGCCGGCGGCGGCCGGGGTGGCGGTGTCGGAGTTCACTACGGCGGATTCCACGTAGACCGTGTAGTTGATCACCTGACCGGTCTTGAAGGACTGGATTCCGGGGGCGGTAGGGATGGCGGCGGGGTCGACGGCGACGCCTTCGCGCTCGAGTATTGCCGAGGTCGCGGGGTCGAAGATGAGGACGTCACGGACGCCGTACTCGGTATAGCCGACGGCAATGCCGTGACGTCCCAGCTTGTCAGTCATCGAGCCGAGAAACTGCACGCCGGGCAGGTTCTCGATCATCCGGTAGATCGCGGCCCTGATCTTCGGCGGGGCGCCGGACATCAGGATGGTGCCGGCGAACTGGAACGTCGCGCCGTCGTCGGGCGTGCTTCCCTCGTACTTCTGCTCGATGAGCTGCTTGAGCGCCGCCGGATCCGTCGGTAGCGCAGCGGCATCGGGATAGACATAGGCACCCTCTTGGCCCTTGGCGAAGGTCTGCGAGGGCGAGGCCAGACCCACGCAGGCAGGTGGTGCGCTGGCCGTTGAACGGCCCGACCCGTCGTTTGCCACCCAGTACTGTACGGTCTGAGCGAAGTCGCAGTCCCGCCACGTGACCTTGCCCCCGATCTTCCCGGTCCCGGTCGCCGTGTTCAGCTCCTGGATGGTCTTGACGTACTCGTACTGGCCAGGTCCCGCTGCCGGGGTGGCGGGCTGGCGGCTCGCGGTCACCGCCGCCTGACCGAGAACCGCGGCGGCCGCTGAGTCTGGGTGCTCGAGCGAGCCGGGCGATCCGGGGATGACCGCTACCGCCACGATCACGGCCGCCCCCGCGATGGCCGCGACCGTGAGCCCGCGGGCCACGTAACGCCGCTTTACGGGCGGCGGCGGGTCGCTGATAATGCGTTCCCGTATCCGCGCGGCGGCCAGCGAGTCCGGGCCGTCCAGCAGGACGTGCCGGGAAGGTGCCGCCCCGGTGAGCATCGTGTCAAGATCCATCGGTTACTCCGTTCGCGTTCATGACAAAGGCAGGAAGCCGGCTTTCGGTGCTGAAGGTCTCGCGTAGCCGGTTCTTCGCCCGGTGCACCCGGGTTCCCACGGCGTTGACCGAGCAGCCGAGGACCTTGGCTGCCTCCGCGTAGCTGAGTTCCTCCCAGTACACGAGCATCAGCGCCTCCCGGTCGCTGGCCCGCAGCTTGGCGATGGCGGCGAGCAACTGCTCGCGGGCCGGGTCGGTTTCTGGATGAACCCGTTCCCCGGCGGTCACGCGTTCGACCAGGTTGCGCAGCCTGCTGGTGCTGCGGTAGTACCGCGAGATCACCCTGCGGGCCGTCCCGTACAACCAGAGCCGGTCAGCAGGCGGAGGCGGAAGATCATCCAGCCGCCGCCACGCCGTGGTGAAGACCTCCGCGACGACGTCCGGCACGTCGTCCATCGACGCGACCCGGTTCACCGCGTAGGCCTGGATCGAGCTGAAGTTCTCGTCGTAAAGCCGCCGGAACCGTTGTTCCCGGTCGTCGGAATCAGTCACGCACGCTCCTGTCGTGGGCCGTCCCCCGCCTGGTATGTCTCCGGCACCTGCGGAGAACTTTCACCGGGAGACTCAGAGAGCGTCGTTATGGTCCCAAAAAAGTAGCGCGCCCGCACTTGGCCCAGTGCGGGCGCGCCGTCTTTCCTAGTGGGTGCTGCACTATCCAGATTCTTTGCTGGGTAGCGCAGCACCGACCATGATCATCCCTTGCTGAGCAGGGCGAGCAGCGCGAACATGCCGCCCTGGACCGGGCGGGCCTGGAACCCCACCTGGTCGCCCACGATCGTGTCGTACAGGTCGCTGAACGGCACCCGGCTGGGGGTGGTGTTGGCGTACGTGTACACCTGCTCGATGAGCTGCTGCTTGACTGGGTAGTCTGACAGCCAGGCGGCGGTGAACATCTCCCAGTCGGACTTGGCGTAACTGTGCGGCACCTGCAGCGGCAGGCCGAACAGGTTGCTCACCGTCGGGTACCAGGCGGCCTGCTCG
>JBEKHI010000369.1:0-8380 GCA_050012355.1 Streptosporangiaceae bacterium | reverse complement strand
AGTGCTGTCTCCCGTCCAGCGACTCACCAGGAATGGCGAGCATCGGCATCCACCAGCCCTGGCCTAGGTTGTCCGTCGCGGCGCCGGCGCCACGGGCGATCCGCAGCCCGTCACCGGTGTTGGACGGCGGCGCGCCCGTCGCTCGCTGCGCCGCCGGATGGCAGGCCCGTCGTAGTTCCTCGTCCCAGTCGAACCCGCCGGTCGCCAGGATGACCGCCCGCGCGGGCATCCGCTCGCCATCCACGGTGGCGACGACCGCACCATCGGAATCGATCGTCACATCAGTCACCCGAGCCTGGGTCCGGACCGATACCCCCGCCCGCTCCGCCCCCGCCAGCAGCGCGGACACCAACCCCACTCCGTTGGTCCGTATCCCGGTCCGGTCTCGGTGCCCCAGCAGGTCCCGATCGAACCGGCTCGGATACCGCCACCGCTCCCACTCTGCTTGGGTCATCGGCAGGTAACCCGCCGGAACGCGCACCCTTTTATCGCCCATAACGACGGGCTCCATGTCCAGGCACCGTCCGCCAGTCGTCGCCCCCGGTCGGTCCGGGTGGTAATCGGGATAGGTCCGGCAGACGGCGAACCGGTGGGCGGTGTGCTCCTGCACGAACCGCACCATCTCCGGACCGTGAGTCAGGAAGGCCTCGGTCAGCTGCCGGTACCGGCCAGGAAACAGTCCGTCCAGGTAGGTCCGCGCGGCCTCGGTGGTGTCTTCCTCGCTGCCAGGCAGTCCGCTGGCCGGTATCCACACCCGCCCGCCGGACAGCGCGGATGTCCCGCCGACCCGGGCGGCGCGTTCGGCCACCAGCACTCGCGCCCCCGCCGTAGCAGCGGCCAGCGCCGCCGTCAGCCCGGCCGCCCCGCTGCCCGCCACGATGATGGGCGCGTCCCTCATGGCCGTCGGCCTCTCTCTTGACGAGAACACCAGCCTGACATAGCGTCCCGCATCAAGCAATGCATTGTGCATCGCGCAACAGCAGGAGGGCCAAATGAATGGCGCCGAGCTGATCGCGGACTTTTTGGTGCGGGCTGAGGTGCCTTACGTGGTCGGGCTGTGCGGGCACGGCGACATCGGGATGCTCGACGCGCTGCTGCGCCGGAAGGACGAGATCCCGTTCATCTCAGTGCAGCACGAGGCCGCCGCCGGGTTCATCGCCGACGCGTATTACCGGGTCGCCAGAAAACCGCTCGCCACGCTCACCTCCTGCGGCCCGGGGTCCGCACAGATCCTCGTCGCGCTTGGTGCCGCGCTGATGGACTCCTCCGCGATCCTCGCGATCACCGGCAACGTGCCGACCAGCCAGTTCGGCCGCGCGCCATTCCAAGAACTAGGCCGCCACTATCAAGCCGACTTCCCCGCCGCCGTCCGCCCGTTCGTCAAACGGGCCTACCAGGCCACGCGCGCAGACCAGCTCCCCCTAATGCTCCGCCAGTCCTACGCCACCGCCATCTCCGGCCGCCCAGGCCCCGTCAACCTCGACATCCCGCTCAACGTGTTCGCCGAGCCGGTCGATGTGACATCGACCGGCATAGCGCGCGGTCGATGTCACATCGACCGACCTCCCCGCACCGCGCTACCCCGCGCGGGGGCTGCGCCGCGGGATCTGCGGGACGCGGTGGAGTTGCTGCTTAGCGCGCAGCGGCCGGTGATTGTGGTGGGGGGTGGGGCAGCGGACGGGACAACGGGCCCGGCGGAGGTGCAAAGGCTGGCGGATGATCTGGCGGCGCTTTCGGCCGAGACGGGGATTCCGGTGGTTAGCTCGCCGGCGGGGAAGGACCTGGCGCCGGAAGACTCGCTGGGCCCCGCCGGGCGGAACGGGACGCTGCAGGCTAACCGGGCGACGCGGGACGCGGATGTGATCCTCGCTCTCGGGACCAGGTTTGATGACCGGTCGTCCAGCTCCTGGTTGCCTGGTTACACCTACTCGATCCCGCCGGCCCGGCTGATTCACGTGCATGTCGATCCCGCCGAGATCGGGCGCAACTATCCGGCGGAGATCGCTATCGCGGCCACCCCGGCGGAGGTGCTCGGGCAACTGCTCGACGCCATCCGAGCCGCCAGCGCTGCGGGGGATGAGCGGGCTCGGCCGGACGCGCGCCGGGCCTGGCTGGCCGACATAGCGGGGTGGCGGGCGGAGTGGGCGAAGCTCACGACGTTTTGGTCAACGTCGGACGCTAGCCCGCTACGGCCGGAACGCGTGATCGCCGAGCTGCGCCGGGCACTGCCGGCCGACGGAATCGTGCTGGCCGATGTCGGGGTGCACCACAACTGGATCGTGCAGCACTTCGAGCCGGGCGGACCGGGAACGCTGCTGCAGAGCTGGGGATACGCGGCGATGGGGTTCGGCGTCGCGGGCGCGCTCGGTGCGCGGCTGGCCGCCCCGGACCGGCCGGTGGTCGCGGTCGTCGGTGACGGTGGGTTCCTCATGCTGCCGAGCGTGGTTTCCACCGCGGTCGAATACAACCTGCCCGTGGTCTGGCTGGTGTGGAACAACGGCGGCTTCATCTCGATCAGGGACCAGCAGGTGGCGTACTTCGGCCAGGAGTACGCGACGAGTTTCGCTCACCGCACCGATTTCGCCGCCATGGCCCGCTCGATGGGCGCCGAGGGGCTGCGGGCAAGCACCCCCGCCGATCTCGGGGCCGCGCTCAAGACCGCGCTGGACTCCGGTCGGCCGACCGTCATCGACGTGGCCGTCGACGCGGACACCCCGCAACCTGCCGTCGCCACCTGGGAGCTGCCGCCGCTGCCGCACCCCGAGCCCACCGTAGGCTGAGCTCGTGGTGGAGTCACGCGATGGCCTGGTCGGGGCGCTGCTGCACGGGCTCGCCGTCCTCGACATGTTCGACCGGGACCGGACCGTCATCGCGGTGGCGGACATCGCCCGCCAGCTCGACGTGCACCGCTCTACCGCGTCCAGGCTGGCCGCCACCCTGGCCAGCGCCGGATACCTGGAAGCCGCTGGCGAACCGGGACGGTACCGGCTGGCTCAGAAACTGGCCACCCTCGGCGAGATCGCGGCCGGTGACAGCGACCTGCGCCGCGCCGCCGCGGGACCGCTGCGGGATCTCGTCGCCCGGCTCGGGGAGACCGGCCACCTTGGCATACTCGAAGGCGCCGAGGCCGTCACGGTTGACGTGGTGGATGGCTGGCACACGGTCAGGATGCACTCCTGGGTGGGGAAGCGCTCACCCGCCCATTGCAGCTCGATGGGCAAGGCTCTGCTCGCCGGGCTCAGCGCGGCCGAGTTCAATACCAGGTACCCCGGTCAGGAACTCCAGGCCCGCACCGCCGCCACTATCACCAGCGCCGACGACTTGCGCAAGCACCTCGACTTGATACGCACCCAGGGATACGCCGAGGATCTAGAGGAACTCGAGCCGCACCTGTGCTGCGTCGCCGCACCCGTGCATGGCCGCGACGGATCGGTGGTCGCCAGCATCAGCGTCTCCGGCCCGTCCTCCCGGCTCCGTAATCAGGGGACCCGTGCCATCGCCGCCGACGCGGTCCGCGCGGCAGCCGCCCTGATCAGTGCCCGCCTCGGCGCCCCGTTACGCGGGGTCGATGTCCAGGGTGCCCTCGGCCACGGCGCGGGCGGCGTCGGTGAGCTTCATGTTGTTGTTGCGCGCGTAGCGGCGCAGCGCGAGGAACGCTTCGTCGATGGCGACTTGGAGGCGCTCGGCGAGGACGCCCTTGGCTTGCTCGATGATCACCCGGCTATCAAGGGCGGTCTGCAGCTGCTCGGCGAGCACATTCTTGCGGTGCAGGGCGCGCTGGTGCACGATCCCGATGGTGGCGACGTCCGCGATCGCGCTGGCGAACTCGGCGGCGCCGGGATCCAGCTCGCCCCGCTCGCTTCGGTACAGCGCTAGCGCGCCGATGGTCTGATCCCGCAGCCGCATCGGCAACGCGTCCACCGCGGGCAGCCCGTAATCGAGCGCCGCCGGAACGAGCGCGGGCCACTGCCCCTTGAAGACGTCGAAGTCCGGGCACGACACCGCGGCACCGGAGCCAGCCGACTGGGTGGCCGGTCCTGATCCGTCGCGGAGTTCGGCGGTCATCAGTGCCCTGGCGTGCTCGGTAGACGCGGAGACCAGGGCGAGCGCGCTGGTGTGTTCGGACAGCAGGACGCCGCACGCGGCGATCGGCAACAGGTCCGCGCAGTAACCGCACAGCGTGTCTAGGAAAGCGAGAATGTCGAAGTCGCCTACTACGGTGTCTGCTAGGTCGGTGAAAGCTTTCCGTATCGTGCCGAATTCCGGCGCGTTCATGTCCGGTTCCCCTGGTTTGTGTGGCCGCCCCGGAACCAGGGTATGTACGTTGCTTGTCACACGCAGTGGGTAGCCTCGACCAGGTGCGGAAGTGACCAATTGAGGCTATTGCGAAACTTGACGATCGCGGCCGGAGACCAAGTGGCGGTACTCGGGCGCCGCTAGGCTTGAGTGTTATGCATCCCCGCAATGTCACGCTTACCGGATGGGGCCGGATCGCCCCGACTACAGCCTCGCTCGTTGACCCCGCGGACTCCGGTGAAGCGGCCTCGCTGCTTCGCGGCGACAGCCCCGCGATCCCACGTGGACTCGGCCGCAGTTACAACAACGCGGCCCAGTGCGACGGCGGCGTGGTCATCTCATCGGAGCGGCTGAACCGCATCCACTCGCTTGACCCGTCGACCGGGGTGGTCACCGCCGACGCGGGGGTGTCGCTGGAACAGCTGATGGTCGCGGGGCTGCCCGCTGGCTGGTTCGTTCCGGTATCGCCCGGGACCCGCCAGGTCACGATCGGCGGCGCGATCGCGGCCGACGTGCACGGCAAGAACCACCACAAGGCCGGCTCGTTCGCCCAGCACGTGACCTCGTTCGACCTGGTACTGCCCGGCGGGGAGACTCGCACGGTGACGCCAGAAGACGAGCTCTTCTGGGCCACGGCCGGCGGGATGGGGCTGACCGGGTTCATCACCCGGGCGACGCTCCAGCTCAAGAAGGTGGATAGCTCGCGGGTACTGGTGGAGACCGTGCGTACCCCGGACATCGACGAGACGATGGCCGTGCTGTCCGACCATGACTCGCGGTACGGCTACACGGTCGCGTGGTCCGACTGCCTGGCGCGCGGCGCCGGTCTCGGCCGGTCGATCGTCACCAGCGGGGACTTCGCGCCCGCGTCGGCGCTGCCCGCGGGCGCCGGCCGCTACGAGTTCCACACGGCGGCCAAGGTCGGGCTGCCGTCCGGGTTCCCCCCAGGTGTGCTCAACAAGTACTCCATCGGCCTGGCCAACACCGCCTGGTTTCTCAAGGCGCCGAAGCGGCGGACCGATGAGCTGCAGACGATCGGCCAGTTCTTCCACCCGCTCGACGGGATACGGAACTGGAACCGCGCCTACGGTCCCGGCGGGTTCCGCCAGTACCAGTACGTCGTGCCGTTCGGCGCCGAGGACGCGGTGCGCCGGTCCTATGAGCTGGTCAGCGCGGTCCGGGCCCCGTCGTTCGTTACGGTGCTCAAGCGGTTCGGGCCGTCGGACCCGGGCCTGCTGTCCTTCCCCACCGCGGGATGGACGCTGGCGCTTGACTTCCCGGCCCGCACTCCCGGGCTGCTCGATCTATGTGACCGGCTGGACTCCCTGGTGCTGGAAGCCGGCGGCCGGGTGTACCTGGCCAAGGACTCCCGGGTCCCCGCGGGGGTGTTCGACCAGATGTACCCGCGCGTCGAGGAGTTCCGCAAGGTACGGGCCACCATTGACCCGGCCGGCGTCCTCGCCTCTGACCTCTCCCGCCGCCTGAACCTGTAACCGGACGCCCACGTCGCAACGTGGGCTCCGTCACAGTGCTGGATACCCTTCCGGGGTATAGTATGGCCACTATGCACGGATACAGCCCGAGTAAAGACGCGTACCTGAAGCGATTGCGTCGCATCGAGGGCCAGGTGCGCGGCTTGCAGAAGATGGTCGAGGACGACAAGTACTGCATCGATATCCTCACTCAGGTGTCGGCGGCCACTCACGCTCTGCAATCAGTCGCGCTTGGCCTGCTCGATGACCACCTAAGCCACTGCGTCGCCGAGGCGGCCGCGGAAGGCGGCCCGGTCGCGGAGGAAAAGATCCGCGAGGCCTCCGACGCGATCGCCCGGCTCGTCCGTTCGTAAAGGAGCTTTCATGACTTCGACGACCTACAAGGTGACCGGCATGACCTGCGGGCACTGCGCCAGCGCGGTGACCGAGGAGATCAAGGGCCTTGACGGGGTGCGTGAGGTGAACATCGACCTGGTTCCCGGCGGCACCTCCGCCGTGACCGTGACCAGCGAAGCCCCGCTCGATGACCAGGCCGTCGCCGCGGCGGTCGACGAGGCGGGGGACTACCAGCTGGCGCTGTGAGCGACATCGAGCTGACGATCGGCGGCATGACCTGTGCCTCCTGCGCCGCGCGGGTCGAGAAGAAGCTGAACAAGCTGGCCGGTGTCACCGCGACCGTCAACTTCGCCACCGAGACGGCCAGGGTCAGCTATCCGGGCACCATGACCAAGGCCGACCTGGTGGCGACGGTGGAAAAGGCCGGCTACACGGCGCGGACCGTCGCGCCGCGAGAACGCGACGAGACCGCCGAGCTACGCCAGCGGCTGCTGGTCTGCCTGGCGCTGGCAATCCCGGTCGTCGCGGCGGCGATGGTCCCGGCGCTGCAGTTCCGTAACTGGCAGTGGGCCTGCCTCGCGCTCGCGTCACCGGTCGCGGTGTGGGGCGCCTGGCCGTTCCACCGCGCGGCCGTCAAGAACGCGCGGCACGGTGCCGCAACCATGGACACGCTGGTCTCGGTCGGCGTCGCGGCGGCCTACCTGTGGTCGCTGTACGCGCTGTTCTTCGGCGCCGCCGGCCGCACCGGAGCACGGATGGACTTCGCGTGGCTCGCCCGCGGGAGCGGGGCCGACGCCACCTACCTTGAGGTCGCATCCGGGGTTACCGCCCTCATCCTGCTCGGCCGGTACCTCGAGGCCCGCGCTAAGCGCCGTTCTGGCCTGGCGTTGCGCGCGCTGCTGACGCTCGGCGCCAAGGAAGTTTCCATAGTCCATAACGGCGCTGAACGTCGCGTCCCGGTCACCCAGCTATCTCCCGGTGATGAGTTCGTGGTCCGGCCCGGTGAGAAGATCGCGACCGATGGCGTCGTGGTCACTGGGAACTCCGCGGTGGACACCTCGATGCTCACCGGCGAGCCGGTGCCCGTCGAGGCGGGACCTGGCGATCCGGTGACCGGCGGGTGCGTGAACGCCGGCGGACGGCTGGTGGTCCGGGCGACCAGGGTCGGCGCCGACACCCAGCTGGCGCAGCTCGCTCGCCTGGTCAGCGAGGCACAGGCGGGTAAGGCCCCGGTGCAGCGGCTGGCCGACCGGGTATCGGCCGTCTTCGTTCCGGTCGTCATTGGCATCGCGCTGGTGACGGCGGTGGCCTGGCTGGCGGCCGGTCAGGGAGCGAGCGCGGCGTTCACCGCGGCGGTCGCGGTGCTGATCATCGCCTGCCCGTGCGCGATGGGGCTGGCGACGCCGACCGCGCTGCTGGTCGGCACCGGGCGCGGCGCGCAGCTCGGCATCGTCATCAAGGGACCCGAGGTCCTTGAGTCCACCCGCCGGGTCGACACGATCGTGCTGGACAAGACCGGCACCGTGACCACCGGGCGGATGAGCCTCATCGACGCGGCGGGCGACGCTGACACGCTCCGGCTGGCCGGAGCGGTCGAGGATGCCTCCTCGCATCCGGTCGCGGCGGCGATCGCTTCGGCTGCGCGATCGCGGTCCGGCTGGCTGCCGGATGTCTCGGAATTCGTCAGCCATTCGGGGCTCGGGGTCACCGGGGTCGTCGAGGGGCACGCGGTGATCGCCGGGCGGCGCTCGTGGCTGGAGTTGCCGGTGCCATCGTCGCTGGCGTCGTTCGGCGATCAGGCTGAGGCGGCGGGGCAGACGACCGTGTACGTGGGCTGGGACGGCGCGGTACGCGGCGTGCTCATGGTGGCCGACACGGTGAAACCAACCTCGGAACTGGCGGTCGAGCGGCTGCGCGACCTGGGGCTGCGGCCGATCCTGCTTACCGGTGACAACGAACGGGCCGCGCGGGCGGTCGCCGACGCGGTCGGCATCGACGAGGTCATCGCCGGCGTGCTGCCCGCGGAGAAGGCCGACGTGATCCGTCGGCTGCGGGACAGCGGCCGGGTGGTCGCGATGGCCGGCGACGGGGTGAACGACGCGGCCGCGCTCGCCACCGCCGACCTTGGCCTGGCGATGGGGACCGGCACCGACGCCGCGATCGAGGCCAGCGACCTCACCCTGGTCCGCGGCGACCTGCTCGCGGCGGGTGACGCGATCCGGCTGTCGCGGCGGACGCTGGCGGTCATCAAGGGC
>JBEKHI010000368.1:0-8397 GCA_050012355.1 Streptosporangiaceae bacterium | reverse complement strand
TGTTGCTGCTGACCTCGGCCCGCACCCCCGCCCGCACCGACGCCGACGGTAACCCGGTGACCCTGGCCGACCAGGACCGCACCCGCTGGAACCGGGCCGCGATCGCCGAGGGTTCGGCGTGGCTATCCGAGGCGGTGGCCCGGTCCGGCGGGGTCGCCGGGCCCTATCAGATCCAGGCTCACCTCGCCGCGGCCCACTCGACCGCTCCCAGCTGGCAGGAGACGGACTGGGACCGGATCGTGGGCCTCTACGACCTGCTCGGGTCGATCACGGCCAGCCCGGTGGTGGCGCTCAACCGGGCGGTCGCCGTTACCGAGCGCGACGGCCCCGAGGCGGGGCTGGCTGCCCTGAAGACCATCGCCGGCCTGGAATACTCCCATCTGTGGCACGCTGCCCTGGCGGACAACCTGCGCCGGCTTGGCCGCACGAGCGCCGCAGCCGGAGAACTTCACGCCGCGGTGACCCTGGCGCCCAGCGAGGTCGAACAGCGCCTCCTGCAAGACCGGCTGCGCGCTGTGCGATCTGAGCTCCGCTGACGGCCCGCCCTGGCCCTGATCGCCAGCGCCTCATCGACCAGGCCAAGCAATGGCTGCCGCAGCACGTCCACGACGCCCGCTCCAACAGGCCCTACGACTTCTGCCCCAGCCAGAAAGCGGGGCCATCGGCCCAGGTCCGCATGTTCCAGGACCCGGCGCTGCTGCGGTCGCTGCGGCCGTGGCCGCGCAGGTCGAAGTACAGGACCTGGAAGTCGCCGACCACCGAGCAGGCTACTGCGAGTGGGCTACGGGCTAGGGCGCGGCGGCTTTGTCCAGTGTGCTACATTGCGTGGCGATGACTACCGGGACGGCATTGCGCCACACACGGATTGGTGACCCGGTGCTCTTCTGAGCGCCGGACGGGCCGGGATCGGCCCGCTGCCCGACCAGGAGCCTTGCGCTGCTGCGCGGGCTCCGCCCTGTCGTGTTGACCACAGGCTCAGCACATCAACCACGACAGGAGAAGCTATGCCCGCCAAGACACTGCAGATTCCCACCGCCGACGGCCAGGCCGACGCCTTCGCCGCCTACCCCGACCCCGGCGAGCGGCACCCGGGCGTGCTGCTTTACAGCGACGCCTTCGGCCTGCGGCCCGCACTGCGGGAAATGGCCCGCGAACTGGCCGGGCACGGCTACTACGTACTCGTCCCCAACATCTACTACCGGCACGGCCCGGCACCGGTGACCGAACTTCCCGAGCACATCGGAGAAGAGATCCGGCCCGCGGTCATCGCCAAGCTGATGCCCTTGATCCAAGCGCACACCACCGAACGCATCCTGCGCGACGCCGACGCCTACCTCAGGTTCCTCACCGCCCAGCCCGAGGTCAGCACCGGACCGGCCGCCGTGATCGGCTACTGCATAGGCGCCGCCCTGGCAATGCGCACCGCAGCGGCACACCCCGGCCAGGTGGCCGCCGTCGCCGGATTCCACCCCGGCTTCCTGGTCACTAACACGCCCGACAGCCCGCACCGCCTCATCCCCAAGCTCACCGCCCAGGTTCACCTCGGCCTCGCCGAGAACGACATGAGGCCCGAGGCAATCATCGAGCTCAACCAGGCCCTGGACGCCGCAGGCGTCGGCTACACCACCGAGGTCTACCCCGGCACCATCCACGGCTACACCATGTCCGACACCGACGCCTTCAACCCCTCCGCATTCCAGCGCCACTGGGAGCGCCTGCTCTCCCTCCTCGGCCGCACCCTGGCCAGCAGCTAAGGCTCCGGCACAGAAACCAGGCCTGAAGGGCTCCGCCGCCCGTCCGGCGCGCGAGTAGCCCCGCAGGTCCGGCGCCCCTGCTGATGACACCCACGGGCGGACCCGATCGCGGTGCATTAGATCACCAGCGCCACCGGGAGTGCCTGGACCAGATGCTGATCACCTGCGGACGCCGCCTGCGGCTGGTCCGGAGCGAGTACACACCGGTCACTGCAGGCATTCAGGAAGTGTGGTCCGAGTGCTTGATGCGTTAATTGCGATACATGATGTTGGCCTGTCATGTCTTAGTGTCCAAAGTCGGCGGTAGGGCGCTAACGTTAGTTCCTGCCGCTCGCCGAGCCGTTCAGACCTGCGCCTGGCAAGCCAGATTGAAACGGCATGCCAGGTGCTCCTGCGCGGAACTCTTGGCACCTGGTTAGCCATTGACAATCATCATGATCACGACTAACTTACCGCGATAAGGGTATTTAATACGCAATATTCCGGCTATTCCCCATCACATCCTTAGTGTTTTTCCGCGACCATATCTGCGTGCATGAGTTCGGGAGGAATTCTGGTGGGTGAGAATCTTCCGGTTGTCATGCTCCGGCCGAAGGTGAAGCCCGAGCACGGTCCCTACCGGATAGCGGAGGGCAGGAAGATCCGCATCGGCGGGGTATCTTACGGGCTCGCTGCGGAGATCGCCGATCCTGACGGCTGGGTGTGGACGATGCTGGCTGCCATGGACGGCAGCCGCAGCCTGCCGGAAATCATCGGGTACGTGCACGACAGGCATCCGGAGCAGCCTGCCGGCACACTCGAGCGCGGTGCCGGGCAGCTGATCGCCTCCGGGTACGTCGAGGACGTCGCGGGACCGGTTCCGGCCGACCTGACAGAACGGGACCTGCGCAGATACGACAGGGCCCTCCGGTATTTCCGCTGGCTCGATCTCACGCCGCGGGCAAGTTCCTGGGAACCGCAGGCCCGGCTGCGCGACGCCCGGGTCACGATCCTCGGCGTGGGCGGTACCGGCGGGATCGCCGCGCTCGCGCTCGCCGCGAGCGGGGTGGGCCACCTGCACTGCGCCGACCCCGATGAGGTCGAGCTGTCCAATCTCAGTCGGCAGATCCTCTACACCGAGGATGAGATCGGAAAGCCGAAAGCCGATTCCGCGGCTACCAGGCTCCGCCGTCTGAACAGCGACATCGAGATCACCGCGCAGCGTATGGAGGCGACCTGCACCGAGGACGTGCTCGGCCTCGCAGGGGAGTGCGACGTACTCTTGCTCGCGGCGGACCGGCCTCCGGAGTTGCGGGCCTGGACCAACCGGGCCTGCCTGGCCGCCAAGCGACCCTGGGTGGCCGCCGGCTATCACGGCCCGCTCGTTCAGTGCGCGGCGTTCGTCCCCGGTGAAGGGCTGTGCTGGGAGTGCACCAGGCTGCATCTTCGCGACCGTCACGCCGAGGACGGCGCGTACTCAGCAGACGCGCCGCATCGTACTGAAGCGGTCTTTAGCGCAGTCGGCGCGGTGCCGGCCGGGATATCCGGTTACCTGGCCGCTCACCTGGTCGTCGCGCTGCTCACCGGCGTACCGCCGGTGGTCCCGGGCCGGATCGAGACGGTGAACCTCGCCGCGCTCGACGCGCCGCTCGTCCTCGATGACCCGCCGCACCCCGGCTGCGAGGCGTGCGGAGCGGCCCGGTGACAGCGACCGCGACCACGGTCAACGGCGGATCGCGGGTTCGGCTGCGTGATCTGTGCGAGCGCCGGGACGGGGACGGCTGGGTCATCGGACGGATAGAGACCGGCGACTTCATCTCGGTCCCGGACGTAGCGCACCGGGTCCTGGTCTTGCTCGGCCAGGGCCGCACCGTCACCGAGATTGAGGCCGGGCTGCGGGCCGGGACCGGGGCTAGCGTCGCGGTGGCGGACTTCGTGACAGCACTGGACGAGCTCGGCTTCCTCGCCTCGGTCGACGGGCGCGTCCGCGAGGACAGCGCCCGGCCGCGGCCAAGCCTGCCCTGGCTGCGGCCCGGACACGTACGCTGGCTGCTGCATCCCCTCGTCGCGGTTACCGTTGCGGGCTTCGCCGTGGCCGTCGTGGTCATGCTGGCGCTCCACCCGGCGCTGGTTCCGAGCTACCGCGTGCTCGTCTGGAGCCGCCATGCCGGACTCGTGCTCGCCGTCGACGCCGCCATCGCGTGGACGCTGATCCTGGTACACGAGCTCGCTCACCTGGCCACCGCGCGGGCGGCCGGCGCGCCGGCCCGGATCACGCTCAGCACCCGGCTGCAGTTCCTCGCCGCGCAGACCGACGTGAGCGGGGTCTGGGCCGCGCCCCGGCGGACCCGGATGACCGTGTACCTGGCCGGGATGTCCGCCAACATATGCGCCGCGGGGATATGCCTGCTCATCCTCGGCCTGGCCGGCCCGCACGGCCTCGTCCGCACCCTGCTCGCCGTGGCCGTCGCCGAGTCGCTGCTGGCGCTGCCCACCCAGTTCATGGTCTTCATGCGCACCGATGTTTACTTCGTGCTCCAGGACCTGACCGGGTGCGCCAACCTGTACGCGGACGGCTCGGCATATATCCGCTATCTCGGCAGGCAGGCCACACGGCATGTCAGGCACGTGGCCAGGCCGGATCCCGACCCGAGCCGTAGTTACCCGGCCGCGCAGCGGCGTGCGGTCCGCGTCTACAGCCTCGTGCTGCTCGCCGGCACCGCGATCTGCCTCGCGGTGGAACTCGCCATCTCATTGCCAGCGCTGATCGCCCTTCTCGTGCGTGCGGCAGCCGAAATCGGCGGCACGCTCGCCGCGGCGCTCGACGGGTGCGTGGCCCTGGCCATCATGCTGGCCTGGCAGATCCTCTGGGCTAACCGCTGGTGGCACCGCCACCAGCATCAGGTCCGCTCGATAGCCAGGCGATACCCACGAGGCAGGAAGGAGGTGACAGCACATGACCAGCATCTTCCAGACGCCTGGCCCCCAGGCTGAGACGGCTCCCGAGGACGAGAGCGCACAGCCGATCGCCATCCGCAAGCTCGACCGGCTCGAGACGACAAGCCCTACCTCCCCAAACGACTGATGGCCCTGCTGAACCCAGCGGACGCGACGCCGCAAGGAGGAGACCACATGGAAATCAAGCCGCCACTGCCAGCGGACGACGAGGCCCTGGCGAACGACGACAGCGCGCAGCCAATCGCCATTCGCAAACTTGACCGGCTCGAGACGACGTCCGCTACCGACGTCGACAATTAGCTTCGCCCGACGCGGAAGGAGGTGAAGTCATGGACGTCCAGCTATCACCGCAGACGGATAACGAGATCGTGCCGGAGAACGAGAGCGCGCAGCCAATCCTCATCCGCAAGCTAGACAGGCTCGAGACCACAGGCCTGATAGCCGCACTATGAGCTGATCGGGTTCTCCGTGGGAGCCCGCTCACGCCCGGCAGCCTCAACGAAGAAAAACGCCGGGTGTGAGCGCCACGGAACGCGAAACCTCAGCGCAGCGCCGGGATGATCTCCCCGTGGCAGGCGGCGAGCGTGGCTTCCGAGTCGTCATGCATCAGGTACAGCACGAACTGATCCGCCCCGATCGACGCCAGCTCGCGCAACCGCGCGACATGCGCCGACGGTGGACTCAGCAGGCAGAGCCGGTCGACGGCTCATCCGGCACGAAGCCCGCCGACGGGTTCCCGGTGCGATCGTCGCGATCGTCGCGATCAAGATAATCCGTGCGGACCTCGCCAGGGACCAGAGCTTCCAGACGCGGTTCCGCCGGGAGGTGCAGTCAATTGCATTCCGGAACGCTGGGACGGGCAAAATCCGCTGAGATCGGGCAGGTTGCCGTGAGACAGGACACTGGTCACGTGTCCTGTGACAGTTAAGTTCGCTCTTTGCGCGTCATCCATCACCCCGCGTAACCCCACCACAGAATCAGCGCCAGAACCCTTAAAGGCCCGCCCAAGTCAGAGGCACCTGTCGGGCCGAGATGCCTGTCACGGGACATCACGAACAACCGCGGTCGGAGATGGCGAACAAAACCATAACCGTCGTCACAGCCTGCCCCCACCACCTCCGTGTGAGCAATCTTCATTGACGCGAACAGCCCCAGCGCGGGCTAGAACCCGAAAAATGGGCAATCGCCTCCAGTCTGCGTGTCACCGAAGATTCCTCAGCCCAGGTCAGAGACCAGAGCCGAGCACGATTGGATGACATGGGACAACGGTGCGGGACATGCCGGGTATGCCAGGATGGACCGCATGCCTGCCGACCACAATCCCCTGGAGGGGTCTCCGCTAGGCTCACCTCGCCGTCCGCTGATTCTGGGGATCCGGCCGTGGTTAACGACTATGACAGCTTCGCCGAGGCGTACTCCGCCGAAAACGAGGCCAGCCTCATCAATGCTTATTACGAGCGGCCCGCGATGCTGGCCCTAGCCGGGGATGTGGCCGGCCGGCGGATCCTCGACGCCGGCTGCGGCTCGGGCCCGCTGTTCGCGGCGCTGCGCGAACGGGGTGCCCTCGTGACCGGCTTCGACTCCAGCGCCGGGATGCTGGAGGTGGCCCGGCGGCGGCTCGGTGACGACGCGGACCTGCAGCTGGCCGACCTGGGCGGCCCGCTTCCGTTCCCCGACGACGCGTTCGACGATGTCGTCGCCTCCCTGGTGCTGCACTACCTGGAGGATTGGGGTCCGGCACTCGCCGAGTTGCGGCGGGTGCTCAAGCCCGGCGGCCGGCTGATCGCGTCCGTCGACCATCCCTTCGCAACGACCCTCATGCACCAAGACGCCGGCCGCAAGGCCGACTATTTCTCGACCTCCAGCCGGACCGAAGAGTGGACCCTGGGCGGCCACACCGTACAGATGAGTTTCTGGCAGCGGCCGCTGCACGCGATGACCGACGCCTTCACCGCGGCCGGCTTCCAGATAGCGGTCATCAGCGAGCCAGCACCCGCACCGGCCGCCCGCGAGCTGTTCCCCGACGTCATCGCGGCCAAGCCCCGCTTCCTGTGCTTCCTGTTCTTCGTCCTGCGGGCCGACTAACTGCCGTGCGGCGGCGTCCGCCGATTCCTATGTCACCGCACACCAATTGAGACGCGGGTCCGGTGAGGGTCGCGGCAGCGTCCTGCCTGCGCGGAACGCCGGGCGCCCGGGTCGCTGACAGCCGTGGCCGTCTGGGAGTGCTGGCGCGGGTGGCTGCTAGGTGCCGAGCAGGATGTTGGCGGTGTAGACGAGAACGCCGCCAGGCACGGCCGACAGCGGTGCCACTGCCGGCTCCGGGATCGTGACCTGCCATGCGCGATGGCCGTCTGACATGCGGAGAGCGGTGAGCAGATCCGGGCCGTCCCGGCCGCCTGCCGGCACGATCAGGAGGGGTCCGTCCGGGAAGACCGACAGGGCCGGGAAGTCTTTCAGCACGGAGATCCACCGGGTCTGCCCGGTCTGTGTGTCGTGCAAGCTGAGCTGGTTCGTGCCGTCAGGGCCGGGTTCAGGTTCGTAGGTGAGCGGGCCGGTGACAATGCCAGCCAGGGTAGCCGTGGCCTCGTTGCTGGAGTCAACCTGCCAGCGCACCCGGCCGGTGGCCGGGTTGAGTTCGTCCTGCCACGCGTTGCCGGAGTCGGATATGACGGACACCAGCCCGGGAGCGTAGGCATTCAGCGATTGGACCCCGACAGGCGCGAACCGCCATTCCACGCGGCCATCCGCCGCGCTGATGCCGAGCACCTGCGTCCCCTGCGCCCATGTCAGGGTCAGGTACACCAGCCCGGCGGACACCTGCAGGCCCGGCGCATTCATGCTGCCTGTCAGCTGGGGGGACACCAGCTGATCGGCCCACCGTACCTGGCCGGTCTGGTCGTCATAACTGGTCAGCTGGCCGTTCACGGCGGCCAGCAGCGCGCCGCCGGCCACGGCCATGGACGTGGTCGCGGGATCGGAGTCCGGCCCGGGCGGGCGTGTCCAGCGGACCCGCCCGCTGGACAGGTCCACCACCTCAGGCCCGCCGTCCTCGTTGGTGACGGCCAGGCCGCCGTCGGCGGTGGGAGAGAACCCCGCCACGCCCCCGCCCATGGGCAACGTCCACCGGACCTGCCCGGAGCCCGCGTCCAGCCCGGTGAGCAGCGGCAGCCCGCCCGCGCCGGGGGTCTGCTGCAGCACGACGACCAGGCCCTGCCACCGCCACATGCCCGCAATGAGCTGGCTGCCAGTCCAGGACCACATCCGGTGCCCGTCGGCCAGGCGCAGCCCGTAAAGGCGATTAAATTGCGCGAGCACGGCGACCGGGCCGATCGCTAGCGGAGACAGTTGCGGCTCATCTTCGGGCCAGCATGCCGGCACCTGCCAGCGCACCCGGCCCGATATCGTCACATCGAGGACGTACGCATGCTCGGGCGGCATGGAACATGCGGAGACCGGCGGGCCGTGCCCGCTGCTGCAGCCGGCCAGCCCGGCGACGGCGCAAGCGCATGCAAGAGCGGCCGAGCAAGCACGGCGAACCGGCATCATGCGCATTAGACGCACCCAGCCGGCGACCGCGCTGCCCCCAGCTAGTCACAAAACAGCCACACCGCCCTACTGGCCGTCCGTCCGCCAGTGCTGTCACCGGCAATGCACCCGCCGGAGACACCCCGTCCGCGCCTACCTGCGGCCACCGGCTTCGCGCCGC
>JBEKHI010000367.1:0-8399 GCA_050012355.1 Streptosporangiaceae bacterium | reverse complement strand
TAATATCGCGAGTTTGTCAACCGGCCGCCGACCGGTCGATGTGTCATCGTCCGCGCTCTATGCCGGTCCATGTAACATAGACGGGGCTGGGGCTGGGGCGGGGGCTGGGGCCGCCGCGGTGGGGAGCGGTGGCCCAGTGGTTGGCAGCGGTGGCGGGGTGCCGCCGAACTCGGGGCACAGGTCCTGGTGCCGGCACCAGCCGCATAGCTTGCTGGGGCGCGGGCGCCAGTCTCCCGCGTCGCGTGCGCGCTCGATCGCGGCCCAGAGCGCCTCGAGCTTGCGCTGGGTGGCGCGCAGGTCGGCCTCGTCGGGGGAGTAGCGCAGCACCTCGCCGCCGGACAGGTACATGAGCTGCAGCAGCCGGGGAATCCGCCCGCGCAGCCGCCAGATCACCAGCGCGTAGAACTTCATCTGAAACAGCGCGCTCGCCTCGAACGCCTCGCGCGGTACCTTGCCCGTCTTGTAATCCACGATCCGGATGTCGCCGTCCGGCGACACGTCCAGCCGGTCGATGTAGCCACGCAGCTTGAGCCCGGAATCCAGCACGGTCTCGACGTAGCATTCCCGCTCGGCGGGTTCCAGGCGGCGTGGATCCTCGAGCGTGAAGTATCCGTCGAGAGCGGCGGCGGCCTCTGAGAGCCAGACTCGCCGTTCTGATTCATCTGGAAAAAGTGCGGCGAGGTCGGGGTTATCGGCGGCCAGCCGGTCCCATTCCGGGGAAAGCATTTCACGGGCCGCGTCCGGGGTCCGCTCTCCCGCCGGATGATCGAACAATTTTTCCAAAACGGCGTGAACCAGTGTCCCGCGGGCCGTGGCCTCGGTCGGTGGCTCGGGGAGCCGGTCGATGACCCGGAACCGGTACAGCAGCGGGCAGGTCATGAAGTCGGACGCGCGGGACGGGGACAGCGCAGTGCTGGGGGAAGGGAGCGTGGGCAGCGGGTCGAGGAGAGCGCCGGGTTCGTCCATGCCCGATACCCTAGAGCTCAGCACTGACATTCCGCCCGCCAACCCGCCGCGCGCCCCGACACGTCCGGGTCCATAACCACGTAGCATCGGGTTTGTGGCAACCAGCGGTGACGACGACCGGGAAGACCGTCCGGCGCGGCCATCGGGTTCCGGGATCGTCGTGGCCCGGCCGTTTGGCATTCCGGTTTTCATCTCGCCGTACTGGTTCATTATCGCTTGCGTCTTCATCGTCATCTACGCCAACGATCTCGCCTATACCCTGCATGGTCCCGTGCGGTTCGTGGTGGCGGCCGCGTTCGTGGTGTTGCTGTACGCGTCCGTGCTGGTACACGAGCTGAGCCACTCGCTAGTGGCCCGCGGCTACGGGCTGCCGGTCCGGCGCATCATGCTGCACCCGCTGGGCGGCGTCTCCGAGATCGATCAGGAGCCGCAGACTCCGTTGCGCGAGTTCTGCGTGTCGGCGGCCGGGCCGGCCCTGTCCCTGGTGCTCGCGGTGGCCGGGTGGTTCCTGATGCACGCGTTCACCTCGCAGTCCATCCCGTGGAACCTGGCGCGATCACTGACGGTGGCGAACCTGATCGTCGGGGTGTTCAACTTGCTGCCCGGGCTGCCGCTCGACGGCGGCCGGATGCTGCGCGCGGTCGTCTGGAAGATCACCGGCAAGCCGGGCACCGCCTCCCTGGTGGCCGCCTGGGCGGGCCGGGTGCTCGCGGTCGGGCTGCTAGTGGTCCCGTACTTCTACGGCGGGTATACCGGCGGCGACATCGTCACCTCGCTGTGGATCGTGGCGATCGCCGCGTTCATGTGGTTCGGGGCTACCCAGTCGATCCGCGCCACTAGATTCCGCGAGCGGTTGCCCGCGCTGTCCGCGCGACGGCTGGCCCGCAAGGCGATCTCGGTCCCCGCCGACCTGCCGCTCGCCGAGGCCATCCGGCGGGCCGACGAGAGCCGGGCGCGGGCGGTGGTCGTGGTGGACCACGAAGACAAGCCGATCGCGATACTGAACGAGACCGCGGTGACGGCCACGCCGCCGCAGCGCCGCCCGTGGATCGAGGCGGGGACGCTGGCCCGCAGCATCGAGCCGTCGATGGTGCTGCCCGCCGACATCTCCGGCATGGCGCTGCTCGACGCGATCCGCCGCGCGCCCGCCTCCGAGTACCTTCTCGTCGAGTCGTCCGGTCAGGTGTACGGCGTGCTCGCCGCCCGCGACCTGGACCAGGCCCTCTCCAGCTAGCAGAGTGCCGGTGTCTGAGTAACCAGTGTCTGAGTACCCTATCCGGGTGAACCGAGGACCGTTCGTGGCTGGGGACCGGGTGCAGCTGACCGACCCCAAGGGCCGCCACCACCAATTCATCTTGCGAGACGAAGGCGTGTTCCACTCCCACAAGGGCGCGCTGAAGCACGACGACCTGATCGGCTCGTCCGAGGGCAGTGTCGTGACGTCGTCTGGTGGCACGGCGTACGTCGCGCTCCGTCCGCTGCTGGCCGACTACACCCTCGCCATGAAGCGCGGCGCGGCCGTCGTGTACCCGAAGGACGCGGCGCAGATCCTGGCGTTCGCCGACATCTTCCCCGGCGCGCGGGTGCTCGAGGCCGGGGCCGGTTCTGGCGCGCTGGCGTGCTGGATGCTGCGGGCGACCGGGCCGTCGGGGCTGCTGGCGTCGTATGAGCGACGGGCGGACTTCGCGGCGATCGCGTCCGCGAACGTCGCCGGGTTCTTCGGCGGGTCGGTACCGCAGTGGTGGCGGCTGACCACCGGCTCCCTCGAGGTGCCCGACGGCGAGGCTGGCACGTTTGACCGGGTGGTGCTCGACATGCTCGCGCCGTGGGACTGCGTCGGGATCGCCGGGGACGCGCTGATCGGCGGAGGCCTGGTGTCCGCCTACGTGGCGACTACGACGCAGCTGTCACGTGTCGTGGAAGATTTGCGGACGCACGGTGGTTTTGATGAACCTGAGTCCTGGGAGACCCTCAGGCGTGGATGGCATGTGGAAGGACTGGCAGTGCGTCCGCAGCATCAGATGATCGGACACACGGGGTTCCTGGTGACAGCGCGACGGCTGGCGCCTGGTGTGACAGCGCCGCCGCGGCGTCGTCGGCCTGCGAAGGGTGACGACTCTGCTACCGAATGATGTTACGTGCAGGTTTCAGTTCTCAGCGAACGGCATTGAATCTGCTTCAGCAGGATTGGGAACGCTGCCAGATAGGTAGGGTCTAGGTAAATCAGCTCCTAGGAGGTGAGGGCCATGGCGACTAGGGACGAGAGCGGACGCGGTTCGCGTCACGAGGATGAAGTCAGCAGCCTGACCGCGCAGATCTCCTTTCTCGATGAGGAGATCGCGGTGCTGCGCCGGCGGCTCGCCGACTCTCCCCGCCAGGTTCGTCTGCTTGAGGACCGGCTGCGTGAGACCGAGACAAGCCTGATCTCCGTCACAGGGCAGAACGAGAAGCTCGCAGCGACGTTGCGCGAGGCACGGGACCAGATCATCGCGCTGAAGGAAGAGGTCGACCGGCTCGCACAGCCGCCGTCCGGCTTTGGCGTGTTCCTGCAAGCGTGCGATGACAACACCGCCGACGTTTTCACCGGCGGCCGGAAGATGCGGGTCAACGTCTCGCCCGCCGTCGAACTGACGGACCTGCGGCCCGGCCAGGAGGTCGTGCTCAACGAGGCACTCAACGTCGTCGTCGCTCAGGGGTATGAGATCGTCGGCGAGGTCGTGATGCTCAAGGAGCTGCTGGCCGACGGCGAGCGCGCGCTGGTGATCTCACACGCGGACGAGGAGCGGATCGTCCGGCTCGCGGCGCCGCTGCTGGACGAGGTGCTGCGCGGCGGCGACTCGCTGCTGCTCGAACCGCGCTCCGGCTACGTCTACGAGCGGATACCGAAGGCCGAGGTCGAGGAGCTGATCCTCGAAGAGGTCCCCGACATCTCCTACCACGACATCGGTGGCCTCGGGCCGCAGATCGAGCAGATCCGCGACGCGGTGGAGCTGCCGTACCTGCACGCCGATCTGTTCAAGGAGCACGAGCTCCGTCCGCCGAAGGGCGTGCTGCTGTACGGCCCGCCCGGCTGCGGCAAGACGCTCATCGCCAAGGCGGTGGCCAACTCGCTCGCCAAGAAGGTCGCCGAGAAGACCGGCTCGGCAATGGGCAAGTCGTTCTTCCTGAACATCAAGGGCCCGGAGCTGCTGAACAAGTACGTCGGCGAGACCGAGCGGCACATCCGGCTGGTCTTCCAGCGGGCCAGGGAGAAGGCCTCCGAGGGCATGCCGGTGATCGTGTTCTTCGACGAGATGGACTCGATCTTCCGTACCCGCGGCTCCGGAGTGTCCTCCGACGTGGAGAACACCATCGTCCCGCAGCTGCTGTCGGAGATCGACGGCGTTGAGGGCCTGGAAAACGTCATCGTCATCGGCGCCTCCAACCGCGAGGACATGATCGACCCGGCGATCCTGCGGCCTGGCCGCCTGGACGTCAAGATCAAGATCGAGCGGCCGGACGCCGAGGCGGCGAAGGACATCTTCTCGAAGTACCTGGTCACTCACCTGCCGCTGCACCCCGAGGACGTCTCCGAGCACGGCGGGTCTCCGGACGCGACCGTGGCCGCGATGATCCAGCGGGTCGTCGAGCGGATGTACACCGAGTCCGAGGAGAACCGGTTCCTCGAGGTCACCTACGCCAACGGCGACAAGGAGATCCTGTACTTCAAGGACTTCAACTCCGGCGCCATGATCGAGAACATCGTGGCCCGGGCCAAGAAGATGGCGATCAAGGACTTCCTCGACACCGGGCAGAAGGGTCTGCGGGTGACCCACCTGCTGTCCGCCTGCGTGGATGAGTTCAGCGAGAACGAGGACCTGCCCAACACCACCAACCCGGACGACTGGGCCCGGATCTCTGGCAAGAAGGGCGAGCGCATCGTCTACATCCGGACCCTGGTCTCCGGCAAGTCCGGTACCGAGGCGGGCCGGTCCATCGACACGGTGGCCAACACCGGGCAGTATCTCTGAGTGAATCCGACCCTGGCACCCACCGAACGCGCGGCGTATTTGCCGGGTGCCGGTGGGTGCCCTTTTTGCCCACCGGCACTAGGCTGCTGAACTATGAGCGTGTTGCGCGTCATGGGCACCGAGACCGAGTACGGGATTTCCGTACCCGGTCAGCCGGGTGCCAACGCCATGGTGACATCGTCCCAGATCGTGAACGCCTACCAGGCGGCCACGGCTGCCCGGGCCCGGCGGGCCCGCTGGGACTTCGAGGAGGAGAACCCGCTGCGAGACGCTCGCGGGTTCGACCTGGCCAGGGAGCAGGCGGATTCCTCGCAGCTCACCGACGAGGACCTCGGGCTGGCCAACGTCATCCTCACCAACGGCGCCAGGCTCTACGTCGACCACGCCCACCCGGAGTACTCCGCTCCGGAGTGCACCAACCCGCTGTCGGTGGTGCTGTGGGACAAGGCGGGGGAGCGGATCATGGCCGAGGCGGCCGCCAAGGCCGCTACCGTGCCAGGCAGCTCCCCGATCCAGCTCTACAAGAACAACACCGACAATAAGGGCGCGTCGTACGGCTGCCACGAGAACTACCTGATGCGCCGTTCGACCCCGTTCGCCGACATCGTGCGATACCTCACGCCGTTCTTCGTGTCCCGGCAGGTGGTCTGCGGGGCGGGCCGGGTCGGGATCGGGGCCGACGGCCGGGGCAGCGGGTTCCAGATCAGCCAGCGCGCCGACTTCTTCGAGGTCGAGGTCGGGCTGGAGACGACCTTGAAGCGGCCGATCATCAACACCCGCGACGAGCCGCACGCCGACCCGGAGAAGTACCGCCGCCTGCACGTGATCATCGGCGACGCCAACATGAGCGAGATCTCCACCTACCTCAAGGTGGGCACCACCGCCCTGGTGCTGGCGATGATCGAGGACAAGTTCATCAACGTGGACCTGTCCCTCGAGACGCCGGTCGCCGACCTGCGGTCCATCTCCCACGACGCCTCGCTGAAGCACCTGGTCACACTGCGTGATGGCCGGAAGATGACCGGTATCCAGTTGCAGGCCGAGTACCTGGAGCACGCCCGCAAGTACGTCGAGGACCGGTACGGCACAGACGCCGACCAGGCCACCCTGGACGTGCTCGCCCGCTGGGAGTCGGTGCTCAACCGGCTGGCCGACGACCCGATGCAGCTGTCCCGCGAACTGGACTGGGTAGCCAAGCTGGAGCTGCTCGAGGGCTACCGGATCAGGGACGGGCTGGCCTGGGACCACCCCCGGCTCCAGCTGGTGGACCTGCAGTACCACGACGTCCGGCCCGACCGTGGCCTGTACAACCGGCTGGTGGCCAGGGACCGGTTCGAGCGGCTCACCAACGAGCGGACCGTGCTGTGGGCGGTCGACAACCCGCCCGAGGACACCCGCGCGTACTTCCGCGGCCGGTGCCTGCGCCAGTACTCCGATTCGGTCGCCGCGGCCTCCTGGGACTCGGTGATCTTCGACGTGCCCGGCCGCGAGTCACTGCAGCGGGTCCCCACGCTGGAGCCGCTGCGTGGCACCAAGGCCCACGTAGGGGCACTTCTGGACCGCTGCCGTACCGCTGGCGAGCTGGTAGCCGCCCTAACCGGCCAGGACTAGCCGCCGTCGGGGCCCTTGTACCACCAGGGAATATCCTCGTCCTCGCTGCGAATTTGGTACCAATATGGTCCCGCCAGGATTGGACGGGACTCCCGCGGGCGACGATAACGTTGGAACCTGACGGGGGATGATCCCCGGATCACGGAGGTACGTCATGGCAACGAAGGACACCGGCGGACAGCGCCAGACCACACGGCGCTCCGACGAGACCGAGGAAACCCAAGCCGACTCAACCGCCGAGGTGCGGGAACGGCACGAGAAGCTGTCCGACGACGTCGACTCCATTCTGGACGAGATCGACGACGTTCTCGAGGAGAACGCCGAAGAGTTCGTCAGGTCCTACGTCCAGAAGGGCGGCCAGTAGCCGTTTCGCGCAAGGCGGACGCAGGGCGCGCCGCGCGGGTACCCGTAATGCCCGCGCGGCACAGTAATGTCTGTAGCGACAGGCTTGTTGGAGCATTCAGCTTTAGATCACTGGGGAGGGTCGTGTGGGCGGATTGTTCGAAGGTCGGCCGTTCCTTGGCATGCAGACGTCGTCGTTCACGGATTATCTGGGCTTGTACGCGAGGGATCTGCTGCCAGGGTCGGCCTCGCGCGATGTCAACGGCGGCGGGGCTGTGAGCGACGTGGTTCGTGACCTGCCGCACGCGACCACCATCGTGGCCGCCTCCTGTGAGCGGGGCGTGGTGCTCGCCGGTGACCGGCGCGCGACGGCCGGCTCGATGATCGCGAAGCGCGATATTGAGAAGGTCTTCCGCAGCGACGAGTACTCCGCGATCGCGTTCGCGGGAACCGGGAGCCTGGGCCTGGAGTTCGTCCGGCTGTTCCAGGTCGAGCTGGAGCACTACGAGAAGATGGAGGGCCGGTCGCTGTCCCTTGAGGGCAAGGCGAACCGGCTGGCCACGATGATCCGTGGCAACATCGCCGCCGCGATGCAGGGCCTCGTGGTGATCCCGCTGTTCGTCGGGTTCGACGAGGAGAAGAACGTCGGGCGCATCTTCAGCTATGACGTGGCGGGCGGTCCCTACGAGGAGCACCGGTTCCACTCGATCGGTTCCGGATCGATCTTCGCCCGCGGCTCGCTGAAGAAGCTGTACCGCGACGACCTGCCGGTGAGGGACGCTGCCCTGGCCTGCGTGCAGGCGCTGTACGACGCGGCCGACGACGACTCGGCCACCGGCGGCCCCGACCTGGCCCGCCAGATCTTCCCGGTGATCGTGACCGTCACCGAAGACGGCTTCAGCCAGCTCTCGGACAGCGAGGCCGCCGACTACGCCCACCAGGTCGTGGACGGCCGGATGATCGCGCCCGACGGGCCCTCGTCCGCGCTGCGCTCGGTCAGCTAGCCAGCCAGGCGACATCCTGGGGGAAAATGTCGGGTCTTGCGGGTAAAGCGACGGCTAAGATAGCGTCCGGTCAATGTCGAGGAAACGCATTGCCGCGGCGCTGACCGCCGCGGTCGCTGCCGCCGTATCGATGACCGCCCCGGCCGCGAACGCGAGCCCGCCGCCGTTCGGGCAGCTGCCGGTGATGGGCTACAACACGTGGTACCAGTACGGCGCCGGGGCGACGGAAAGCGACGTGCTCGAGCAGGCCGACTACCTGGTGAGCAGCGGGCTCGCCGCCGCGGGCTACGACACCGTGAACCTGGACGACGGCTGGCTGGCCTCCGCGCGCACCAGCGACGGCTCCCTGACCTGGGACACCACCAAGTTCCCCGACGGCATTCCCTGGCTGGTCAGCCAGGTGCACGCGCTCGGCCTCACGTTCGGGATCTACGAGGCCATCGGCACCCGGACGTGCCAGAACCTC
>JBEKHI010000366.1:0-8409 GCA_050012355.1 Streptosporangiaceae bacterium | reverse complement strand
GTCGCGGACGGCCGGGATGAGGACCGTAGCGGGCTGGCCGCCGAGCATGAGCAGGCCGCCGCCACTCATAAGAAGTTTTCAGAACGATGTGGCGTACTTCGCAAGGCGGAACGCAAAGCCACCAGTGAGGTAGCCGGGCTGCGTGCCAGGGTGGAAGCCCTCCTGGAGCAGCTGCACCGCGGCGCCGACGGCACCGAGGGCGTGCTCGCCGACCGGGAAAGGTTTCCCGGTGTCCGAGGTCCGTTCGCCGAGTCCATCAAGGTAGCCGAAGGCTACGAAACAGCCATCTCCGCCGCCCTAGGCGCCGCCGCCGACGCGATCACCGTCGACGGCCTAGACGCCGCGATAAACGTGCTCCGCGCCCTCCGCGCCACCGACGGGGGAATCGTCTCGCTCGCGATCGTCGACCCCCAGCGGTCGATGTCGCATCGACCGCGCTCTAGCCCGGTCGATGTCGCATCGACCGGGCTGCCGGCGGGGGCGCTGCCGGCGGGGGCGCTGCCGGCGGGGGCGCGGTGGGCCAGTGAGCTCGTGACGGCTCCGGAGGAGCTTGCGGGAGTTGTGGCGGAGCTGCTTGACCGCGTGGTGGTGGTTGAGGAGCTGGGGGATACTGCCAGCGTCGTTATGGCCGAAATGAAGGCTGTGACCAGGGACGGTGACTTGGTCGGGGCGCGGTGGGCGCACGGCGGGTCGGCCCGGTCGCGGTCGCTGCTCGACGTGCGGGCGGCGGCCGATGAGACGGCGGCCAAGCTGGCCGAGGCGGAAGCGGCCTGCGAGCAGCTGACCGACGAACTCGACGAGGCGACCGAGTCCGAGGACGCGGCGCGCCGGGTCGTCGACGAGACGATGAGCCGCATGCAGGCGGCCGACGCCGCCGCCGCCGAGATCTCCGGGCGGCTCGGCCGGCTAGGCGGCGCGGCGCGCGCCGCGCGTGACGAGGCCGACCGGCTCGACGCCTCGATCGGCGCCGCCCGGCGAGCCGCGGAGAAGGACCTGGCGAAGCTGGCCACGATCCGGCGCGAGCTGGCCGACGCCGAGGCGGAGGCGATCGTCGCCGAGGAATCCCCGGGACTCGGCGACGAGGACGACGGACGCGAGGCGATGGCGCAGCGCTGCACCGCGGCCCGCAACGCCGAGATGGAAGCCCGGCTGGAGGTCCGCACCGTCGAGGAACGGCTGCGTGCCATCAGCGGGCGGGCCGACTCGCTGACCGCCGCGGCGAAGGCCGAGCGAGCCGCGCGGGAACGGGCCGTCGCCCGGCGCCAGCAGCGAGCCGCCCAGGCGAGCGTCGCCCGGGCGGTGGCGTCCGGTGCGCGGGCCGGGGCGCAGGCGGCCGAGACGTCGCTGGCCCAGGCGCTCGAACGACGGCAGGAAGCCGAGGCGGCGAGCGCCGGCTCCGCGGACTCGCTAAAGGAAGTACGAGCCCGGGTTACCGCGGTGGCCGCCGAGCTCGACAAGGTGGTGAACACCGCGCACGGCTCGGAGATCGCCCGGGCCGAGCACCGGATGCGGCTTGAGCAGTTCGCGGCCGCGGCAGCCGAGGACTACGGCGTGACACCCGAGGCGCTGGTCACCGAATACGGGCCATCCGTCGGGGTGCCGGTCCCGGAGGAGGCGCCGCCGCCAGGTAAGAAGCCGGCCACCATCGCCGACGCGCTGCGCGCCGTCACCGAGGCCGCGCGCGCCGAGGAAGAGCCCGTTGAGGCCGAGCCCGCGGCCGACGCGGTCCCCGTCGCTACCGTGCCGTACGTCCGCGAAGAGCAGGAAAAGCGCGCCGCCGAGGCCGAGCGCCAGCTCAGCCGTCTCGGCAAGGTGAACCCGCTGGCGCTGGAAGAGTACGCGGCGCTGCAAGAGCGGCACACGTTCCTGTCTACCCAGCTCGAAGACCTGCGCAAGACGCGGCGGGATCTGCTCACCGTCGTTAAGGAAGTGGACGACCGCGTGCAAGAGGTATTCGCCTCCGCGTACGCGGACACCGCGCGCGAGTTCGAGGGACTGTTCGCCCGGCTGTTCCCCGGCGGTGCGGGACGGCTGATACTGACCGAGCCTGACGACATGCTGTCCACCGGCATCGAGATCGAGGCGCGGCCGCCGGGCAAGAAGGTAAAGCGGCTTTCGCTGCTGTCGGGTGGTGAGCGGTCGCTGACCGCCGTCGCCTACCTGTTCGCGATCTTCAAGGCGCGTCCGTCACCGTTTTACGTGCTGGACGAGGTCGAGGCCGCGCTTGACGACACGAACCTGCAGCGGCTGCTGCGCGTGTTCGAGGAGCTGAGGGAGATCTCCCAGCTCATCGTGATCACGCACCAGCGTCGCACTATGGAGGCGGCCGACGCGCTCTACGGCGTGAGCATGCGCGGCGACGGCGTCTCCCAGGTGATCAGCCAGCGCGTCCGTGAACGCGAACCGGCGTGACCGCACGCGCCCCATGGATGGCCCATCGCTGGGGTAATAGCGCCATCGATGGCCCATCGCTGGGGTCCTTCTAGGATGTTGCTTTGAGAGGCTGTGGGTGGTTATGGAATACATCATCCTGATCGTTGTGCTGGCCGTGCTGGTGATCGGCGGTGGCGGGTCGCTGCTGTTCACCCGGTCGCGACGACGCGGCGGCGGCACCACCACCGTTGAGCCGCCGCGGCCGACCACGACGGCCGCACCGGCACCGTCGACGACCGAAGCACCGACGCCGACGACCACCGTGCCTGACACGGTGGCCGAGGCCGAGGCGCCGGTCACCCTGGAGAAGCCGCCGCCGTCGGCCGGCCGGATGCAGCGGCTGCGGGCACGGCTGGCCCGGTCGCAGTCCGGGTTCGGCGCTACGCTGCTGGGCTTGCTGTCCAGGGACCACCTCGATGACGACACCTGGGACGAGGTCGAGGAGGCGCTGATCACCGCTGACGTGGGGGTCGGCCCCGCCCGGCAGATGGTCGAGGATCGCACGACCAAGGTCAAGATCGAGGGGACCCGCACCCCAGATGAGCTGAAGGCCATGCTGCGCGCCGAGTTGCTGAGCCAGGTCGGCACCGACACTGACCGCAGCCTGCACATGGAGAACAAGCCGGCCGTCATGATGATGGTCGGGGTGAACGGCACCGGCAAGACCACGACCGCGGGCAAGCTCGCCAGGAACCTTGTGGGCGATGGCAAGAAGGTGGTACTCGGCGCGGCCGACACCTTCCGCGCGGCGGCCGCCGACCAGCTGCAGACCTGGGGCGACCGGGTGGGAGCAAGCACCGTTCGTTCTGATAAAGAAGGGGCGGACCCGGCGAGCGTGGCATTCGACGCGGTCAGCAAGGGAATCAACGACAACGCCGATGTGGTGCTGATAGATACCGCTGGCCGGCTGCACACTAAAACCGGCCTTATGGATGAACTGGGCAAGGTCAAGCGGGTAATCGAGAAGAAGGCCCCGGTCGACGAGGTTATCTTGGTACTCGACGCCACCACCGGGCAGAACGGGATGCGCCAGGCTCGCGTGTTCGCCGAGGTCGTGAACATTACCGGCATCGCGCTGACCAAGCTCGACGGCACGGCTAAGGGCGGCATCGTGATCGCGGTCCAGCGGGAGCTAGGCGTCCCGGTGAAGCTGGCCGGACTGGGCGAGGGCCCCGACGACCTCGCGCCATTCGACCCGGAGACATTTGTCGACGCGATTATCGGCTGACCAGTAATGAAACAAGGCCGTAACATGACGACCCCTTGATTCACGCTGCCGACACACATCGACATGCTGACGGAAACCCCGCCAACACACAATTGGCCGCAGGCGAGCGAAAGGGTGGCCAGATGAGGCTCATTACGGCGATCATAAAGCCGTTCAAGCTGGATGACGTCAAGGCGGCGCTGCAGGCCTTTGGCGTGCATGGAATGACGGTTAGCGAAGCGAGCGGATACGGTCGTCAGCGCGGCCACACGGAGGTTTACCGCGGTGCTGAGTACCAGGTGGACTTGGTGCCCAAGGTACGCGTCGAGGTGCTGTGTGACGACGAGGACGCGGATGACCTGGTCGGCGTGGTCGTGAAGGCGGCGCAGACCGGCCGGATCGGCGATGGCAAGGTCTGGTCGGTTCCGGTCGAGTCCGTGGTGAGAGTGCGCACGGGGGAACGCGGCACGGACGCGTTGTAAGGTGGCGCCGACTCGGGGGACAGGTAGCGCCATGACGTCATACGCGACGGATCGTGCCCGCCGCACTACCGAAACAGACCGCTGGCTAGCCGGCATGCTGGGCGCGGAGCCAGGGGTCGCTTTGGTGGCGGTTGGCGGGTACGGACGCAAGGAACTACTGCCAGGCAGCGACCTCGATGTCCTGCTGCTGCACGACGGACGTGAGGGCATCGCCAAGATCGCGGACCGCATCTGGTACCCGGTCTGGGACTCCGGCGCGCGGCTTGACCACGCGGTCCGCACCGTCCCCCAGGCCAGAAGAGTCGCTCGCAACGATCTCAAGGTCGCGCTCGGCCTGCTCAACGCCCGGCACGTGGCCGGCGATCCTGATCTGACCACCCGGCTGCGTGAGGGCGCGCTCGAGGACTGGCGCTCCAACGCCCGCACCAGGCTCGCCGAGCTCCGGGAACTGCACGATGAGCGGACCAGGCTGTTCGGTGAGCTGGCGTTCCTGCTCGAGCCCGACCTGAAAGAGGCCCGCGGCGGCCAGCGCGACGTACACGCCATCCAGGCCATCGCCGCCGCCTGGGTCGCCCCCGCACCAGGCCCGAAGGTCCGCGCCGCTTACGAGCAGATCCTGGACGCTCGCCACGTGCTGCACGAGGTGACCGGCCGCCGCCTGGATCGCCTAGTGCTCGAAGAGCAAGATGAGGTAGCGCGGCAGCTGGGCCTGCTGGACGGCGACGTGCTGCTGCGGCAGCTGGCCGGGGCGGGCCGCACCGTCGCGTACGCCGTGGACCACGCGTTCCGCCAAGCGGACCGGGTCAAGGGCCGCAAGACGCTGCGCACCCGGCGCGGCAAGCTGGACCGGCGCCCGCTCGCCGACGGCGTCGTGGAGCAGGACGGCGAGGTGGTGCTCGCTCGCGCCGCCGCGCCGGAACGCGACCCGGTGCTGGTGCTGCGCGCCGCCGCGGCCGCCGCCCAGACCGGCCTGCCGCTCGCGCCCCGCGCGCTCGCCCGGCTCGGCGACTGCCCGCCGCTGCCCGTCCCGTGGCCCGCCGAGGCCCGTGACGCGCTGCTCGCGCTGCTCGGCGCGGGCAGCGCCGCGATCAGCGTGTGGGAAGCGCTGGACCAGGAGGGCCTGCTCATCCCGCTGATCCCGGACTGGGAACGGGTAAGGAACCGCCCGCAGCGCAACCCGCTGCACCGCTTCACCGTGGACCGCCATCTGGTCGAGACCGCGGCCAACGCGGCGGCGCTTACCCGTGACGTGACCCGCCCCGACCTGCTGCTGCTGGCCGGCTTGCTGCACGACATCGGCAAGGGCTGGCCCGGCGACCACAGTATCTCCGGTGAGGTCGTCGCCCGGGACGCCGCCCGCCGCTTCGGGCTGAACGACGCGGACGTGGACCTCATCGCGCAGTCCGTCCGCCACCACCTGCTGCTGCCGATGGTGGCGACTCGCCGCGACCTCGATGATCCGGTCACCGTCCAGCAGGTCGCGGAGACCGTCCAGTCGCGCTCGCTGGTGCAGTTGCTGCACGCGCTGGCCATCGCCGACGGGCTGGCGACCGGGCCGGCGGCCTGGAACGACTGGAAGGCGGGCCTGGTCGCCGACCTGGTGCGCCGGGTCGAGGCGGCGCTTGACGGCGAGCCGCCACCGGAGCCGCCGCCGCTACGCGAGGATCAGCTGGAACTCGCCCGGGCCGGCCAGTCGGCCGCCGTGGTGCGCGGGACCGAGGTGACGGTCGTCGCGCTTGACCGCCCCGGCCTGCTGTGGCGGGCAGCGGGGGTGCTGGCCAGCCACCGGCTCGTGGTCCGCAGCGCGAACGGCACCGCCGTCGATGACATGGCGGTGACGGTGTTTCAGGTGAGCCCGGAGTACGGTGACCCGCCGGACGCCGAGCTTGTCGCCGCCGACCTGCGCCGGATGCTGGAGGGCAGGCTGGATGTGGAGGACAGGCTGGAGCGCCGCGCCCGCGCCGCCCGGCCGGTCGCCGCGAACGTACCGCCACCCAAGGTCACGCTGGTCGACGGGGCGTCCACTGCCTCGACCGTCGTCGAGGTCCGGGCCCACGACGAACCGGGCCTGCTGTGGCGGGTCGGACGCGCGCTCGGCGATTGCGGGCTCAACGTCATCTCCGCCCGGGTCGAGACGCTTGGCGCCGAGGCCGTCGACGTCTTCTACGTAACCGACTCGGCGGGCAGCCCGATCACCGACCCCGCGACCCGCCGCACCACGGTGACCGCCGTACTGGCAGCACTTTCGCCGTCATAACGACGGGTTCAAGGTCTCACGACTCCCGCGATCCCGCTCCATCGATGGTGGCTGGGGCGGACCTTTACAGGTCCCGCGCGCCCGGGCCGTCGGCCGCGCGGGCGTCGTCGGGGTTCATCAGGTCGCACCTGGTCAGGGATAGGCAGCCGCACGCTATGCAGTCGTCCAGGGAGTCGCGCAGCCGCTCTAGCTGGGCGATCCGCTCCTCGAGGTCGGTGCGCCAGGCGGCGGACAGCCGCGCCCAGTCCTTTCGGTTCGGGACCCGGCGGTCCGGAAGGGTGTCCAGTGCCTGCTTGATCCGGCGCAGCGGGATCCCGGCCCGTTGCGAGGCCCGGATGAAGGCGACCCGGCGCAGCGTGTCCCGGCAGTAGCGCCGCTGATTCCCCGTTGTCCGGCGGCTGTAGATGAGGCCTTGCGCCTCGTAGAAGTGCAGCGCGGACACCGCGACGCCGCTGCGAGCGGACAATTGGCCGACCGTGAGCTCGCTCATCAGACCTTGATGTTACTTGAGGTTTAGTCTCCTAGGTCTCAGCCGGTAGCCTGGGTAGGTGTTTGAGACGCTGTCTGACCGCTTGACTCAGGTCTTCTCCTCGCTACGCGGCAAGGGCCGGCTTTCGCAGGCCGACATTGACGCCACGGCCCGGGAGATCCGCATCGCCCTGCTCGAGGCGGATGTCGCGCTGCCGGTAGTCCGGCAGTTCATCGCGCGGGTCAAGGAACGGGCCGGCAGCGAGGAGGTTAACGCCGCCCTCAACCCTGCCCAGCAGGTAATCAAGATCGTCCACGACGAGCTGATCGAGATCCTCGGCGGCGAGGAACGGCGGCTGCGGTTCGCCAAGACCCCGCCGACGGTGATCATGCTGGCAGGCCTGCAGGGCGCCGGTAAGACCACGCTGGCGGGCAAGCTTGCCCTCTGGCTGAGGGAACAGGGCAACACACCCGTCCTGGTAGCCGCCGACCTTCAGCGGCCGAACGCGGTACAGCAGCTCCAGGTGGTCGGCGAGCGGGCCGGCGTCCCCGTGTTCGCCCCGCAGCCGGGTAGCGGCGTCGGGGATCCGGTCGCGGTGGCGCGGGAATCGATTGAAGAGGCCAGGCGCCGCCAGTACAACATGGTCATCATCGACACCGCCGGCCGGCTGGGCATCGACGAAGAGCTGATGCGCCAGGCGCGGGACATCCGCGAGGTCACTGACCCGGACGAGGTTCTGTTCGTCGTCGACGCCATGATCGGCCAGGACGCGGTGACCACCGCCCAGGCCTTCCTCGACGGTGTCGGCTATGACGGCGTGGTGCTGACCAAGCTCGACGGCGACGCGCGCGGTGGCGCCGCGCTGTCGATCGCGTCGCTGACCGGCAAGCCGGTCATGTTCGCGTCCACCGGTGAGAAGCTCGAGGACTTCGACGTCTTCCACCCGGACCGGATGGCCTCCCGGATCCTCGACATGGGCGACATGCTGACGCTCATCGAGCAGGCGCAGCGGGCGTTCGACGAGGAGCAGACCCAGGACCTGGCCGGGCGGTTGATGTCCGGCGACGGCTTCACCCTCGAGGACTTCGTGGACCAGCTGTCGATGGTCCGCAAGATGGGCCCGATCAGCAATATCCTCGGCATGCTGCCGGGCGCGGGCAAGAACAAGGAACTGCTGGCCCAGGTTAACGATAAGGACCTGGACCGGGCGGAGGCCATCGTCCGCTCGATGACCCCGCAGGAGCGCCGCGAGCCGAAGATCATCAACGGTTCCCGCCGGGCCCGTATCGCCAAGGGCTCCGGTGTCGCGATCGGCGAGGTCTCGCAGCTGGTCACGAACTTCTTCGAGGCCCAGAAGCAGATGCGCGCGTTGATGGGCGGCGGCGGGATACCGGGCATGCCGGGTATCCCGGGCTTCGGTGGCGGCCGCGGCAAGGCCGGTGCCGCCCGCAAGCAGAAGGCCAAGCGCAAGCACCCCGGTGGTGACCCGCGTAAGGCCGCTGCCCGCGAGGCGGCTGCCGCCTCCGGCGACGGCGGCAGCGGCGGCGGCGGCGGCAATGGC
>JBEKHI010000365.1:0-8434 GCA_050012355.1 Streptosporangiaceae bacterium | reverse complement strand
AGGATCCGGCGCTGCGGGACCGCATCGCGGCCGCGTTCGCGACCAGGACCCGGTCCGAATGGGACTCGGTCTTCGCGGGTACCGACGCGTGCGTGGCCCCGGTGCTCGGCCTCACCGAGGCACCCGATCACCCGCACCTGCGCGCCCGCGGCACCTTCGAGGACGGGCACCCCGCGCCGGCCCCAAGGTTCAGCGACACGCCATCGGCCGGGCAGGGACCGCCCCCGGAACCCGGCGACAACACGCGAGAGGCCCTGCTGGACTGGGGTGTGCCGGACGTGGACGCGCTAATCGACTCGGGCGCGGCCATCCAGCGTTCTTAGGGGTTGTCGATCATTGACGAGATGTCGTAGTTACTGTCGGACTTCGGCAGGATCCCGAACCGCACCATCGCGTCCACCACCCGCTGCAACCGCACCGGGTTGACCCCAATCGGGTACGTCGGCAGCGAAACCAGCGACGCGACCTGGGCCGGAAGGCCGAGAAACTTCACTAGGGCACTCTCGACCGCGGACCGGTTGGTGTCGGCGATCTCCTGGCCCTCGTCGAGCGCGGTCGTGAAGGCCTTCAGGGTGTTCGGGTACTTCTGCGCCCAGGCTTGGGTCACCACCACGCCCTGAACGGGGAAGTCCTGCGTAGCGCCCTGGTCGAGGTCGGCGAGTTCCTCGACGCCCGCCTTCTCCTCATCGATGCTGACGAATGGCTCGGGAGCGAACGACGCGGACGCCGCCCCGCTGTCCAGCGCGGTCAGGACATCGGGAAACTGCACGTTGCTGTCGTACCTGAAGTCACTAAGGCTCACTCCGTTCTCGAGCATCAGCGAGTCGATTAGCAGCGTGCCGATATCGTCGGGCGCGTTCACCGAGATGGTCTTGCCGGTCAGATCCTGCACAGAGCTGATTCTGCGATTCGTGACGAGGGTCAGCACGTTCGGCTGGAGGAAAGAGGATTCACCGACGATGAGCAGGTGCTCGTGGCCGAGCAGCTCATTGTCGATGTAGGTGACATAGTCGCCGAGGCTGATGTCGTAGGTGCCCTTCTCCTGCTCGTCGAGTTCTTCCTGCGTACTCTCGCCCAGGGAGATCTTGACGGTGAGACCCTCCTTGGCGAACAGCCCGTCCATCTCCGCGATGAACAGGCCCGCCGAGTCGATCGCCTCGAAGGCATCGACGTTGACGGTGGTCTTCTCCAGCGGTCCGATCGCGGTGCCAGTGGCACCGCTGGCTCCGCCGGCACAACCAGCGAGCAGTAGCGTCACGGGAATCGCGATCGCCGTGGACACCCTGAGGCTTCGGGGCATGAATCACTCCAGAGTTGAGTCACCTGACGCATACAGCACCGGGTGGGCGGGATCAACAAGTGATGGAGCGTAATACCGGTATTTATGTGCCCTCTGTTAATTCCATAACTTTTCTCTTACGTACGATTTACAAAGCGAACATTCCGCCGTTTCGGGCAGGATCCGGACGGCAATCGAACGCGATTCAAACGCGGCTTGAACGTGATTTGAGCGCCAGCGATGTCCCATCGCTGGGGTTGGAGCGCCAGCGATGGGCCATCGCTGGCATCGACGACCTGCGCTTTCCCGTGGGATCGATCTCTTATATGTACATATATGTTGACAGAGTTGACAGTTAGCGCGGGGAAAGAAAACGGGCGGGGATCCCCTGAACTGGGATTCCCGCCCGTTTTGGTACGGCGGCGTTACTCGCTGTGCGCCAGCGGGCAGGGCTCCGCCGGCACCAGGACGTACACGTAGTGATAGCCCCACGTCGTCTTCAGGCAGTGGTGCGGTCTCGCCGCCGGCCAGCGGGCCGGGCCTGGTGCAAGTGACCGTCTGGCCGCTGATCACGCAGGTCCATCCGGGGCCCGAAGCGGATACCGGCAGCTGACCGCGCGGCGCGGTGAACTGCTCCCGCAGCAGGCCGGTGGCGGTGCCGGCGCCCGGCGCGTTCGCCACGACGAGCAGGTACCGGCCGGTGCCGGGGACCGGGAACGGGCCATCCGGAGTGATCGTCACCGACAGATCGGGGCGGGGCGCGACGTGCTTCCTCGCCGGAGACGGTCCCACGATCGTCGCGGGCTTGGCGCCAGAGGTGGAAACGGTCGTGGTGGCGATGTCACCCGACCACACGTTCATGCCGCGCGTGCGAGCCGCCGCGGTGACGGTCACCTTCGGCGGAACGGTGACCAGCACCTTGCCCGCGATGGTGATCGGCGGGTAGTTCTGCAGAGCGGAGCGGTTCGCGTTGGTCACGCAGTTGACGACCTGGCCGCTGACCGCGCAGGTCCAGCCGACGCCACTGCCGCCGGTGGGGGTGACCCCCGCCGGGAAGGTGATCGTCTCGGTCACCCGGCCGGTGACCGGCGCGCTCATCCAGGTGGCGCCGACGGTCGCGGTGAAGGTGGCGGTGCCACCCGCCTTCAGCTCACGGCTGCCAGGCGTGATCGTGGTCTGCAACTCCGGCGGCAGCACGGCGATCCGCAGGCCGGTGATCTCGTGGATGTTCGTGTACGCGCCGGTTGAGGCGGCGAAGCCGAACTTGATGGTCTTAGGCAGCTTCGGCTGTCCCTTGACCAGGTAGAGCTGGACGTGGTTGAGCTCGCGGACCTGGCCCTTGCCGTAGTTCACATCCACGGTCAGGACGCCAACGTTCGACAGCCGGATCTCCACGGTGCGCTTGGCATCCGCCCGCTTGGTGGCGACGCCCACGCCGAGTTCGCCGGAGGCCCGCTTGCCGTCCAGGTACTTGTAATTCACGGTGGCGGCGCCGCGTGCCACGATCGAGTTCGGGAACAGCCCCTTCGTTCCGGTGCCCCACAGCCGCTTGTCCGCGAAGTTTCCGTACGCGTCGAAGCCGAGCCCCGGCTTGTCCGGGGTACGCAAGCCGCAAGCAGGGATGCTGCTGACCGCGTCCGGGTTCCCGGCGGTCAGGCAGGGCTGGAAGCCCTTGCCCCCGGTGATCCAATCCCCCGGTGTCGCAGCCGTGCCCTTAAAAGATTCGCTATACAGCGGTGCTCCCGGCAATGTCGCCGCGAACGCCCCAGACGCCGCCGTCACGCTGGCCAGGACGCTAACGGCCAGGGCGGTGCCAGCCTTTAGCATCCCGCGCGCGCGGAGCTTGCGATAAGTCATGGAGTTCCCCCGTGTGCGCTGCGTCTTCTCGACAGCAGCGTTCCTTCACAATTGCGCATGATGCGCCGAAGCCGGGCCCCCGAGCCCGGCAGATGGCATAACTCTAGGCCTCCATCAGGCCTGTGACCTGCATCGACGCGCGGTTTCGCGTCACGGCGCCCGGGTCCGCTCTGACAGCCACTTCTCCCGGCTTAGTGCACGTTGGCCGCCCGCAATGTCCGGGTATGTCAGGCAGTCCGCGTACACGAACCCGGGATAAGTGCAAGTGAGCCCATACGTCAAGTGCCGGGCGCGCATGTATTGCCTAGTACGCATAGCTTGCGTACTAGGCAAAGTTCTTGTTATGGTGGGAGCATGACATCAGGACCGCACACCGCCGGAGCTCCGCTGGTCCGCCGCCGCGACCTGCAGAAGGAGCAGCTCCGCCTCGACCTCGCGCTGGCCGCGTTCGAGCTAGCCAAGGCACACGGGCTGGCTAAGGTGCGGATTCCGCAGATCGCCGAGGCGGCCGGCGTCTCCACCCGGACCTTCAACAACTACTTCTCCAGCAAGGAAGCGGCGATCGTCTGGCCGACCACTTTGCGGGCCGCGCGGCTGGCAGTCACCCTGGCCGAGCGCCCCGCGGCCGAGCCGTTGGCCGACGCCATCGTGGCGACCATCGCCGGGCAATACGGCACCGGTGAGATGGACGGCCTGCCGGCCGGCTGGATCGATCAGTTCCGTGCGCTGGTCGCCGTGGAGCCCGCGCTGCACGGCGAGTACCTCAAGGCAGCGGCGGCCGCCGAGACGGCCCTAGCCGACGCCATCGCACACCGCGCCGGCATCCCCGCCGGACAACTCGAACCCCAAGTCCTAGCGACCGTCGCCGTCGCCGCCGAACGCGCGGCGATCTTGCACTGGGCCCGCACGCCGGCCCCGCGGCCGTCACTGGTCGACACCGTCCGCGCCGCCGTCAGCATGGCGGTGCGCGGCACTACCTTCGCCTGACCCGAAAGGAACACTCCCATGTTGCTGCTTATCAACAGCCGTTACCCCACCGCCGGCCCCTACGTCAGCGCACTGCTCGCCACCGCCTTCATCTGCTACGGCGTGGCCGCCAATTCCTCGATCATGCTGTTCATGGGCGTGACGTCGCTGGCCTTCGCGATCATCCGCACCGTCGGCCGCCGGTTCCGTACCGCCAAGGCCAACTAGACCCGGGGGAATTATTCGCCAGGGTGGCGCTGTTGCAGGGTGTGTAATGATGCACACCCTGCAATTTTTCATGCAGCGCAACTCTGGAGGGGGCGCTCAATGACACTGAGCGATGCCGCGGCCCCGGCGGATCAGCATGTCTCGCTACGCGAGCGCAAGAAGCTAGCCACCCGCCGCTTGCTCCGCCGGACGGTGCTCGATCTGGTCTCCGACCGCGGCTATTCCAACGTCACCGTGGAGGACATCGCCGAGGCGGCGAACGTGTCTCCGCGCACGTTCTTCAACTACTTCCCGTCAAAGGAAGCGGCGATCTGGGGCGAGGACCCGTCCCGCGGGCTGCAGGTGCACGAGCGGATCATGGCCGAGCCAGCCGGCACGCCGATCCTTGAGGTACTGCGCCGCGTCATGATCAGCGGCGCCGAGGCGGTGACGGAGGATCTCAAGGAGCTTGGCGGTGAGCCCACGGAATGGCTGCGCCGGATGCGGGCGGTCCGCGGCGAGCCTGAGCTGCAGGCGGGACGCGCCGCGCAGATGGCAAGGCTCGAGCGGGCCATCATCGAAGCGGTCTCCGAGCGGCTCGGCACCGACCCGGACCGGGACCCCTACCCGGGACTGCTGTGTGCGGTGGCGACCGGTACATTCCGTTCGTGCCTCGCCGCCTGGACATCTTCCGGCGGCGCCGTTCCGCTGAACCGGCTCATCGACCTGTCGTTCCGCGCACTGGCCGACGGATTGCCGGAAAACTGCGAATTGCGCCAGGTCACGGGGCGCGCTATGGACAGAAAGGACGATAACTGATGGCTTCCGCCACTTCCGTGCCGGCCGAGGAGACTGGCGCTCTTCCGGGGCTCGGCCGTCGCCGGATCTTGCTGATCATCGGCGCGCTCATGCTGGGCATGCTGCTCGCCGCGCTGGACCAGACGATCGTGTCCACGGCGCTGCCGACCATCGTCGGCGACCTCAAGGGCGGTTCCCACATCGCCTGGGTGATCACCGCGTACCTGCTGGCCACCACGGTGTCGACTCCGCTATGGGGGAAGCTCGGCGACCAGTACGGACGGAAGATCTTCTTCCAGGCCTCGATCGTCATCTTCCTAGCGGGCTCGGTCCTGTCCGGGCTCAGCAGCTCCATGTTCATGCTGATCGCGTTCCGCGCGGTGCAGGGACTGGGCAGTGGCGGCTTGATGGTCGGGGCGCAGGCGATAGTCGGCGACATCGTCTCGCCGCGCGAGCGAGGCCGTTACGTCGGCCTGTTCGGCGCGGTCTTCGGCGTGGCCAGCGTGATCGGCCCGCTGCTGGGCGGCATATTCGTCGACGACCTGTCCTGGCGCTGGATCTTCTACATCAACATCCCGATCGGCGCGATCGCGCTGGTCGTCGTGGCCAGTCAGGTGCCCGGCACACTCAGCCGGGTGCACCACAAGATCGACTATCTCGGCACGCTCGTGCTGTCGCTGGCCGCGACCTCGCTGATCTTGCTGACCAGTCTCGGCGGCACCACCTACCCGTGGCGGTCGACGCCCATCTACATCCTGGGTGTCGCTGGCGTCGTGCTCATCGCCGTGTTCGCGTTCGTCGAGCGCCGGGCGGCCGAGCCGGTCCTGCCGCTGCACCTGTTCAAGGTCCGCGTCTTCTGGGTGACGAGCCTGGTCGGCTTCATTGTCGGCTTCGCGATGTTCGGCGCCATCACCTACCTGCCCGCGTTCTTCCAGGTCGTCCGCGGCATCTCCCCGACGATCTCCGGTGTGTACCTGCTGCCGCTGATGGCCGGGCTGCTGCTGGTCTCGATCGGGTCCGGGCAGATCATCGCCAAGACCGGAAAGTACCGGTTCTTCCCGATCGCCGGCTCCGGGGTGATGACCCTCGGCATGTTCCTGCTGTCGCTGATGGGCGTGGGCTCGTCGACGTTCGAGGACGCGGTCTACATGCTGGTTCTCGGCATGGGCATCGGCGGCGTGATGCAGGTGCTCGTGATCATCGTGCAGAACGGCGTGCCGCACTCCGAGCTGGGCGTCGCGACCTCCGGCGCCACGTTCTTCCGGTCCATCGGAGGTGCGTTCGGCACCGCGATCTTCGGCGCGATCTTCTCCAACGTGCTGGTCGGCAACCTGGCCCGCCACCTGCACGGCGTGTCACTGCCCGTCGGATTCAGCAGCTCTGACGCCACGCCGGCCCTGCTCGGCCACCTGCCCGCGCTGGTCCGCGACGGTTTCATCGCCGGGTACGCCGAGTCGATCCAGACGGTGTTCCTGGTCGCGGTGCCGATCGCCGCGCTGGCGTTCCTGGCTTCCTGGCTGATCCCGCAGAACGAGCTGCGCAAGTGGCCCGAGGCCCCCGCGACCGAGCAGGGCACAGCCCACGAGACGCTCGACCCGCAGGACGCCGACTAACCGGCCCGCTCGCTCCCCATGGATGTCCCATCGCTAGCGTGATTGCGCCAGCGATGGGCCATCCATGGCGTTGCGGGGCGCACCCACCAGGATCACTCGGGCCCAGGGGCGGTGGCGCGGCGCGGCTCATCGGGTAGCGTGCTCGGGTGAATATCGAAAAGCCGGAAATCGAATTTCCCGACGGACCGCCGCCCGCGAACCTGGAGATCACCGACATCTGGGAAGGTGACGGACAGGTCGCCAAGTCCGGAGACCGAGTTCAGGTCCACTACGTCGGCGTCGCGTACTCCACCGGGGAAGAGTTCGATGCCAGCTGGAATCGTGGCCAGCCGCTGGAGTTCCAGCTCGGCGTCGGTCACGTGATCGAGGGCTGGGACGAGGGCGTCCAGGGCATGCGGGTCGGAGGCCGCCGTAAGCTCGTCATTCCCGCGCACCTCGCCTACGGTGACCAGGGTGCGGGCGGTGGCCGCATCGCCCCGGGCGAGACGCTGATCTTCGTCTGCGACCTCGTCGGCACCTGATCCTCAGGGCCGGTACAGCTCGGTCGCCAGGGCGACGGCGGCATGGGTCGAGGGATGCGGGTCGTGTTGCCGCCAGATCATCCGCACCGCGATCGGCGGGGCGTCTCGCAGCGGCCGGAAGACAACGCCGTCGCGGCGGTACTGGGCGGTAGTGCCCTCGGGTGTGATCCCGACACCGCCACCGACCGCGATGATCGCTAGCCAGTCATCGATGTCGCGGGTGTCGCGGACGACGGGCTTGTTCGTCTCGGGCCACAGCCCCAGGGTGGTGGTCCCGGTGCGCCGGTCGATCAGCAGGGTGCGCTGCGGCACCTCATCGAGCCTGATGGAACGCCGCCGGGCCCATGGGTCGTCAGCCGCGAGGGCACAATAGCGTCGTTCGTAACCGACGATGGCGCTGGCGAAACGCTTGCTGTCGATGCCGGTACGCAGCACCGCGAGGTCGCACAGGCCCTCGGCTAGGCCGCCGGTGACCGAGTTAGTACGGATCAGTTCAAGACCGGTTTCCGGGTAGCTGTCGGCCCAGCGGCGCTGGAACTCCCGGGTGTGCCGCCCCATGGCCGCCCAGGCATGGCCGATGCGAAGCGTGGCGTGGCCGGCGGCCGCCTCGGCGACCAGGTTGTCGGCCGCGGCCAGTAGCTGCCTGGCCTGGGTCAGGATGTGCACGCCAGCGGTCGTCGGGGTGATGGTCCGGCTGGTGCGGTGCAACAGCCGGACCCCGAGTACTCGCTCCAGCGAGATGAGGTTGCGGGACACCGCGGCCTGCGAGACGCCGAGCTCGATGGCCGCGTCGGTGAACGTTCCGGAATCCACTATCGCGACCAGGCAGCGCAGGTGCCTCAGTTCCAGATCCATAACTAGAGCGTATAGCTGGGATGATTTATGCATTTTGCGCATGCACCAGCGTGGCCCATGCTGCTGACATGACCACTTCCACCCCCGAGCGGCAGCTTCCGGCCTCGTCCCCCGACGTGCCCGCCGCAAGCTCGAAAGACCGGCTCACCGGCATCGCGCTGATGACCGGCAGTGCCGCGTCTAACCAGTTCGGCGCGGCGACGGCCGCGCTGGCCTTCCCGGTACTCGGGCCCGCCGGGGTGGTCGCGGTACGCCAGTGGGTGTCCTGCATCGTGCTGCTGGCCACCACCCGGCCGAAGTTCGGCTCGTTCACCCGCGAGCAGTGGCGTCCGATCGTG
>JBEKHI010000364.1:0-8441 GCA_050012355.1 Streptosporangiaceae bacterium | reverse complement strand
CGGTGGAACGACGCCCGCGAGCACTACGACTTCGGCCCGGTCGACTGGGACGAGTTCAAGGCCGTCGTGGCCGGCCAGGGTCCGTGCAATACCGAACGTATCGCCCGCCGCGAGCTGGCCCATAACGACGGGGCCTGGGTCCGCGAGGCAGCGCTAGCTCACGCGGCGAAGGGAGAACAATGAGCGCCCGGGCGCAATGGCCGCTGTACGAGGTGTTCCTGCGCGGCAAGCGCGGACTCAACCACGTGCACGTTGGCAGCCTGCACGCCGCCGACCCGCAGATGGCCCTGCATCACGCCCGCGACCTGTACACGCGGCGCAACGAGGGGGTCAGCATCTGGGTCGTCCCCGCGACTTCCATCACCGCGTCGAGCCCGGACGAAAAGGACCCGTTCTTCGCGCCATCCGGCGACAAGGTCTACCGGCACCCGACGTTCTATGAGATACCCGACGATGTCCCCTACATCTGACAGCCCATACGACCTGCTGGCCGAGGATCACGACGACGGTCACCGCTGGGCGTTCGGCACTGGGTTCACCGATCCGCTCGCGGGCGTCGACACGTCGGTGCCGGACGGCGTGGACGCTTCCGCGCTAGCGGCTTCGTGTCTCGCCCTGGGCGACGACGCGCTGATCTACAGCCACCGCCTGCAGCAGTGGCTGACCCGCATGCCGGAGCTGGAGGAAGAGACCGCGATCGCCAACATCGCGCTCGACCTGCTCGGCCAGGCCCGGATGCTGCTGGCCCGGGCGGGCGGGATCCTCGGCCGGTCGGAGGACCAGCTCGCGTTCTTCCGCGATTCGGACGAGTTCCGGAATGTCCGCTTCGTCGAGCCCGCTTCCCGCGACTTTGCCGAGCTTGTCGGTCGACTGCTGATCTTCTCCACTTGGCGGCTCGCGTTGTTTATTGAACTCTCCGGCGGGCCGGACCCGGTGCTGGCCGCGATCGCCGCCAAGGGGGCCTTGGAGCTCACCTACCACCGCGACTACGCGGCCCGGTGGGTCGTGCGGCTCGGCGACGGCACCGCGCTCTCGCACGACCGCATGCAGCGCGGGCTCGAGGCGGTCTGGCCGCTGGCCGACGAGCTATTGCGGACGGACGGGGTGGACGCGGTGCTCGATTCCGTCTTCGCCGCGGCCGGACTGCAGCGGCCAGCCGCTGTACCGCGCACTGGACGCGACGGCCTGCACACCGAGGCGATGGGCGACATACTGGCCGAGCTGCAGTCGGTCGCCCGCGCTTACCCGGACGCGACATGGTAACCGCCCCTTACGACGTCGCCGCCGGCACGCCTGATCCGGAGCTGCCGATGCTGACCATCGGTGATCTCGGCATCTTGCGCGCGGTTGAGGTGACCGCCGGAGGCGTCGTCGTGACGATCACCCCGACGTACAGCGGCTGCCCGGCCATGCGAGAGATAAGCGCGGATGTTCTCTGGCGGCTGGCCCAGGCCGGGTACGGCAACGCCCAGGTCAGGTCGCAGCTAGCTCCCCCCTGGAGCAGCGACTGGGTCACCGCCGACGGCCGGCGCAAGCTCGCCGCCGCGGGCATGGTCCCGCCATCCCCGGCGCCCCGGCGCGGCGGCCCGGTCCCGCTGACGCTCGGGCCACCGCCGTCGCCCGGCTGCCCGCGCTGCGGGTCGTCTCGTACCCGGCGGACCGCCGAGTTCAGCGCCACGGCGTGCAGATCGCTGCATCGTTGCGACGACTGCGGCGAGCCCTTCGAGGCGGTCAAGCCGCTGTGAGAACCCGCTTCCACCGGCTCGTCGTCGAGGGCGTCGAACCGCTCACCGACGACTCGGCCGCGATCACGTTCGCGGTGCCCAGCGACCTGGCCGAGGTCTTCTCCTTCGCCGCCGGGCAGACCCTGACCATCCGCCGCGGCGAGGAACGCCGTTCCTATTCGATCTGCGCGCCGGTCGGGGCGGCGCCACGGATCGGTGTCCGCGAGGTCGACGGCGGCGCGGTCTCCGGCTGGCTGGTGCGCGCGCTGAAGGCGGGCGACACCGTCGAGGTCCAGGCCCCGAGTGGCACGTTCACCCCCGACCTGAACGTTCCCGGACAGCACGTGCTCATCGCCGCCGGATCTGGGATCACGCCGATGCTCTCGATCGCCGCCTCGGTGCTCGCCGCTGATGACAGCTCGACGGTCACCTTGCTGTACGGCAACCGGCGCAGCGGCACCGTCATGTTCGCCGACGAGGTCGCCGACCTCAAGGACGCCTATCCCACCCGGATGCGGATCATCCACATCCTGTCCCGCGAACCGCAGGAGGTCGAGCTGCACAGCGGGCGCCTCGACGCGCCCAGGCTCAAGGCCCTGCTGCCAGAGACCGCCGAGGTCGCGAGCGTCGATCACTGGTGGCTGTGCGGACCGTTCGGCATGGTCACCGACGCCGTGGAGGTGCTGTCCGGTCTCGGCGTGGACGCCGGCCGCATCCACCGCGAGCTGTTCTGGGCGGGGGACGCACCGCCCCGGGACGACGGTCCCGTCCGCGACGGGGCCAGCGTCACGGTCGTCCTCGACGGGCGATCGTCGACGCTCACGCTGCCAGCCGGAACCGCCGTCCTCGATGGGGCCCAGAAGATACGTCCCGACCTGCCCTTCGCCTGCAAGGGCGGGGTCTGCGGCACCTGCCGGGCCAAGCTAACCCACGGTGAGGCGGTCATGCGGCGCAACTACGCACTCGAACCGGCCGAGGTCAGCGCCGGCTACGTCCTTACCTGCCAGTCCCTTCCTGTATCCGACGAGATCACCGTCGATTTCGACGCCTGAGGAGACCGCCATGACCGGTGATACGGAGCCGATCGAGACCGCATCGGCGGACGAGCTGAAGTCACTGCAGCTCGAACGCCTGCGCTGGTCGCTGCGGCACGCCTACCAGAACGTGCCGCACTACCGGCAGGCGTTCGACGCTACCGGCGTGCACCCCGACGACTGCAAGGACCTGGCCGACCTCGCGAAGTTCCCGTTCACCACGAAGGCCGACCTCCGGGAGAACTACCCCTTCGACATGTTCGCGGTCCCCCGCGAGCAGGTGGTGCGGGTGCATGCCTCGTCCGGCACCACCGGCCGGGCCACCGTCGTGGGCTATACCCGCGAGGACATCGACACCTGGGCCACCGTCATGGCCCGCTCGATCCGCGCCGCTGGCGGCCGACCCGGGCACATCCTGCACAACGCCTACGGGTACGGCCTGTTCACCGGCGGCATGGGCGCGCACTACGGCGCCGAGAAGCTCGGCTGCACCGTCGTCCCCGTCTCTGGCGGCATGACCGAACGGCAGGTGGCGCTGATCCGTGACTTCCGGCCGGACATCATCATGGTCACCCCCTCCTACATGCTCGCCATCATCGACGAGATGGAGCGCCAGGGCCTCGAGGTGGCTAGTTGCTCGCTGCGGTATGGCATCTTCGGCGCCGAGCCCTGGACCAACGAAATGCGCACGGAAATGGAGGCTCGGGCCGGCCTCGACGCCACCGACATCTACGGGCTGTCCGAGGTCATTGGCCCAGGCGTCGCCCAGGAGTGCGTCGAGACCAAGGACGGGCTGCACATCTGGGAGGACCACTTCTACCCCGAGGTGATCGATCCGGACAGTGGCGAGGTGCTGCCGGACGGCGCACCCGGCGAGCTGGTCTTCACCTCCCTCACCAAGCAGGCGATGCCGGTCGTCCGCTACCGGACCCGGGACCTCACCCGGCTGCTGCCTGGCACCGCCCGCACCATGCGCCGGATGGAAAAGATCACCGGCCGCACCGACGACATGGTCATCCTGCGGGGCGTGAACCTGTTCCCGACCCAGATCGAGGAGCTCATCCTGCGCACCCCCGCCTTGTCCCCGCATTTCCAGCTGCACCTGTCCCGCCGCGGCCGGATGGACGCGATGGCGGTCCACGTCGAGCGCCGCGCCGATATCACGGCGGCCGAAGCCGACGCGGCGGGCACGCAGCTGGTCGCGCTGATCAAGAACACGATTGGCGTGACAACCGAGATCGCCGTGCAGGAGCCGGGCGCGATCGAGCGATCGGCCGGCAAGATGCGCCGCGTCATCGACACCCGGTGATGTGCTTACTCATCGGTCAGGCGCAACACTGGCGGCCGGCGTTTCGCGGCCAGCACTCCGGCCGTGAGCAGGACGAGCAGCACGACGGCTCCGGCGTACCGCGCGGCCAGCACGTTCTCGTCGGCTAGCCCTGACATGACCACGAGCACCCCGCCCGGCCCGCGGCTTCCGATCAGGTACCGCACGTTGTCCGGCCCGTACACGTACAGGATGCGCTGCGGCTGGTAATGGACCGCCGCGAGGACGACGCGCCAGCTCGTCCTGCTTCCGGTGCCCGGCACGGTGACCGGCTGTCCCGCGTGCGACGCCAGCCAGGAGCCGCTGGCCGGAATCGCCGGGCCGGTACCCGGAGTCAGTGGCTGACCGGTGGCGGTCAGCAGCTCCATGTCGCAGGTTGCGGACCCGACCCGGCCGGATGCTGGCAGCGCCGCGAACGGCTGGCTGAGCATGCCGCGGGCACACGCCAGCAGGCCCGCGTCCACCCGCCGGACCTGGTAGCCATCCGTCACCGCCGCCGCGGCGACGCCTACCGCGGCCGCTAGGAGCACCACCAGCAGGGTGAGGCACACCGGGGTATGGATCCGCGTAGCCATGCCACCCAGTCTCGGTCAGGGAGTACGGAAGCGGTATCCCTCGTCGAGGAGCCGGGGAATGACGATCTTGAGCGCCGCGACGGTCTCCGCGCGGTTCCCGCCGCCATCGTGCTCCAGGATGATCGACCCGGTGCGGGTGTTGGCCATGATGTTGTCCACGATCTCGGCGGTCCCCGGCATCGACCAGTCGCGCGGGTCCACCGACCAGTCCAGCGCGGTCAGCCCGTTGCTTGCGCAGTAATCAAGCACCGTCGGCGACCACGCGCCATAGGGTGCACGGAATATCCGGGGCACGTCCCCGGTGGCCTGGTGGATCGCCTCCGTGGCCCGGGTGATCTCGTCCCTGACCGCGACCGCTTTCATCGGGGCGAGATCGGCGTGGTCCCAGGTGTGGTTCACGATCAGGTGCCCGGCCCGCGCTACCTCGCGGGCGATAGCCGGATAGGTGGCGGCGTTGCGGCCGATCATCGAGAACGAGGCGGTGATCCGGTACTTATCGAGCAGCTTGAGGACCTGCGGCGTGTACACCGGGCTCGGCCCGTCGTCGATCGTCAGCGCCACCGTCTTCGGCCCGTCGTCGACGTAGTACATCGGCTCGGCGGTCTTTGCGGTCCGGTGGCGAGCTGTTTCCCTGGGGCGGCTGGTCTCGGTGGGGCTAACCACCGGAGTGGCGCGCCGACTGGGCCGAGGAGCGGCCGCGGTCAGCTTGGCACCCGGCGAACCCTCCGCGATCACCGCCGCGGCGGTGGTCGACACCACGATCCCGCCCGCCGCCAGCAGCACGATCCGCCGCGACACTTTCTTGCTGTTATCGCTCACAAACGCCCCTTCCTGCCTCAAACTACTGAGACGCTCCGGGCGCAGCGGCGGTTGCGTTTATGGTCAGTGTGGCACCAACCAGCAAAGAAGCTGAGTAATGCAGCACCCACCAGCATCCGCAGGCGGGGGCTGGGGGCCGACGGAGGCTACTGCGGGGTCAGCGGGCCGTGACCGGGGCTCCTCGCAGCACAATGGATCCGGTAACGGAGAGTTCGGCGTGCTCGGCGGCCTGCTCGGCGGTGGCCAGGCCCGCCCTGCCCCGGTACCTGGGCGCGATCACGAGGCCCTGCCGGTAGGCGTCAATCGCGGTGGCGGCACTGTCGACGGTCACCGGGCCGTAGTACAGACCGTGCGGCAAGATCACCAGGTTGGCCGCGAACCGGTGGCCGCCGACGTGCGAGGTCTCCCACATCGGGTAGCCGCGGCCAGCCAGCGCCCGGGCCAGCGCGCCACCGTAACGTCCGCAGCAGGCATCACGCCGCCCGTGGGTGCACACCAGGTACAGCGGCTCCGACGGCTCCGCAATCGCCGACTCCAGCCCAGCCGCGAGCGCCGACAGGTCGCCGGTGAACTCCCCGGTCCACGGCGATGGTCCGCCCGTCCAGGCCGCGTAGATCCGCCGCCCCGCCTCGCCCGGCCGCCGGATGAGCTGGACCCTGATCCCCAGCGCGTCGGCCTCCTTAGCGATCTCCGGCAACCCCGCCGTGTCGAGCTGCTCGGGCGCCCATGGCCCGGGGTGCTCGATCAGCAACCACGCGCGCGCCGCCTCCGGCGCGGACGCCACCGCGTCAACGGCAAGTCCGGCGTGGCACTCCGCCCCGTGTTCACACAACCCCACAACACTTACCCCTTACACATAGTTAAACGACGGTTCGGGATGCATCAGGAACGAATGGTGGGAGATATTCCACGCATACGCCCCGGCCATCCCGAACGCCACAATGTCCCCCGCGCGCGGCCGCCCGGGCACGTTCTTCGCGAGCACGTCCTTCGGCGTGCACAGCTGCCCGGTGAACGTCGTCGTCCCCGATCCCACGTCGCCGAGCAGCACGCAGGGCTGGTCATGCCCCTTGGCGGCGGGCGTGCGCAGGTGATGGGTACCGCCCGCGACGATCGCGAACGTCTGCCCGTAGCTTGTCTTCACATCGAGCACCCGCGTCACGTACCAGCCGCAGTAGGCGGTGACCGTCCGCCCGGGCTCGATCCGCACCGGCCTGCCAAGTGCGGCCAGCCCGCGCCCGTACTCCGCCCACCCGAACACCTGCTCCGGCGCCCGGTAGTCGACCCCCATCCCCCCGCCGCAGTTGATCAGCGGGGCCCCCTCCGCGATCCCGTCCAGCCGCCGAGCCGCCTCAATCGCCCCAGCCACAGAGAGCCCGCTGGCCACATGCGCGTGCAACCCGCGCACCCGCAGCCGCCCCGCCGACCCCAGCACCCCCCGGCACCGCTGGAGCTCCTCCAAATCCATCCCAAACGGCGACGCCGCTCCCCCCATCACCAGGTCGGGCCCATGATCGTGGGCAGTTTCGACCTGCATGCGGTCCGAACTGTCCACGATCATGGGCGCGGGCGGGTTGACGCGGAGGAGGACGTCGATGTCGCGGGCCGCGAGGCCAGCTAGCTCGCGGGCCTCGCGGGCGGACTCGACGTGCAGGGTGACGCCAGCCGCCACCGCGGCGTCCAGTTCGTCCCGGGTTTTACCGGGGCCGCCGAAGGCCACAGGCATCTCAGGCGCCACTTTCGTCACATGGCGTAGTTCACCGCCCGAGGAGACCTCGAAACCATCCACGTGCGGCACCAGGGTCCGCAGGATCTCCGGGTCGGGGTTGGCCTTGACCGCGTAGTAGAACTCCGCGGACGCCGGGAGCGCCGCCCGGATCGCGGCCGCATGCGACGCCAGCCCGGTCAGGTCGTAGATATAGCCCGGCAGCGAGATCCGGGACGCCAGGTCACGCACCCGCGATGGAATGATCACCAATCCCCCAAAGGGTTATGCACTCTGACATAACCGGCTTCCCGGTCGGCGCCGCGGGCCCACCGCACCCGCAGGTTGGCTTTCGCTGGGAGCGGCACGCCGGCGATCAGCGCCCGCAGCCGCGGCGGCCAGCCAAGCTCCCGCGCGCACTCCGTCACGACACCCCGGGCGATGTCCCACAGCACCGGCTCGATACCGGGATGCCCGTCCGCCAGCGCGGCGGCGATCTGGTCCAGATGGTTGACGAACAGGCAGTACGCGACCCGGTTCCAGCCGCGCTCCTCGTCGTACCCAAGCCGGGCGGCACCATCAGACGGCAGCTCATCAAGCACCCGGAGATGCCGTTCGCGCACCAGCTTGACGCCCTCCAGATCGCGAAACAGCGCGCGGCACGGCATACCGTCGCGCCCGGTGCAGATCAGCACGTTCTGCAGATGCGGCTCGAGCACCACTCCATGCGCGAAGAACGCGGTGAGCACCGGCGGGACGGTCGCGGCGAGGTACGCGTGCCACCAAAGCGCCGGGTCGTCGGTCTGCACCCCGTTCTCCGCGAGTGCCCCGGCCAGCAGCGGGACCATCCCGGGTTCAAGCCGTCCGCGCAAGCCCTCGCGGACCAGCACGGACAGGCCCTCGTAGCACCGCCGGCTGGTCGACGCCACGGTGCGGTAGCCCGGTTCGCCGAGCAGCACCGCACCATCCAGCAACGGGGTGAGCAGTTCGGTCAGCAAGACCGAGGCGTCCAGCTCGTACCAGGCGCTGGTCCGTACGCAGTTCGTGATGCGCACCGCCAGGCTGAACTTGCAGAACACGTCGGCTTCCGGGTCGTACACGGTGCGCACCGAGGAGGTCGCCGCGACCTGGGTGCCGCCCGGACCGAGGTCAAGCAGCAGCCGGTCGCGCAGCGCCCGCCGCAGCCACTCGTCCTCCTCAAGAAGCCGGAACTGCCACGGGTGGGCCGGCAGCACGAAGTAGCCCTCAGGAGCAGCC
>JBEKHI010000363.1:0-8444 GCA_050012355.1 Streptosporangiaceae bacterium | reverse complement strand
CTGCGTCAGCCCCGCCGCTCGCCGAAACTCGCGCACGATGGCGCCCAGCCGTGCCCCTGACGTGTCCCGGCGGCCGTCCATGGCAACCAGTATCGTGCCTTTTCGCCATAAAGCAGTACTACGGTTCTCCGTACACCAGCTTCTCCTATTCAGCCGGTCGGCCGAACAGGTGCTTCGCGTGCCAGCATGCCGCTGAGGTACGGGAATTTCCGAGCAGCTTCCCGCCAGCCTGTCACCCGCCACCGCGCGCACGCTGAAAGCACGCCCGCCCGGCACCACCCCGTCGGCGCGGGCCCAAGTGTTATCGGCGCGGCGGCAAGTGCGAATTGGCGGAATATAATTCAATACCAGTAGCAGCGGCGATTACTCCCGAGATCGGAAAGTTCAAAACAGTCACCAGGCTAATGGCGGACGCTTGCCAGCTGACGTGCGCATGGATCATGAACAGGGGACGGCACGGCGGTCTGCGGTGTTCTGCGTCATGAGCGCCGCCATTGCGCCGGCGTGCCGCGATCACCAGCAGTCGGGATTAATCAGGCACGGAAGGGGCACATTCTGCGGTTCGTCGCGATCAGGTCCAAGGGCGTCTCGCTTCCTCGAGGCACCGCACGGCAACCGAGGGGGTCAGACACCTTGGTATAACGTTTGATCCATGCCAGATATAGGCCGCGCAGGCATCGACCGGCACGCGGTCGTGAGCCGCCACGACGTCGTGCTCCGGGCACCGGACGAGACGAGCCCGCTACAGGTCGGGAACGGCGATTTCGCGTTCGGCGCTGACGTGACCGGGTTGCAGACGTTCTACGGGAACACGCTGTCCAGCTGGGCCTGGCACGCCGATCCGCTGCCCGCTGGCCTCGACCCCGCCGACCGGGTCAGGACCCCGATCGTCACCCATGGCCGGACCAGGTACTACCTGGCGCCGCACGATCAGGACGACCTGGCCGGCTGGCTGTACGACAACCCGCACCGGCTTAACCTCGGCAGGCTCTTCTTCGCGCAAGGATCGGGTGCGCCGCTCGACCAGGAATCGGTTACCGGCATCACCCAGCGGCTGCGGCTGTGGGAAGGGATCATCGATGCGTCGTTTTGGACAGCTGGTTTTCCAGTGCAAACGGCGGTGGTGTGTCATCCGCAGCTCAGCCTGGTCGCGGCGCGGGTGCGGTCGCCGCTGCTGCGCAGCGGCGGGCTGACCGTCAACGTCGGTTTCGGGTACCCAGTCGCCAACGGGCGGGAGCTGAGCGACACCAGCAGGCCCGCAGATCATGTCACCGAGGTGCTGGACGGGTCTGTCCGGCGGGTTATCGACGACACGAGCTACTACTGCGCGATCCGGGCCAGCGGCGGGACCGCGCGGTTCACCGCGCCGCACACGGTGACGGTGACGGCTGACGGCGAGGAGATCGAGCTGACCTGCTGCTTCTCGCCGGACGGCGTCCTCGGTGAACCGCCGGGATTCGATGAGACGCGGCAAGCCGCGGCCGGGTACTGGGCGGGATTCTGGTCCGCGGGCGCGGCGGTCGATCTGGCGGACAGCGAGGATGACCACTGGCCAGAACTCGAGCGGCGGATCGTGCTCTCGCAGTATCTCACCGCGGTGAACTCGTCGGGTTCCGCCCCGCCGCAGGAGAGCGGGCTGCTGCTGAACAGCTGGTACGGCAAGTTCCACCTGGAGATGACCGCGTGGCACGGGGCGCACTTCATGCTCTGGGACCGGTCGCGGATGCTTGACGGCTGGTTCGAGTGGCTGCGGTCGACGGGGTTGCCGGCCGCCCGGGCGGAGGCCCGGGCCGAGGGCTGGCGGGGGGCCAAGTGGCTGAAGACCCCGTCTCCGGACGGGCGCTGGGAGAGCTGGGAGTACGGTCCGCACCGGATCACCCAGAACGCGCATCCGCTCCTGTTCGCGGAGCTGTGCTACCGGGCTTCACCGACCGACGCGACGTTGCGTACCTGGCGGGACATCGTGTTCGAGACCGCCGAGATGATGGCGGACTTCGCCGCCTGGGATGGCGCGCGTTACGTGCTCGGGCCGCCGGTGATGAGCGGAGCGGAGGGGGACCTCGGGACCGATAGCTGGAACCCCACCAGCGAGCTGAACTACTGGGCTTGCTCGCTCGGCATCGCGCAGCGCTGGCGGGAACGGCTCGGGATGTCGCGCGACCGGCGGTGGGACCATGTTCTGGCCTATTTGTCGCGGCCCTGCGTCAGAGACGGCGTCTATGTCGATACGGAGTCGCATCCGGAACGCTGGAACACCGCGCCGGAGGGCAGCTGGCCGGTGACCGGCCGGTGGGCGGGGTCACCGGGGCCACGGTACCTGCGTCCCGCCTGGCTGGAGGCCTACAGTGGTATCCGCGGGCCGCTGATCGACCCGGTCGTGATGGCGGCCACCTACGAGCGGGTGGCGGGAGACCTGCGCGGTGCCGGGCAGACCAGCAACATCTGGGGCAAGGACTTCCCCATGCTCGCGATGACCGCCGCCCGGCTGGAACGGCCGGCCGAAGCGGTGGACTGGCTGCTGTTCGACGCCCCGCGAAACCGGTATTCCGCGGCGGGATTCAGCAACGACTGGTACCTGCCGGGTAACGGCGGGCTGTTGTGGGCGGTGGCGATGATGACGGCCGGCTGGGACGGCGGGCCGTCGACTGATCGTCCCGGGTGGCCCGCGCGGTGGCGGGTGCGGCACGAGGGTTTCCGCCCCGCGCTCTGAGCCAAAATCTTTCCGACGACCCGGCGTGCTGCGTCGTTTCAAAAGGACGCTGACACTACCTTGCTCCTATGACCAGGGGACTTAGTACATTCACAGTGGCGGCGTTCGGCGTTCTCGTGGCCGGACTAGCGATTGCCGGCTGCTCGTCAGGCAGCTCGACCGATGCCTCGTCGACGGGCTCGAGCACTAGCCCGGCCGCGAGTCCGGCCGCGAGCTCCGCCACGACGACTGCCGCCGCCGGGGCGTCGGCCGAGGCCACTACCTCGCTCAGCACCTGCAAGGCGTCAGACCTGAGCTTCAAGCTCGGTGCCACGAGCGGCAGTTCTAGCCAGAAGACGCAGGTCGTTGACCTGACCAACAAGGTATCGTTCGCCTGCACGATGAGCGGGTTCCCCGGCGTGGACCTGGTAGGCACGGCGAACGGCCAGAAAAACTACACCTGGTCGCTGGAACGCTCGTCGGCGAAGTACTCGCGGGTGACGTTGCAGCCGGGCGAGACCGCGCACTTCCACCTTATTTACCTTCCCGAGGCCGCCGGTGACAGCGCCGACATCGCCGTGACCAAGCTGATCATCACGCCGCCGAACGCCTACAGCCATGCCGAGGTGACCTGGAGCCAGCGGATCCTGCTGCAGGACGGCGCGACGCGCCCGGGGACGTACATCACGCCGGTCGTCTACGGCTCCTGACCCCTGTTACACCGGTCCCGGTGGCCACCGGGACCGGTGTAACAGGAGAGTTACCGCATCGCAACTTAAGTCTAGATATACGACGGCTTGTAGTACTACCTTGTATAGAGATAGGAACTACGTGAGCCGGAGGCGGATGTGGCCGTCACGATGGTGTCCGGGCCAGCCAACGCGAGCGACTTGCTCCAGCACTGGTGCGAGGACCTCGTGGTAGCCGAGATAGCCCGGCTAGCCCGCCGGGTTGAGTTCGCGCACCCCGAGCAGCTCGGAAGCGTGGAAACAACGCTCAACCGGATCATCGAGGACCTCGTCCTATCCCGGACAAAAGCCGTGAGCGGCGACCAGCTCGCCACCCTGTTCGACCTAGCGGAGGGCCCATGATCAGCAAATCCTGGGCAGACGACGCCGCCTGCCATGAACCGAGCATCGACCCCGAGTTGTTCTTCCCGGTTAGCGATTCCGCTCCGTCGGCCCGGGAACTAGCGGCTGCCAAGGCTGTCTGCGCCCGTTGCCAGGTGGCGGCGCAATGCCTTGACTGGGCACTGCGCGCGGGCGAGCCCGCGGGCATCTGGGGCGGCACCACACCGGAGGAACGCCGCCTGCTGCGACGCGACCGACCCCAGCCGTCTCGCCGCCACGCCGCGTAGGAGTCTGCGGAGCGCGGCGGACGGGGGGCGGGCGGGGGCGGCCCGATGTGCCGCAGCGCCAATGTGCGGCGGCGGCGGCGATGTGCCGCGGCGGCGGCGCCTAGCCGACGGCCTGCCCGGCCGCCTCGAGGGGATATATCCCAACTATCGGCGGCATATCGCCCGGCAAGGGTAGTTCTACAAGCCTGTCGATGGGTCACTGCTGGGGCTATACCGCCAGCGATGGGACATCGATGGCGGTCGCGCGGCCTCCGCAGCAGACCACACCAGCACCAGCACCAGCCGCACCGGGCTGGCCGGCCGGGCCTCAGCGGCCGCCAAGACCGGTGAGGGTGATACCGCGGACGAACGAGCGCTGCGCGATGAGGAAGACGATGACGACCGGGACCAGCATGAGCAGCGAGATCGCCATCATCTGGTTGTACCTGGTGATGTACTGCGCGCTGACGAAGAGCTGCAGGCCGAGCGGCATCGTGTACTTGGACTGGTCGCGCAGGTAGATCAGCGGGTAGAGGAAGTTGTTCCAGCTCCAGATGAACGCGAATACCGTCACCGTGGCGATGGCCGGCTTCATCTGCGGAACGATGATGCGGAACAGCACCCGAAGGTGCCCGGCACCGTCGATGTGCGCCGCCTCGTCAAGCTCGCGCGGGATAGTCAGCATGAACTGGCGGAGCAGGAAGATGAAGAACGCGTAGCCGAACCAGTACGGCCAGACGATCGGCCAGATCGTGTCCACCAGCCTGAGCTTGTTGAACAGGATGAAGTCGGGCACGATGATCACCTCGCCGGGAATCATCATCGTGCCGAGCAGCAGCGCGAACATCAGGTTGCGCCACCGGGCACGGAACCTGGCGAACGCGTAGGCCGAGATCGTGCTGAAGACCACCGACCCGACGACACTGAGCACGGTGATGACGATCGAGTTCACCAGGAACGTGTTGAACGGCAGCGCTTCCCACGCGGCGGCGAAGTTGCCCCAGTGAAACCCGTCCGGCAAGAATGTCGGCGGGTACGACAGGACCGACTGGTTACTCTTGAGCGCGGTCGTGACCATCCACGCGAACGGCAGCAGGAACACGACCGCGCCGATGATCAGCGCGAGGTAAGCGGCGCCGCGCCCGACGAGGCGTGCCCGAAAGCCCGAGACCATTCAGACACCTCCTCTGGCGGACTCGCTGTAGACGAGCCGCCTTCCGATAAGGAACTGGGTGACGGTGATGACCACGATCACCATCAGCAGGATCCAGGCCAGCGCCGACGCATAGCCGAGGTTGAAGTAGACGAACGCCTCGCGGTAGATGTACAGCCCGAGCACGATCGTGTTGCTGCCTGGCTGCCCGTTGGTCATGATCAGGATCAGCACGTAGGCCTGGAGGCTGGTGATGAAACCGGTGATGCAGTTGAAGAAGATGACCGGCGACATCATCGGCAGGGTGACGCTGCGGAACCGGCGCCACCAGCCGGCGCCGTCGATGGCCGCCGCCTCGTGCAGCGACTTTGGCACTCCCTGCAGCCCGGCCAGGTAGATGACGACCGTATTGCCCGCACCCCAGACGCTCATCATGATCAGCCCGGGCATCGCCCAGTGCTGCGAGGCGAGCCAGCCGGGTCCCTGGATGCCCACCAGCCCGAGCACCCGGTTGATCAGCCCGTAATCTGGGTTGAGTATGAGCTCCCACAGCAACGCCGTCGCGATCCCCGAGGTCACGGTCGGCAGGTAGAAGACGAGCCGGAAGAACCACTGCCCCCGCACGTTGAGGTTCAGCAGCAGCGCGAAGCCGAACGTGCAGATCAGCGTCAGTGCGACCGACCCGCCGCCGAAGTACAGCGTGTTCCACAGCGCGGACCAGAACGTCGAGTCGTGCATTATCTGCTCGTAGTTGGCCAGGCCGACCCAGTGCGCCGACGATAGCAGCGGCCAGTTCATCAGGCTGATCACGGCCGAGGCGAGGATCGGGCCGCCGCCGAACAGCACGAAGCCGATCATCCACGGGGTGGACAGCAGGTAGAACCAGCGCGCCTCTCGTTTCGCCCGTGGTGTGGCACGACGGACCCGGACGGCGGCGGATGCCTCGCTGCCCGTGACCACGGGACCCACGTCAACGGCCAAGGCGACGCTCCTTCCTCCCGACGCTGGGACAGTGAGCAAACGTTATACCAAGCGATGACTCGGCTTCAAGAGCCGATTCGGCATGCCGAGCCGCTGCGGGCGGATTCGTACAGCGCCTCGACGAGGCGCAGCGTCCCGACGTTGTCCCGCCCGGATGAGCGCGGCTGGCTACCGGTGGCGACCGCGGCGAGCAGCGAGGCCATCGGGCCGGCGAACGCGTCGGGTATCCACCGGCTGGTCACCGGGTACGGCACCCACCCGTCGGTGGGCAGTACCTCGCTGCGTACGTCAAGGGTGTCCGGGCGGCCGTGCGGGTAGTCGTAGAGCAGCCCGAGCGTTCCCCTGATCGCGCCGCGCGTCCCCTCGACCCGGAAGGTCGCCGACGGGTCTCCCCAGCGGTTGGAATGTCGCGAATGCACGAGCGCCCGGGCACCGCTGGCGAACGTATACGTGGAAATCGTCCTGGTCTCACCCACCACCCGCTCCCCCGGTACCCGCCCGGCCGCGCAGAACACGGTCTCCGGCTCACCGAGGAACCAGCGCACCGCGTCGTGGTAGTGGATCGAGTGGTACGAGATCTCCACCCGCGGCGACTCCCGCAGCCACTCCCACGACGCGAAGTCAGTGGCGATGTCCACATCAAAGGTGACCGCGGTCACTTCGCCGATCCAGCCAAGCTCTTTCATCCAAAACGACGCAGCGATTCCCTCGTCGAACCTCAGCTGCTGGTTGACGGCGAGGACCAGCCCGCGATCGTCCGCGAGGCCAGCGAGTTCCGCCGCGATGTCCGGCGAGGTGGCGAACGGCTTCTGGCCGAGCAGGTGCCGGCCGGATTCCAGCACCCGCCGGGCGATCGCTGGCTGCGCCGCGCTCGGGACCGCGACATCCACGACGCGCACCCGCTCGTCGGCCAATAGCGCGTCCAGATCCGGGTATACCCTCGGCACGTCGAACTGTTTCGCCACGTCCCGCGCCTTGTCCAGGTCTAGGTCGGTGATGCCGGCGATCTCAAGGCCGGCGGCCCGGTAGGCGGGCAGGTGCGCGGTGGCCACGATGGCACCGGCCCCCACGATGCCGATGGGCAACCGGTGACCCGGCGGAACCCGGATCGTGCAGAACTCCGACACCGGGGCGAACATGTCGATCATCTAGAGAGCTCCCTCGCTCGTCGTAGCATGCATAAGAACAATCGTTTACCCAGAAGGGGGTCAGCGCCATGGTGACGCTTAAAGACGTGGCCAGGCGCGCGGGGGTGTCCGTCTCGCTGGTGTCCAGGGTGCTCAACGACGATCCCGCGGTCCGGGTCAGGCAAGAGACCCGGGACCGGATTCACCAGCTGGCTCAGCAGATGGACTACCGTGCCAACCACGCGGGACGCGCGCTGCGATTGTCCAAGACCGGTGTGATCGCGCTGCTGGTCCCCGACGTGCACAACGCGGTGTTCGCGGAGCTGCTGCGCGGCGTCGAAGATGGCGCTGACGAGAGCGGCGACATCGTGCTGCTGGGCCGGGCCGAACGCGTCGACCCCGGCGGGGAGATGCTGCGCCGTCTGGTGGGCGAGGGCCGGGTGGACGGCTGCCTGCTGCAGCGCGACGACCATCTCGACCAGGTGGCGCTGCGCCAGCTCATGCAGCACGAGGTGCCGGTGGTCCTGGTCAACGGGAAGGCGCCCCGCGGCAGCACCGCGCGAGGCTCGGTGTCGCTTGACGACGCGGCGGGCGCCAGGCTCGCGACCAGGCACCTTATCGACCTCGGGCACTCCAGGATCGGGATGATCTCGGGGCTGCGCACCAGCGGTACTGCCCGGCGGCGTGAGGAAGGGTTCCGAGAGGCGCTGCACTCGGCCGGCCTGCGGCAGAACGCCGACTGGACGCGCAAGCTGGGCTACGCGCCCGAGGAAGGCGGCCGGGCGCTGACCGAGATCATGTCGATGCGCCGCAGGCCGACCGCGGTGCTGGTAGCGAACATCAACGCGGCGTTCGGCGTACTCGGGGCAGCCGCCGAGCTCGGCATCAGGGTGCCCGGCGAGCTGTCGGTCATCGCTATTCACGAGGACTGGGTGGCCGGCTACACCAGCCCCCCGCTCACCACCGTCCGCATGCCGCTGTACGAGATGGGCCGCCAGTCCGTCCGCGTGCTGATGGATGTCCTGAACGACAAGGACCCGGTAGAGCTGGTGGTCACGGAGCCCGCCCCCGAGCTGGTCCTCAGGTCAACCACCGCCCCGCCACCCGACTGACCCGGCGGCCCGCGCCGCCCGTCGGCCCCCGACCAACCCCTGTCGA
>JBEKHI010000362.1:0-8516 GCA_050012355.1 Streptosporangiaceae bacterium | reverse complement strand
GCGCCCCGGCCCCCGAGGGCAGCGATGACTCATCGCTGCCCTTGGCGAACGGGGGTAGCGGGGGAGGGGGCCGCGGCGGGGACGGCGGGTTGGGTGGGGGTGCGGACGAAGGCGACGACGATCACGGCGCCGATGACGCCTAGGCCCGCGGCTACCAGGAGGGTCTGGTCAAGGCCGGCGGCGAACGCCTCGTGGACCAGGCGCGACAGGCCGGGGTCCCTGGCCAGCACGTTGCCCGCCTCGCCGCCGGTCAGCTCCGCGCCGGTCCGCGCGCCGGCGACCCTGGTCAGCCCGCCGCTGAACACCTCGCCGAGTACCGCGATCCCGAATGCGTAGCCGAGCTGGCGGAAGGTAGTGAACGCGCCCGCCGCCATGCCCGCCTTCTGGTGCGGGACCATGGCCATCGCGGCCGAGGACATCGGCCCCATGACCAGGCCGGCTCCGGCGCCGACGAGCGCGGTACCCGGCATGATGACCCAGCCGGCCGAGCCGGACCTGATCATGGCCTGGGCCAGCGCCCCGGCCGCGATGATCGCCATCCCGGTGCCGATGAGCAGCCGAGGGGAAAACCGGTGCATGTGCCTGCCGAGTCCGGCTGACACGACGAACGCCATCAACGCGGCGGGCAGCAGCACCAGTCCCGCGCCAATCGCGGACTTGCCGAGCAGCGACTGCAGCCACAGCGACTCGTATGTCATCGCGGCCCAGGCAGCCACCGACATCAGCGCGCCGGCGATGATCAGGGCGCTAAACGCGCGGTTTCGCAGCAGGGACAGGTCCAGCATCGGATCCCGCCGCTTCAGCTCGATCACCACGAACGACGCGAGCATGACGATCGCGGAGCCCAGCAACCCCAGGGTGGCCGGTGACGACCAGCCGCCGCGGATCAGCGCGTAGGTCAGGCAAGCGGCGGCCGCGGTGAAGGTCACCATGCCGGGAAGGTCGATGCGCCGCGCCGCGGGGTCGCGGGATTCGGTGATCACCAGCGCCGTCATCGCCACCGCGATCACGCTGACCGGCAGGTTCACATAGAAAATCCACCGCCAGCCGACATGGGTTGTCAGCAGGCCGCCGAGTATCGGCCCGGCCGCGGCCGCCGCCCCGTTTGTCGCTCCCCAGGCACCGAACGCGACACCTCGGTCCCTGCCCTGATAGGAGTTGCTCAGCAGCGCGATGGTGGTGGCGAACATCATCGCCGCGCCGAGCCCCTGGACACCACGGGCCGCGATCAGCATCGCGGCGCTGGTCGCCGCGCCCGACGCCGCCGATGAGGCCGCGAACAGCACCAGGCCCGCCAGGTAGACCGTGCGCCGTCCGATCCGGTCGGCGACCGAGCCCGCAGTTAGCACCAGCGCCGCGAGTACCAGCGCGTAGATATCGATCACCCACTGCAGGTCGCTGAACGTGGTGTGCAATGACCTCGCCATGTCCGGCAGTGCCACATTCACGATCGTCACGTCGACTAGCAGCATGAAGGTGCCCGCGCAGATCGCGACGAGCGGTAGCCATTTGCGCATGCCTTCAGGGTGCTGGATGGGTGGCTGAGAGAGGTAGTCACGGCGTTATGAATGATGGTTTTCGACATTTGCTACGGTGAGATGATGGAAATCGACGACATCGACCGGAAGATGATCCACTGCCTCGCGGTGGACGGACGCGCCTCGTTCAGCGAGATCGCGGCGGTGCTCGGGGTGTCGGACCACACGGTGGCGCGGCGGTACCGGCGGCTGCGCAGTGCCGGGGTGTTCCGGGTCGTCGGGTTGCGTGCCAAGCAGTCCATGGGGTCGCTCGGCTGGCTGCTGCATCTGCGCTGCGTGCCGGGCAGCGCGCAGCCGCTCGCCGAGGCGCTGGCCCGTCGGCCGGACACCGCCTGGGTCCAGCTGTTGTCCGGCGACACCGAGGTGCTGTGCACGGTGCGCGGCGCGGCCGCCGAACGGGACGCCGTGCTTGCCAAGCTGCCGCGCGGCGGCCGGGTCGTCGCGGTGAGCGCGCACCGGCTGCTGCACCTGTACGTGGCGGCGAATGGCGGACTGGGATTCCTGCGGATGCTCTCGCCGGACCAGGTGGAACCGCTGCGGCACCCGGTGCGGGAAGAGATGCTGGAAATCGGTGAGCTGGACCTGGCGCTGTTTCGCGAGCTGGGGGTCGACGGGCGGACCAGTCACGCCGACCTGGCGAAGGCGGTGGGCTGGTCCGAGTCGACGGTCCGGCGGCGGATGGACCAGCTCCTCGAGTCCGGGACGATGATCTACGACCTGGAGTTCGACCTGCCCGCGTTCGGGTTTCACGCGCCGACCTGGCTATGGCTGTCGGTGCCGCCGTCGGAGCTAGCCGCCACCGGAGAGGCGTTCGGTGAGTTCCCCGAGGTGGCCTACGCGGCGGCCACCACCGGAGCGTTCAGCCTCCTGGCCTGCGCGGTCTGCCGCGACGAAGAGGCGCTCTACGACTTCCTGACCTCCCGGGTAGGCTCCCTCCGCTCGGTCGACCGAGTAGAAACCTCCCCCATCATCCGCACCCTGAAGCAATCCTCCACGATCCCAGCCCGCATCACCGCCACCCCCCACGCCCTAGCCCCCTGACGCTCCTGCCCTCCGCTCTAGCCCCATCGATGGCCGATCGCTGGGGCTATGGCGCTATCGATGGCCCATCGCTGGGGTCGGGGAGTGGAGCCAGGGCGGCTAAACCCGGCATAGCGGGCGTTGCGCTTCCGTGCGGCCCTTGGGGGTAACGGGGGGTGGCCGGCCGTCGACCTGGGGCTAGGGCCAGGACCGAGCCCAGGACCAGCATGGCGGCACTTCTCCCGGGTTAATGCACCCTAGCTACCCAACTTAGAGTGATATTTCCGGCGGGTTAGGGACACGAAGCCGGGACAAGTGCTTCGCTGGTGCGGGCAGCGGGCAGCGGGCAGCGGGCAGCGGGCAGCGGGCAGCGGGCAGCGGGCAGCGGGCAGCGGGCAGCGGGCAGCGGGCAGCGGGCAGCGGGCCGTCGGCTGGGTCCTGTGCGCGTCCGTCGGCTGGCTCGGCCGCGTCGATGTGGTGGTCGCGTGGTGTCCGACGGTTGGTGCCTTGTGGCCCCCGCTAAAACAATCATGATGACTTGGTTGGCTATCAGTGCCGGGTGGTGCCGGTCGTGCCGATGTGACTACCGGGTGGGCTTCGTAGGGGTCACATGATTAACGTTTGCGATTGCGTACAACAGCATTCTCGCAGGTAGATACGCTACATGATTTGACATAGTGTTCGATTGAACCTACATTCGAGCAAGAGGGCGGTTGGGTCTCGTCCTCACGAACATAGTGGTACTTGCCTGTCTTCCCCCGGGTGGGTCGGTCCGGTGGGGTCTCCGGACGATTGGGAGACAAGGGAGTGCGGGCAGCAGATGAGCAGGGTGTACAGGGAGCCGGTTGATGTCCAGGCTCGGGATGACGGACGCCCGGTCCGGTTCGTATGGCGGGGTCGGCTTTACACCGTGCGCGGGGTGCTTGAGCACTGGGTGATTAACCGGGACTGGTGGCGAGAACCTGGTCCCGAGCCGTCTCAGCCTGAGCAGGAGTTCTGGCGTGTCGAAGCGTCGCCGGGGCAGGGGATCCCGGCGGGCGTCTACGAACTGCGCCACGAGATCGCGTCCGACGCGTGGACGCTGCGCAGGGTCATGGATTGACCCGCATACCAGGACATCTGCTCGCTCGCGCAGGTGACTCGAGCCCCATCGATGGGCCATCGATGGGGCTATGGCGCTAGCGATGGGCCATCGACGGCGCTGTAGAAGGAGTGCCAGGCCCGGCATCGCGGACATTCCGGGCCGCATTCTGGGTGTGTGGGGAGTCGGCCGCCTGGGAACCCTGGTGCACCGCAAACTTGCCTTAATTCGGGTCGGGGGGACCTTTTCGCGTGGCTCACTTCATCCATCTTCATGTCGCGTCGTCGTACTCGCTGCGTTACGGCACGGCGAGCCCGCGGGCGCTGGCTGAGCGGGCTGTGAGTGACGGAGCGCCGGCGCTTGCGCTCACCGATCGCGACGGGTTGTACGGAGCGTATAAGCACATCGAAGCCTGTAAAGCGGTCGGAATCGCCCCCATCCTTGGCGCGGACCTGGCGCTCTCCGCCGCGGGGGAGACACGGATACCGGGGGAGACGTGGGTGGCAAGGGTACCGGGGGATGTGGCGCGGATCACGGTGCTGGCGGTGGGGAAGGGCGGCTGGGGGTCGTTGTGTCGGCTGGTGAGCGCGGCGCACGCCGCCGAGGGTGCCGCCGCCGAGCGCCTCGGCACCGCCAGCACCGCCAGCACCGCCAGCACCGACGGCGCCGCCGCCGAGCGCGGCACCGGCACCGGCACCGCCACCGGGCCGGCGGTCACGCTTGAGCTTGTCGCCCAGCATGCGGCTGGCCTGGTCATCCTGCTCGGCAACGACAGTGACGTTGGCCGGGCGATCGCCGCTCGCCGACCGGATATGGCCGCGGCCGCACTAGACAGATGGCGTGATCGTTGCGAGGTCATGATCGAGCTCACCGATCACCTCCAGCCGGGTGACACGGCCCGCGCGGGACGGATGGCCGGGCTGGCAAAGCGAAACAAGATCCCCGCGGTGCTGACCAACGCGGTTCGCTACCTGGACCCAGCGGACAGCCGGGTCGCGGAGGTGCTGGACGCTGCGCGCAACCTGGTCCCGCTCGGCTCGCCGAAGCTTGGCAAGCTCAACGGCCGCGCCCACTTGGCCTCGCCCGAGCAGATGGCCGCCACCGCGGAGCGGATCGCCGACAACATGGACAACGAGATCCTCGAGGCGACCATGAGGCTGGCGACCCGCTGCATGCTCGATCCGGCGATCGACCTGGGCATCGGGGATCTGCACCTCCCTGAACTGACCGCGACCGACCCGGACGCGGTGCTACGCGCCCGCTGCGTGATAACAGCAAGAAAATACCAGCGAGACCGACTCGACCATGAGCTGAACATCATCGAGCGCACCGGCATGGCCTCGTACTTCCTCACTGTCGCCGACGTCGCCGACCGCATCCGCGCCGAGGGCATCCGCTGCGCGATCCGCGGCTCGGGCGCGGGCTCGCTGGTGAACCACCTGCTGGGCATCTCCGCCATCGACCCGCTCGAGCACGACCTGATCATGGAGCGCTTCCTATCCAAAGACCGCATCACCCTGCCCGACATCGACCTGGATGTGGAGTCTGCCCGCCGGATAGACGCGTACCGGATCATCATGAACGCCTACGGCGCGGAGCGCACCGCCTGCGTCAGCATGATGGAGACGTACCGGGCGCGATCCGCGATCCGCGACGTGGCGGCGGCCATGGGACTGCCGCCGACCGAGATCGACTCGATCGCGAAGGCGTTCCCGCACATCCGCGCGAAACACATCACCAGCGCCCTGACCGAGCTACCAGAGCTGCGCACCAGCCAGCTGTCCGCGCCGCACCTGGCGACCGTGTTTCGCATCGCCGAGCAGCTGGATGGGCTGCCGAGACACGTCGCGATGCATCCCTGCGGCGTGCTGCTATCCGACAAAGGCCTGCTCGACCGCACCGCCGTCGAGCGCAGCTCACTCGACGGCCTGCCGCTGTCGCACCTGGACAAGGACGACGCCGACCTGGCCGGCGTCATCAAGCTGGACGTGCTCGGCGTCCGGATGCAGTCCGCGATGGCTTACACGATCAAGGAGATCGAGCGGACTCAAGGAACCAAGATCGACCTCGACGCCATCGACATGGCCGACAAACCTACCTACGAGATGATCCAGCAAGCCCGCACGCTCGGCTGCTTCCAGATCGAGTCACCCGGCCAGCGCGAGCTGGTCACAAAACTGGCGCCGGGCAACATACACGACCTGATCGTGGACATCTCGCTGTTCCGCCCCGGACCGGTCAACTCGGACATGATCACTCCGTACCTGCGCACCCGGCACGGCAAGCAACCGCCGTCCTACCCGCACGAAAAGCTAAAACCCGCGCTCGCCGATACCGGGGGAGTGGTGGTCTTCCACGAGCAGGTGCTGCGGATCATCGACGTGATGACCGGCTGCGGCCTGTCCGAGGCCGACCAGGTGCGCCGCGCGCTGTCCGAGCCCGCCGGGCTGGAGAGCGCGCGCCGCTGGTTTCGCGCGACCGCGACGGCGAAGGGCTACGACAAGCCGGTCGTCGACCGGGTGTGGGACGTGCTCGAGGCGTTTGGCGGGTTCGGGTTCTGCAAGGCGCACGCCGCCGCGTTCGCGATACCGACCTACCAGTCGGCGTGGCTCAAGCGGCATCACCCGGCCGCGTTCTACGCCGGCGTGCTCACCCATGATCCTGGCATGTACCCCAAGCGGGTGATCGTCGCCGACGCCCGGCTGCATGGCATCGGTGTCCTGCCTGTTGACGTTAACGAGTCGGGCGACGGCTGGCTGACCGAAGGCAAGAACATCCGCGTCTCGCTCCGCGAGATCAAGGGCATCCGCGACGCCGAGGTCGCGAGCATCGTGGCCGGTCAGCCGTACCGCTCGCTGCGCGACTTCTGGAACCGGGCCGGAGCGAGCCGCCCAGTCACCGACCGCCTCGTCCTCACCGGTGCCTTCGACAACCTTTACACCATAACGACGCGACGAGATCTCCTGGCCCGCGTCACTGTCCTAGACCGCACCTCATCCAAGACATCGAACACACTGGATCTGTTCGCCGACGACGATGCGGAGACCAGCGACGGCTTCGCCGGCCTGGTGCCGTCGGGACAGCTACGTGAGCTGGACCCGGCCGAACGCGTCGAGGCCGAGCTCGACGTGCTCGGCTTCGACGTGACCCAGCACGTGCTCGGCTTCTACTCCGACCTGCTCGACGGGCTCGGCGTCGTCCGCTCCGCTCGTCTGCGGGACTGCCGTCCAGGAGAGGTGGTGCTGGTCGCCGGGGTGAAGGTCGCGACCCAGACCCCCGCGGTGCGTTCCGGGCAGCGGATTATCTTCGCCACCCTCGATGACGCGCACGGCCTGGTGGACCTGACGTTCTTCGAATCGGTGCAGGACCGGTGCGCGGCGCGGGTGTTCGGGTCCTGGCTGCTGCTGGTCCGCGGCCGGATCCGCCATGGAAGGGGGGAGGGGAGGTGGGCGGGAGGACCGCTCGCCACCACGGTGAACGGGATCGACTGCTGGGACCTGGCGGAGCTTGACGAGATCCGGGAGAAGGAAGGAATCGACGCGGTCCGGGCGGCGATGGCTCGCGGGGGACCTGAGGGGCAGCGCACGCGTCGTTATGGCCAAGTGTTTTCTAATGGTTTTGTGATGTCCCCGTACGCGGAGATGGGTGGTCCTGGCGGGCCGGTCAAGGCGGCGCCGCGGCGGCTGTGGCACGCGAGCCCCGGCTCGGCCAGTTGAGTGGCCGAGCCGGGACGCGGGGCTGTTACCAGGCGGTGGAGCAGTGCACGGCGGAGCTGCCAGAAAGACGGAGGCAGGCGCGCACCTTGTATCCGGTGCCGTCGGCGTAGGTCGCGGTGATCGCGTACGCGGTGGTTCCGGACACGTTCCCTATCGAATGGGAAGCGGATTCGTTGTACCAGGTCTTGCCGTTGTTATTGGTCCGCTCCAGCCAGCCCGTGCAGGTGTGGCCGGAGGACTGGTTGATGAAGACCGCGCCGGCCGTGCTCTTGGAACTCTTCGGGCTGGCGGCGGAGACGACCGCGGCCTGGCATGAATCCTCGGATGTCGAAGAGCTGACCAGCTCGTCCAGGAAGCTCGGGGACAGCGCCTCTTGGGCAGGCACGCCGGAGCCACCGCTGATGGTGACCGCGGACGTGCAGTGGGTGCCGCCGTTGACCGTCACGCAGCCGCGGGCCACGTCCCCGCCCACGTAGTAGTTGTAGGTCTTGGCCAGGACTATGGTGCCGGATCGCGACCCGATGGCATCGAGGCCGGAGGCTCGGGCCCAGGTCTTCCCGTGGTTAGCGGAACGCTCCAGCTGCACGCGGCAGACGACGCCAGAGTGAACGTTGTTGTAGAACAGCGACGCGTAGTTGTGCCCCTCGGCCGCGGTGAGGTAGATACTGCAGCTACCCGCGGACGTGGATACGGTCAGGTTCGCTTTCTGGACGTAGACGTCGGTGGTGTCGGCCAGCGCTGGCGCCGCCGCGCTTAGCACCAGCCCGCCCGCTGCCACGGCGGCCCCCGCGATGGTCAGCAGCTTCCGGAAATAAGCGTGCAAGTTATATCCCCTGTGGTTGTTGTTACATAGGCCGCGATAAACATACAGGGGACATTGGCTGACAGAAGACACGGCACTGGTGAAACACTGGTCAACCACTGGTGGTGCTGGGGATCACGCGACACGCCGGTGACTGCAAAAAGTTTCTCTATGACTACGTAATGTTAGGGCTGAGCCTGCGGGCATCGCCGATAACGCGGTCCATCCCATACCGCGTTTTAGGCCTGGCGCGGTAGGCCTGTGTGCCCTCGGGCTACCGCGCCGCCTCGTAGCAGTTCCTGGTAGCGCTGCGCCGATCGCCGCACGATGTCCTTGGCACCGGAATCCAGCACCCGGTC
>JBEKHI010000361.1:0-8524 GCA_050012355.1 Streptosporangiaceae bacterium | reverse complement strand
CCTCTGGCCGGAAGTCCTCCACCTCGGCTGGGCGCGGCAGCCGGCCCGAACCCGCTGACTTCTCCCGGGTTAGTGCACATTTCCCGTCCGCAATGCCCGGATATGCCCGGCAGCCGGGGTGCACCAACCCGGGAGAAGATGCCCCCGGACAGCGCCGCCCGCGGCAGCGGCACGCCACGACCCGCAGCCCGCGCCACTTTCACGCCACCGCCACCGTCCCCTCGGGATGAACCAGGCTTTGCTGGTTGGTGCAGTACTCACCAGGAACGCTCAGGGACTTTCCGGTCACCGGCCGCCTGCTGCCGAGACCCGCCCAGGACAGATCCCCGTTGGGCTGGAGCTCTTCGATACCCATGGGGTATCGAAGCTGCGTAATCAGTATTGGACAGCCGTTGTGCCGAGCCGGTGAAATCAAAGCATGACCGGCGAACCGATGGCCTGCCCTGCCGTATCTGTGGTCGGCCCGGCTGCGGGCACTTTCGTGATGATCCCGCCCGGAGCCCCGCCCACCTTCGCCAACCTGGGCGATCAGCCGGCCGTTATGCTCAGCACGTTCACGCCCGACCTTTACCGTGGATGGGATTTATGCACGTCGCTTACTGGATCGTTGCCGGGTTGCTTGCGCTGTTCTACCTCTACGGAGGCGGGATAAAGGTGATCAGGACCCGTGAGCAGCTGCTGCCGATGATGGCCTGGGTGGACAGCACGCCGATGCCGGCCGTCAGGGCCATCGGGACGGTCGAAGTACTTGGCGCCATCGGGCTGATCCTGCCGCCGCTGACCGGCATCGCACCGTGGCTGGCGTTCGCCGCGGCTATCGGGTTCGTGATCCTGCAGATCGCCGCGACCAGGGTTCACTTGCGCCGTGGTGACCGCCAGATCGGTCTCAACATCGGGCTCATTGTCGCCGCGGCAGTGACCATCTGGCTGGCGACGACCTGGTTCTAGGCGCCGGTTAGCCAGTGCGTGACGACGTCCGGATGGTCCGGGTCGGTCATCGCACGGATTTTGGCGAACCGCTCGGCGTCATGCCGGGTAACCCGCTCATGCTGGCGCAGATGCTCATCCCATGAAGCGACGATGAACTGCTCGACGATACGGTCAGGGTCAGTGGCGTCCTGCCATACTCGCCACGCGGAGGCTCCGGTGCGGCGGCGGCTGAACCGGGCGTCCTCGAGCGCGGCGATGAGGTCCCCGCGGCGCCCCGGCTGCGGGCGGTACTCGATGCTCACCATCACCGGACCGGCAGGCTCGCCGCCCTCGTAACATGATCGGCAGGCTGCTGGCGGTCGAGATCAGCGCCACGTAGGTGGCGGAGCCGGTAAGTGTCAGCATCAGCCACTGCGCGCCGATGGTCTGCATCCAGCTGCCCATGTTGCTGACGAACTGGGCGGTCCACATAGCCGCGAACAGCCGGTGCCGGAACGGTGCCCACGGCGACCCGCTGACCGGCACGTTTTCCGTTGTGTCCGCCATGAATCGATCAAGTGTCCGTAGGAAGTGTCACTATGATGACACTTCCTACGGAAACTTTCGAGGAACGAGAGGACGAGCCGAGGAACATATGCCAACAAAGCGGGCGGCTGGCTGCTAACGCGAGGTGACCTCAGTCGGGGACGCAGGAGTCGAGTCCGGCGCGGAACAGCAGCAGCGAGCGCCGGATGGCTTCCTCGGTGCGCCGCACCGCGGACTCGGACGGCTCGCCGTCGGCTGTCAGCGCGTTCTTTATGATCTCCAGTGCCTGGACCGGGTGCTTGTCGTCGTATTCCGCGTGGTTGACCATCCAGGTCAGGGTGGCCCTGTCGTGGCCGTAATGTTCGGCGAAAACCGGCAGCACCTGGCGAGTCCATTCGCCGGTCGTGCCCTCGATCGCGTAGTTGATCGCGCCGATGGCCTCGGCGAGGGAGCCTCGGTAGGCCGTCGACCACAGCCAGGCGTCCAGTGCGCCGACCGCCGCGTGCGGACGGGACGCGGTGATTTCCGCGCGGCTTATCCCGTGTCCGGCCGCCCAGTCGATATACCACTCGACATGGCGTGCCTCGACCCGGATATTTCCGATCAGCCAGTTCCTAGCCAACTCGTCTTTCGGGCTTTGGCCGAATGTGGTCTTGGCTAGGGTGATTCCCATGTACTTGGGAAATGATTCGACTACGCAGAAGAATTCGTGAAGGATCCGGCCCCATATCCTTTCGGGAAACGCTCCTGGCCTTGTCGCGGAGAAGACCCCGGACTCCTGCACCCCATTCCACTCAGGCCGCAGGCGTTCGAGCATGTCCGTGACCCATGCCGGGTGCGGGGTCGCGTTGAGCGTTTCCCGGCGGCGCGCTGGTGTTCTGGTGCTACGAGGGCTCGCTTGATCTGTCAGGCTCACGGCAGCCTCCCTCACGCCCGGCGCATGTACCAAATATCCGTCCATGCGTAACTCGTCCCGACAATACGCTTGACGGGTGAATTGGGCAATATGGGAACCTTTGGGCGTTCTCTATGTGACGTGAGGGTCGTTTGGCGGTATAGCGACCCAAGAGGTGATTTGAGCAAGCTGCGACCGAGCGTATTCCGCGAGCTTTCTCGCCGGGTTCCGGCGACGTTTCCTAGCCGGTGGCCGCTTCGCTCCGCGGCCACCGTCAGGTCTTCCCGTCGTCGGAGTCGGCGCGGTCACCGGGCCAGACGCCGGTGAGCTTGCGGGCGCCCTGGGCCGTGGCCCGGCCGACCGCGGCCTTGACCACGGCGAAGATCGCTCCTTGCAGCGCGGCCGCGATCAGAACGTCCCGCCAGCCATACCGCTCATCGGTGGCCCGAGGCGCCTCGTCCTGACCGGCGGCGATCTTCCACATCTTCTTGAAGATCGCCCCGGCCAGTATCCCGCTGAGCACGCTGACTAGCAGGCTCACCGGCTTGTACAGCACCTTGATCATCGCCGCTTCCCCCTGATCACCAGCCACGCCAGAACCGTCACGGCCGCGGCCGCCGCCAGCGGTACCTGGCGCTGCCGGGCGAAACTGGCTGCCTGCCCCGCCGTGTCTTTCAGGCGTCCGGTGAGCTCGGCCACTTTGTCCTGGGCACGGGCCTTCACATCGGCCTTGGCGGCGAGCGCTTGGACTGTCTCACCAAGCTGCTCGCGTGTCTGCTCGATCTCGTCAGCCAGCTTCCGCTCATCGTCGGGCGTCGTCGTGCTGTCCATATCCCCGCGTGCGGTCATCGGTGCGCGCCTTCCTTGATTTCTTCCACGTCCGCCTTGATGCCCTCGGCCGCCTGCCGGGGGACCGGAGGCACCGCCTTGCGCAGCCGCCCCTTCCCAGCTAGGGCCACGGCCGCGCTGATGGCCAGTACCGCCACGCCGACGATCAGCGCGGCCAGCCATCCGGGCATCGCCCGGCTGATTCCCAGAATCGCCGCCGCTAGCAGGCATCCGATCCCGTACAGGGCTGCTACGCCGCTCGCGCCGAACAGTCCCGCGCCTAGACCTGCCTGCTTTCCCTTGCGAGTCATTTCGAGCCTCGCGAGCTTCAGCTCATCGCGCATCAGCACAGATATCTGCTCCGAGAGCTGCTTCACGAGCTCGGCCGTCGGCACCTCCTGGGCCGCGGGCCGCCGCGTCGAACCTTCCATCAGTGCCCCTCCTCACATTCGGCTGGCCTTCGCCTACCCGAGAGCCGGACGAGCTAACGCCTTCTGGTCGGAAATGCCCTGATAAACCGGCACGTCGGATATCTGCCACTGTTTGGAGGGTGAGTAAGCGGGGATTGCGCGGGTAGCTGAATAACCCGCGCTAACGAAAGGACGACCTGATGGCAATCATCCTGCTCGTGCTCCTGCTGGCCTTGCTCCTCGGTGGTCTTGGCTTTGCGATACACATCTTGTGGTGGATCGCCCTAGTGGTCCTCGTGCTCTGGCTGATTGGCTTCCTCGTCCGGGCCGGCGAAGGCGGCTCGCGCAGCCGCTGGTACCGATGGTGACGTGACCGCTGGCAGGTGTGTGCGGGGCACCGGCTGACATTCGCCCGCCGTCGGACTCACCGTGCTACGGCGAGTCCGACGGCGGGCGGTCTGCTCTGTACGCCTAGCCTGGTGCGTAGCCGCACCGTAAAGCCGCCGATGGGCAGCGGCGCATGTCGCACGCTACCCGGGGAAGCTGAGAAAATATGGCGATGACCGCTGGCGAGAAACCGAACGATGGGTCAAGTGTTGCCGCCAGCCGGGTGGAAGTCGCCCCGAAGGGCGGTTCGGAAGGCGCGGAGCGGGTGCGCCGCCCCGCGGACTTGTTGCTCGCAGTTCTCTCGCTACTGGTCGTCGCGGTGGTGCTCGGCGCTATCCGAACCTTGCCTCTCGGCAGCACCGAGGTGGCCGATGACGTTTCGGGCTGGGTGCTGCACATCCCCCGCTGGCTGTCGTCGGCGGCCGAGGTGGTCGCCGGAGTGGTCTGTTTCGCCCTGGTGATCGTGGCGCTGGTCGTGCTGACGCGCACTCAGTGGCGGGATGTCCGGAACGCCGCCGCCGCCGGGCTGACCGGCGCCGCGGCGGCCATTGTCGCGTCGATCGTCTGGCGGGTCGAGGGCGGTGCGGTACTGCACGCGGTGCTGCACCACAGCAATCCCTCGATGTTCGTGGTGGACACCGCGTTCGTCGCGTTCGCGGTGGGAACGGATCTGGCCAGGCGTTCGCGCTGGTCGCACTGGTGGCCGCGGTCGGGCGCGGCATTGTTGATTACCGGGCTGGCGGTCGGCACGCTCACGCCCTTCGCGGTGGTAATCGTGCTCTTCGGCGGCCTGATGGTGGGCTGGATCGTGCGCTGGCTGTTTGGCGTGGCCTCGGTCCTGCCCGGCACCGCGGAGCTCATGGCCTGGCTCACCAGCCACGGTGTGCCGACTGCGGAGCTGTCGGTCACCGAGAGCAGCCGCGCGCGACTGCGGGGGTCGCTGGCCGACGGCACCCGGATCCGCGTGGATCTGTCCAGCCGCGACACCCGCGGAGCGGGACTGGCCCGGCGGCTGTGGGCGCTGGTCCGCCTCCGGCCGGCCGTCGCCGGCCACGTCGCGCTCAGTTCTCGTGCCCGGGCCGAGCAACTCGCCTTGGCCTGCTGCCTGGCGCAGCAGGCCAAAGTGCCCAGCCCCGCGGTACTGCTGCTCGGGGAGACGCCCGGCGAAACCCTGGTGCTCGCCACGACGATCCCGGGCGGGCGGCCGGGAACCGAGGGAGCGAGCCTGGCCGGCGCCAAATCATTGTTCGCATCGCTGCGCGGCCTGCACAACGCGGGTGTCGCGCACCACGACCTGCGCCCGGACAACGTGTTCATGTCGCAGGACAGCGCCGGATTCTGCTCGCTTGACGCGGCGGAACCCGGTGCCAGCGAACTGGGTCGCCGCCTGGACTTGGTCCAGGCCCTGGCCACGCTGGGCAAGGCCGTCGGGGCCGCCGATGCCGTCACGGCCCTGCGGGCCGGCTACGGGCCGGTGAACGAGGCCGCGGTCGCGGCCGTTCTGCAGCCGGTCGCCCTGGCGCCATGGGGGTGGCCTGCCATGCGGGCCGCCCGAGGCTCGCTGAACGAGATCAGGCGCGAGCTTCTCGGGGACGGCAAGGCGGTGCCGCCAGCCAGGCTGGAACGCTTCCGCTGGCGTACTGTGCTCAGCGCAGTCGCTCTCACGGTCGTTGCCTACCTGGTCGTCGGTGAGTTCTCCGGCGTGGACGTCCTCGGTACGCTGGGCCGGGCCAACCCGGGCTGGCTCGCCGTCGCGGTGGCCGGATCGGCGGTGACCTACCTGGCAGCCGCCGAGAACCTCGCGGCCTTTGTGCCCAAGCGGCTGTCTATCTGGCGTGGTTTCTTCGTTCAGCTGTCCACCGCGTTTGTCGGCGTGGCCATGCCGCCGACGGTGGGCCACGTGGCCGTCAACTCCCGCTACCTGCACCGCGAGGGAGTAGACGACGACACCATTGCCGCCGCGGTCGCGTTGTCACAAGTGGTGAACGTGGTCACCACGGTGCTCCTGCTGATCGTGTTCGGCGTGCTTACCGGGTCGGGGTTCAGCCGGTTCAAGATCGCGTCGAGCGCCGACGTACTGATCGGGCTGGCGGTCATCGTGGCCGTCATCATCGTCCTGGTGGCCCTGCCGCAGACCCGCGCCAAAATAACTGGCACCGTGTGGCCGCACCTGCGCGCAGTCTGGCCCCGGCTGCTGGACGCCCTTTCGCAGCCGCTCAGGCTCGCGGTCAGCATCGGTGCGAGCCTGGTACTTTCCGCGGCGTACGTGATCGCGCTTATCGCGGCGCTCAGGTCGGTGGGAGCCCATCCGGCCATTCTGGCCGCCGCTGTCGTCTACCTGGCCGGCAACGCGGTGGGGTCGGCCGCGCCGACGCCCGGGGGAGTCGGCGGAGTCGAGGCCGTTCTGATCGCTGGGCTAACCGCCATCGGCATTCCGGGGCACGAGGCGATACCGGCGGTGCTCATATTCCGCATTGCTACGTTTTTGCTGCCCATCCCGGCTGGCTGGCTCAGTTTCACGGTGCTGCAGCGGCGCGATGTCCTGTAGCAGAGTCACCGGCTGTTCATCTGTGTCGGTCACCATGGGCCGTATGCCGGATGATTGCTGCGTTCTCAGCCGCCGACACCTTCTCGCCCTGGCTTCTGCCGCGGCCGCCGGGGGCCTGACCGTCCCGGTGCTGCAGCCAGCGCGAGCATCCGCGGCCAGCGGGGATGTGTACGCGCAGGACCTGGAACTGGTCACGGTGACCGATACGAGCTTCGTGCTCACCTGGTACACCGCGAGCGCGCCAGCACCGGCCACCCCGTACGAACCGGATCAGGAACCTGCTCCGGTGATCACCGACGGGGTGGTCCGTTACGGGACTGACCTGAACCATCTCGACCGCGAGGCCCGGGAACACGGCGCGGGCACCGCGTACCACTACGTCGAGGTCACCGGCCTGCGTCCCGGCACGACCTACTACTACCGGGCATATTCGGCCGGAGCTCAAGTCACTCCCCGGACATATCCCGAGCTCACGTTCCCGGCTGGCGGCTTGGTCATCCCGGCCGACCCCACCGATGCCGAACTGCAGCAGATCCTCGCCCAGTTGCTCTCCTCTGGCGTCGTGCTGTCGGCCTCGCCGGGGTCGGTCACGACTCTTGTCCCGCCCCCCGGCAGGCTGCTGTTCTCGATCGCGCTCAGCAACGACATACATACCGGCGAGACCGTCAGCGGGCTAGCGACCAGTGACTTCCCGCCCGCGTTCTCGCAGGTTGCCGGGTTGCCCCCGTATCCGGTGGTGATGGCGGAGTCGATGACCGCCGACGCCGCCGCGCGTGGCGCGGCCGTGCTCGTCGTCGCCGGGGATCTCACGGCCGCGAATCTGCCCGTTCAGCTCACCGGCTCCAAGTCGCTGCTCGACCGGTTCGGGAACCTGGCCCTGTCCGGGACGCTGCGCCCCGGCGACTACGTGGTGGCCCGGGGCAACCACGACCAGCCGCAGAACGGTTCCGCCTACGATTCCTGCATCCCGGTCGGCACGACCGGCTACTACGACTGCCTGCCAGCCGTGTATGACCTGCCGCAGGGAAAGCTCACCAGTACCGAGGTGGGCGGGCTCCGACTGGTCGGCCTGGACACCACCACGCTCAACACCCCCGGCGGCGCGATCGACGACGACGAGTTCGACGGCCTCCAGCAGGTGCTCGCCGATAACCCGGACCAGCCCACGCTCGTCTTCGGCCACCACCCGGTGACGGACGAGTCCGCGTACTCGACGATCGCGGGACCGTCCTTTGATCTGGACCGGGCCGACGCCGCCCGCCTGGAAGCGCTGTACGCGGCGACACCGGGGGTGTTCTTCCATCACTCCGGGCACACGCACCGCAACCTGCGCACGTCGTCCCCGGTCGCGGTCGGAGTGGACTTCCTCGAGGTGGCCGCCACCAAGGAGTACCCGGGCGGGTTCGCGCTGCTGCGGGTCTACGAGGGTGGCTACATGGCGAACTTCTACAAGTCCTCCAGCGCGCTGGCCCGGCAGTGGAGCCAGACCACCAGCGGGGAGTACCTCGGGTTGTACCCGGCGTACACGCTCGGCGCGCTAACTGACCGCAACCACGTAGCAGCCCGCAACTTCTCCGCGCTCACCCCGCTGCCCCGTCGGCGCCCGGACCTCGTCTTACCAAGGCCGACAACCCCAGCGCTGGCCCATCGCTGGGGTTACAGCGCAACGCCAGGAAGTTAAGAGAGCCGTGACGGTGGTCAGGGCTGCTGTTCTTCCTGGTCGCTGGGCTTCGGGCGGGATGTGTGACGGCGGGAGCTGCGGCGTGGCACTCAGCTGTCTGTGATGGAGCAGCGTTCCTGGCGGCGGGCCGCAGCGAGCGGTCCATTTCGTCGGGAACTGCCGGAACCTGAGGTTGGGGCATTCCGGGCTGCGGTCGTGATCGTGGGCAGGAGCGACCAGTATGGCCGCGTCGTTGTTTTAGTTGTGGTTCTTGTGTTTGGTGCGTGATTTTCGTGCCAGGGTGTGTTACGTGACGGTTGCGGATGCTGATGAGGCGGTCC
>JBEKHI010000360.1:0-8590 GCA_050012355.1 Streptosporangiaceae bacterium | reverse complement strand
CGTGCCTGGGGGACGATTCGCATCGACTTGTAGACCGTGATGATCACGAGCAGGGCCACCACGGCGGCGATGAGGAGTTCCGCGAGCCACATGATTACTCCCGGGGGTACACGAGGGCGGTCGCGCCCTCGATCTGCATGATGTCCACCTTGCGGCCCACGGGAATCACCAGTGTCTCGTCGTATGCGCGCGAGGACCACTCCTCGCCGCCGACCTTGATCCGCCCGCTGTACTCGGTTACCTCCTCGACGACGATCGCGGACCGGCCGACCAGCGCCGCGGTACCGGTACGCAGCAAAGGCGGCTGCTTGATGTGGCGCATCGCGATGGGACGGACGAAGGCGAGACCCGCGGCCGACGCGGCGACGAACGCGGCGACCTGGATCGGAAGGTCCAGGTGAAACGCGCCGACGACGGCGCCCACCACGGCCGCGACCGCGATGATGCCAAGCGCAAGCGTCGTGGTCATCAGCTCGAACACGCCGAGCACAGCTGCCACGATCAGCCAGACGATCCATGACATCATGGCCGCTCCGCAGGCAAATCGCGCCGACGGCACATCTGAAAGCGCCGCCCGGGCCCGGACGCGGGCGATAAGCTCGCGCCCGATTCCAGGGTATCTCGCTGCTCATCGGCACACCAGATGCCAGGGCCGGCCAATAGTCACAAAACGTATCTAATAGTGACAATTATCGGACCGGGCCCGGTGGGGTACCCAAGCCGGCCTAAACTCGTATGCGGGCGTTTGCCTGCGCAGGTCTGTGTCCAGGAGGTACCGGGTGAAACGTCGGGACAACGTGCCCCGTCGCGACGCGGAGGATGGCCCCGGATACGACGGCTATCCGCCGGGAGCCGCTGTCGCTGACGACGATTACGTAACGCAGAGTACCGGTTACCGTTCCGGCCCGGGACGGCCGGGCCCCGCCGACGATCGCTTCGGCGCCCCCGAGCCGGGCGACCCCAGGGACTACGGCCAGTTCAATCGCCGGCCATCGGACATGCCACCCCGCCGTCCCGGGAGATTTCCCGGCCAAAACGGCGCTGGCCCATCCCCCGGGCCCACCGCTCCGCCCCCCGGCGGGCGCTCGTACGGCAGCACCGTCCCTCCAGCACCGGGACCTCAGCCTGGGCCAGGCTATGGCGCAAACCCCAGCTACGGCCGTCCTGGCCCCGGACAGGCCCGTAGCTACGGTGGCCCACGCGGGTACACGCCCCCGAACCCGGGACCGGGGCCCGCGGGCCCTGGCCCGAGCGCGGCGCCTGGCAACCCTCGACCGGGCAACGGCGGTCCCAGCCGCGGTAATGGCGCGGCACCGGGCGGCGGCGATCCCCGGACCGGATACCGGCCGGGGCCGCAGGCGAGCGCCAGGCCAGGACCGGGCACCGCGGGACCAGGCAACGGCGGCCGCGTCCCGAATGGGAACACGGCGTACGGCGCCGGCCCGGCGCCCGGCTACGGCGGGCCGCGTCCCGACGAGCGGCCGCGCGATCCAGGTCCGAACGTGCGCCCGGGCGGCGGCCCCGCTCCGGGCGGTCCGCGGATGGGTGCCCGGCCGGGGACGGGTTACCAGGAGCCCGACGCCGATCCGCTGCGGCCCGGGCCGATGGGTCCTGGCCCGACGGGTCCTGGCCCGACGGGCGGCGCGCGGATGCCAGGCGGCGGACGCGCTCCGGGCGGTGCCCGGATGCCGGGCGGCGGGTACGGCCCGCAAGCCGCGGGCCAGCCACCGGGCGGAGCACAAGGCCGCTACTACACCGGGCCGGTCACTGGCGGCCAGCGGTTTCAGCCGGACGGCGAAGGGCCGCAGCGGCGGCCGATGCAGTACGGATTGCTCGGCGAGCCCAGCCCGGTGCAGCCGAACAGCGGCGCCCCCGAGCGGGACCGGGCAGGCGGTGTCGTCATCAAGCAGCGGGACAGCGCGCTGCCAGAACGGCCGCCGAGCGGCGCGGTCGCGGCGATCGAGACGGACAACCTGGAGTCCTTCGCGCGCGATCTGCGGGCGATGCGTTCCAAAGCGGGCCTCGACTACCCGGAAATGGCCGAGGTCTCGCACTACACCATGCGGACACTGGCCTCCGCGGCCGGCGGGCTGCGGCTTCCCACGCTCCCGGTGACGGTCGCCTACGTCCAGTCCTGCGATGGAGACATCGCCGAGTGGGAAGAACGCTGGGCCAAGCTCGCCAAAACCCTCAAGCTGGACCCCAAGGCGCTCCCGGCGGCCGGCGCGTCCGCCACCGGCGCGACCCAGGAAGAGCTGCCCGGCACCCCGCTGCCGAAGATGCCGCCGCCTCCGCAGGACGATGGCGCGGTATACGTGATCACCTCGGCGCCCTCTCGCGAGGAGCACTGGTAACGGTGGCTGACCTGCGGTATGAGACGATTGTCCGGTGCTACCCGCGGACAACCATGTGCATTCCGAGTGGTCATACGACACCACGCCCGAGGCCTCGATGGCGCGCAGCTGCGAGCAGGCCCTCGCCGTAGGCGTCCCGTCGGTGGCGTTCACCGAACACATGGAGTTCACCACCGGCCTGCCCGGCGACGCGATCACCGGGCTGGGCCACGACCAGCGCTGGTGGAAAAAGATCCGCCCGTTTGACGTCCCCGGTTACATGCAGTCCGTGGACGAATGCCGTCAGCGCTTCCCTGACCTGCGGATCCTGTCCGGAGTGGAGGCCGGCGAGCCGCACCTGTTCGGGGCCAGCGCCGCCGCGGTGATGAGCGGCCACCGCTTCGACCGCGTGCTCGGCTCGCTGCACGCGGTGCCCTGCGACGGCGCGCTGGTGTCGGCGGACCGGGAGCTGTTCTCCCGGATGCCCACCGCGGACGCCATGCGGCTGTACTTCGCCGAGGTCGTGCGGCTCATCGAGGGCAGCGACCTGTTCGAGGTGCTCGCCCACGTGGACTTCCCGCGACGCTACTGGCCGTCGGGGCAGTCGGCCTACCGGGAGGCGGACTACCAGGAGGAGTACCGCGCTGTGTTCCGCGCGCTGGCCGGGTCCGGGCGAGTGCTCGAGATCAACACCAAAACGCCGCTGGCATCCGTCGACCTGGTGAAATGGTGGCGCGAAGAGGGCGGCGGAGCCTGCTCGTTCGGCAGCGACGCGCACGCGCCCGGCCGGGTCGGGGACCGGTTCAAGGTCGCCGTCGACATCGTGGAAGCCGCCGGTTTCCGCCCCGGCCGCGACCGCTACGACTTCTGGCGGCGCTAAGCCGCGACCGAACGCTGTCGATGACTCATCGACACCCCTCGGGGTCCCCGGCTACTTGCGGGTCATCCGGTAGTGCAGGACCAGGAACGGGATGCCAAAGACGGCGAAGGCGTGTTCCGCGCGGAGCTGGCCGTCGCTGACGTACACATCGAGCTGCTCGGCGAAGCCGCGGACCGCGGCGGCCGTCAGGTCCCCGGTCGACGGGTCGATATAGCTGAAGTAGTGGCCGGCTTGGCTGTCGCCGGGTGACCGGCTGTCCAGGATGAGCCCGCCGCCGGGGCGGAACCGGGGGACGAGGGTAGCGGTGAAGCTGCCATCCGGCACCGGGAAACCAACGCTGACATAGCCACGGTCGCCGGAAGCCGCGCTCACGTCGTTATGACGATAGGTAGTGTAAATACCGATGTAGATGGGCTCGTCGGTGTCGGCGTAGGACCGGATCCAGCCTCGGATCAGCCGACCGCCGGTTTCGATCGTGTCGATCCGGCCGCGGACACCGCGCAACGCCGCGCGCTGGTTCATCGGGACGCTGGCCTGGCCGAGCGGGCGGGCCAGCAGCGTACGGTACAGCAGGTAACCGGGGCGGACCCAGGTGCGCCACTCCGGCACGATGTCGAGGCTGAACCGCGCGGTGTGCTCGTAGAACTCGCGGACCAGCGGGTGCACGGACGCCGGGTCGAAGTCCGGTCCGGCCAGTTCGTCCAGCGAGCCGACGATGCCTATATCGGGAGCGTCCGCCGTATAACGACCGCCAAGGGCAGTCGCGAGCGCCGCGACGTAGCCGGTGCCCACATACCGCGTCCGACTGGCGTAGGGGACCACGAAGGGCAGGTCGGCGGCGGTCACGCGTTCGGCGAGCGGGGAGACCTGCGGGTCGCGGAAGAGCAGCGCGGCGGTGACCCGGTAGCCGATCACCGTGGCGGCCGCGACGGCCGATGGCGGGACTGGGCGGCCGCGGTCGCGAGCTGCCGTGTGTCCACGGACGAACCCTACCGGCATCGTCATGTCCGATTCCCGCCAGTAACAGCCGGCTGAGGCTGGCATGCTGGGTCATGTGATGGACGACGAGCAGCGCTACCAGGCGGCGGCCAGCAAGGACGCCCGCTTCGATGGTGTGTTCTTCGTCGCGGTCACCTCGACCGGCATCTACTGCCGGCCGAGTTGCCCGGCGATCACACCGAAACGCGCGAACAGCAGGTTCTTCCGATCGGCCGCGGCCGCCCAGCAGGCTGGTTTCCGCGCCTGCAAGCGGTGCCGGCCAGACACCGCGCCCGGCTCCCCGGAGTGGAATGTCCGCGCGGACGCCACCGGACGTGCCATGCGGCTGATCGCCGATGGTTTCGTCGACTCGGCCGGCGTCACCGGGCTGGCGGACCGCCTCGGGTACTCAGAACGCCAGTTGCGCCGCCTCCTGGTCACCGAGCTCGGGGCCGGACCGCTCGCGCTCGCCCGTGCCCAGCGGGCCCAGACGGCGCGCGTGCTGACCGAGACCACCGACCTGCCGCTCGGCGACGTAGCGTTCGCCGCCGGGTTCGCGAGCATCCGCCAGTTCAACGCGACGTTTCGCGAGATATTCGACATGTCGCCCACGGAAATGCGGACGAAGGCCGGACGCCGGGGTCAGCATCCCGAGGGGACCGCGGCGGTACGGCTGCGGCTTGCTTACCGGCACCCGATTGATCTTGACCGGATGTTCCGTTTCCTCGCCGTACGCGCGATCCCGGGCGTTGAATCAGTGACCGGCCGTACGTATGCACGTAGCATTCAGCTCCATAACGGCGCGGGGATAATCCGGCTGACCATCCCGGATCCGCCGACCGGGTACGTCGAGGCTTCGCTGACTCTCGATGACATGCGTGATCTCGCGTCGGCGGTGCAGCGGTGCCGGCGGCTGCTCGACCTGGACGCGGACCCCGAGGCGATCTCCGGGTACCTGTCCCAGTCGCCGCTGCTCGGGCCGCTGGTGGTGAAATGCCCCGGCCGCCGGGTGCCCGGCCATGTCGACGGCGACGAGCTCGCGATCCGCGCGGTTCTCGGCCAGCAGGTCTCCGTCGCGGCCGCCCGGCGGCTCGGCACGCGGCTGGTCGCCTCTTACGGCAAGGCGCTACCCCAGCCGGACGGCGAGCTGACGCATCTGTTCCCGGATGCGGACACGCTGGCCGCCGTGGATCCGGCGAAGCTGCCGATGCCGCGCGCCCGGGCGACGGCGCTGACCGGGCTGGCGGCGGCACTGGCGTCCGGTGACATCAAGCTCGACGCCGGGGCCGACCGGGCGACGACGTCCGCTTTGCTTCAGGAGCTGCCGGGGATCGGGCCGTGGACCGTGGGTTACATCGCGATGCGCGGGCTCGGCGACCCGGACGTCTTCCTGCCGTCCGATGTCGGGGTCAGGGACGCGCTCAGGTCACTGGGCGCGGATCCCACTCCCCGAACCGCGGCGGCGCTAGCAGAGACCTGGCGGCCGTGGCGATCCTACGCACTGCAGCAGCTATGGGCCAGTATCGAACTCAACGGAGGGAACGCATGACATTCACCGAATCTGACCGGTCCGTCCCGGTGTTGTACGACATCGTGGATTCACCCATCGGGGACCTGCTACTGACCACCGACGGGCAGTCGCTGACCGGCCTGTACATGCTGGGCGGCGGGGCCAAGCCGCCGTCACCGGGCTGGACCCGGTCGACGGCGGCCCTCGCCGGGGTGGCCGCCGAGCTGACCGAGTACTTCGGCGGCGATCGCACCTCGTTCAGCATGCCGCTCGCCCCGTCGGGTACGCCGTTCCAGCTCGCCGTGTGGGAGCAGCTCACCCGGATCCCGTTTGGCGAGACGGTCAGCTACGGCGACATCGCGGCGGCGCTCGGCAAGCGGCCGGTCGCGTCCCGCGCCGTCGGGCTAGCCAACGGGCGGAACCCGATCGCGGTCATCGTCCCCTGCCACCGGGTCATCGGCGCCGATGGCAGTCTCACCGGGTACGGCGGCGGCCTTGACCGCAAGGAGTGGCTGTTGCGCCACGAGGGAGCGATGAAGCTCGCCCTGTGGTAGCTCAGTCCACCGGGATGTGGTCCTCGAGGAACTCCTCCGTCGCGTCCCAGGCGCGGGCGGCGGGCTCAGGCTGGGAGAACATCGGGTTCATCCGGTTATGGAAGGCGTGCCCCGCCTTCTCCTCGACCAGGATCTCCGCGCCCAGGTGCCCCGCGACGGCCTGTTCCACCCGGGCGACATCGAGGCGCGGGATGTACGGGTCGCTGCCGCCGAAGACGAACAGGACCGGGCAGGTGATCTGCTCCAGCACGTCGAGGTTGTTCGGCACCTCTGAGCCGTAGAAGCTCACGAGGGCGTCAGGTTCGACCCGCGGCGCGAGCAGGTAAGCGACGGTCCCGCCGAAGCAGAAGCCGAGTAGCCCCATGCCACCCTGGGTCTGCGGCAGTTCGCTCAGCACCTGGTACGCCGCGGCCGCATCCTCGAGACCATGCTTCATGTTGAACTGAGACGAGACGCTCATCGCCTCGTTCAGCCCCTGTTCGTCGTGCGCGGGGGCGAAGCCCGGCTGGATCCGCCAGTACATATCCGGTGCGCCCACCACGTATCCGCGCCTGGCCAGGTCTTCTCCTACTGCGCGGATGTAGTCACCGACGCCGTAGATTTCCTGGATCAGCAGGATCCCGGGGCCGTGGCCCGCATCTGGCGTCCAGACGTGCAGGTCGAAATGGCCATCCGGCACCGCTACCCGCGTCACTGAGGTCTCCATGACCGACACGGTATACCTTGGGCCGGTGGTGACCCTCTTGGTGGTGGCCGCTGCGCTGGGCATCAACAACTTCGCCGGATCGATCGGTATCGGGGTCAGCGGCGCGGGCTGGGCGGTGCGGGTGCGAGTGGCCGCCGTATTCGGACTCTTCGAGACCGCGATGCCGGTTGCCGGGCTGCTACTGGGCCGAGACGCGGCATCGGGCCTGGGCAGCGCGACCCGCTGGACCGGCGCGGGCCTGCTGGCCGCGGTGGGTGTCTACCAGCTGCTCTCCCGCGGGGACCCAGCCGCCGATCCGGACCGGTGGGGCGGCTGGCGGCTGCTGGTCACCGGCGCGGCCCTCAGCCTCGATAACCTCGCGGTCGGCTTCGCGCTGGGCACGGTCGACGTACCGGTCGTGCTCGCCGTGATCGTCTTCGGCGTGGTGAGCGTCGCCATGTCACTGGCCGGGCTGGAACTCGGCGCGAGACTCGGCACCATCGTCGGCGACCACGGCCGGATCATCGCCGGGATCGCGCTAATCGCCGTCGGCGCCGCGATGGCCGCTGGCTGGCTGTTACCTGCCCCCACCCCGAGCCGCCGCTTGCGCCGCGCCACGCGAGCCGCGACCTGAGCCCATGGATGGCCCATCGCTGGCGCTATGGCGCTATGGATGGCCCATCGCTGGGGCACGCCAGGCGGTTATCCGGGCGGAAGCGGCGGGAAGTTGCCGTCCTCGTCTAGGTCGAACTCGCCGTCCTTCACACCGAGCACGAAGGCTTCCCACTCCGACTCGGTGAAGTACAGCTTGTCGCCGTCGGGGTCTCCGGCATCGAACATGACGTACAGTTTCTCTTCGCCGGTCTTGTGCGGCGCGCCGCTAGCGTCGGTCGTGATGATGACCTCGACCCGGCTCTCTTTTTCCATGTTTGGAAGCGTACCGCGTAGGCTCCATGATCGTGAGTGACCTTACATTCCGCGAGGCCACGGTGGCGGACGTTCCAGGCATCGCCGCAATGCTCGCCGACGACTCGCTCGGCGCCGCCCGCGAAGACCTGTCCGACCTGTCCCCGTACTATGCTGCTTTCGATCAAATCACCGCTGATCCAATGCAGCATCTCATCGTCGCAGAACTAGCCAGCGAACTCGTCGGGACCATGCAACTCACCCTGATCCCTGGCCTGTCCAGGCGCGGTGCCACCAGAGCGCTGATCGAGTCGGTCCGGGTGGCGTCCGGCGCGCGGGGCTCCGGGGCGGGAACCGCGCCAGTGAAGGGGGAAAGGGGAGGTGGGCGGGGGGGCATCGAGTTCGCGCGGTCATCAGGTGCCTCGATGGTGCAGCTCACCTCGGACCTGTCCCGTACGGACGCGCACCGGTTCTACGAACGGCTCGGGTTCAGCTACACGCACGCCGGGTTCAAGCTGGCGCTCGCATGACCGGGCTACTGGAACCGGCGGAGTGGTACGCGTCGCTGGCCACCATGTACGGGACGGCGGCGGCGCTGTTCTTCTCGCCAACCGGTGAGATGCTCATCGTCAAGCCGAACTACCGGCCGTGGTGGGGGTTGCCAGGCGGCGTCCTTGAGGATGGCGAACCGCCGCAAGCAGGCTGCGCCCGCGAGGTTCTCGAGGAGATCGGGCTCGATGTCGC
>JBEKHI010000359.1:0-8607 GCA_050012355.1 Streptosporangiaceae bacterium | reverse complement strand
CGCTCGCTGAGCTTCGCGTAGGTCGGCTGCTCGCGGATGCGGGCCAGAGCCCAGCGCGCGACCTCCGCCCGGCTGGCCGCGATACCCGCGATGATCAGCGTGTCCAGTGTCGCCAGGTCCACGGGTCCGAGCTGGGCCATCACCGGGATGAGACCGCGCGCGAGCTCGTCCTCTCCCGGATCCAGCGGGGAGATGCCGTCCATCATCATGACCGCGGCGGGGCGGCGGCCGGCGGAGTCCGCGGCGTCGGTAGTGACCACGAGCCCCTTGACCTCGGGCAGCCGCTGCGCGCGGAAGTCCTCCAGCCGGTCCCCGTGTTCCTCCAGCCATGCGTCCCGCGCCGCGCCATCCTGGCCGACGGTGACCGACAGGTACAGTTCTCCCGGCTCGATCACGGGGTGGTCACCGTGGTGCAGCAGCACGAGCCGCGGCACGGCGCCTGGGGGGAAACGCTCCGCCGCCTCGTCGTCGATCATCCGCTGGATGCGATCTATCGTCGCCGGTTCCACGGCCGCCTCCTCGCTAACCCTGACGTCAGGGTAATCCGCCCGGCGGCAGATACCGGGCCAGCGCACATGATGGAGGTAGCAGAGCTGTACCGCCGCTTCGACCGGGCCGACCGGGTTTGGCACTAAGAGGCAGGCCGCGTCGGCTGCGCGCGGCCTGCCACGTTGTTCGGTGCCCTGACCGAGGCTCGGTCGACAATCTCCCAGTTGGCGGCTTCGCGTCGGCAGCCCAGCGTGCTCCGATACCGGGCTTGACTTGAAGCCGGATGCCGGAGCTCCTGCCTTCCCGGCCAGCGCCCTAGCCGGTCGTGCGGTCGGCGCCGGCTTGCTGGCTGAGGGCGAGCTGGTGATGGATCCGGCCCTCGGTGTTGGTCAGGGCCTGGCCGGTGCCGCCCCAGCGGAGCTGGATCAGCTCGGCCGCGATGGACACCGCCGTCTCCTCGGGTGTCCGGGCCCCGAGGTCCAGGCCGATCGGCGACCGAAGGCGGCTGAGTTCCTCCTCGGTCAGGCCGCGTTCGCGGAGCCGGGCCAGCCGGTCGTCATGGGTGCGTCGGCTACCCATCGCGCCGATGTACCCGGCCGCGGTGCGCAGCGCCACCTCGAGCAGGGGAACGTCGAACTTCGGGTCGTGGGTGAGCACGCAGATCACGGTCCTGGCGTCCACGTCCGTGCCGGCCAGGAACCGGTGCGGCCAGTCGACGACTACCTCGTCCGCGTCGGGAAACCGTGACGCCGTGGCAAACACCTTCCGGGCGTCGCACACGGTGACGTGATAGCCGAGGAACTTTCCGGTCCGGGCTACGGCGGCGGCGAAGTCAATCGCGCCGAACACCAGCATCCGGGGCGGGGGAGCAAACGAGTTCACGAACACGCTGAGGTCGTCACCGCGCCGCTCACCGTGCTCTCCGTACCGCCGGATGCCGGTCAGTCCCTGGGCCAGCATTCCGCGCACGTCGTCGTCGACCGCGGCGTCCAGCCGGGCCATGCCAAGCGTGCCGGATGCGCCGTGGTGCCAGTCGTCCTCGCCAGCGTCCGTGTTGGTGTCACGGCCCCAGATGACGCGGCGCACGCCGACCTGGCCCGGTCCCGAGATCACGGTCGCGACCGCCACCGGCTCGCCGCGCTCGACGGCTGCGGCGATCTCACCCAACTCAGGGAAACTAACCTTATCGATTCGCTCGACAAGGATGTCGATGATCCCGCCGCAGGTCAGACCCACGGCGAAGGCGTCGTCGTCGCTGACGCCGTAGGTCTGGAGCACCGGCGTACCGGTCCGGCAGACGTCGAGCGACAACTCGTAGACGGCGCCTTCCACGCACCCGCCGGATACGCTGCCGACCACCTCGTGGTAATCGGCGGCCGAGACGGCCAGCGCAGCGCCTGGGTCCCGGGGTGCGCTGCGGTACGTACGGGTGACCGTGGCCAGGCCGAAGCTCTCGTCGGCTTCCCACCACTTGGTGATCCTGTTCAGGATGTCGCGCACGTGCGTCACCTCGGCTGTCAACGTCCCACTAACGGCAACCGGCCGTCCCGCAGAGCATATTCCTGGCTGGGAATCGCTACGGCGGCTGGACGAGTCCTTCCATGATCGCTGCCCCGGCGCTTAAATGCCATCGTCAGCGCATAGCGATTCTTCCCCCGTCACATCCGCCCCGGAGATGGCCAGGTGTGCTAGCCGGGATGGCGTGGAGATGCTCTGAACGGGCCGGATGCGCCCTGCAGAAACGATCTGGCGGCTGGAGGGATGACGCGGATAGCGGTGAACAGGTGCGGACAGTGGTCTTTATCCTGGAGCGGTGGATGAGGTGATGCGCACCGCTGCCGAGGCGATGCTCACGACTCCAGCAAGGCATCCTCTGTCTGCCACCGTCGGTGAGATCCGGGACTTTTTCCGCGACGATCATGTCCATGCCGCGCTGATCGTCAGCCCAGCCGGGTACCTCGAGGCTGTCGTGGAACGTGATGACATCGCCGGATGCCAGGCTCCCGATGCCACCGCCGCGCCACTGGGACGACTCGCAGGTCGCGCAGTGTCGGCGGAGGCGAGTCTGGCCGAGGTGCGCCGGGCGATGACCGCAACCGGGCAGCGGCGAGTCGCTGTCACTAGCGCCGACGGCAGGCTACTGGGCCTGGTTTGCCTTAAGGCCAGCCGGGCGGGCTTCTGCTCCGACCACGACGTTCGCGCCCGTGCCCTAGGTGGCCGCCTCCCGTTAGGGCTGGTAGGGCGGGGCGACACCCCAGCCCCAGTGGGGCACCGGGGCCTGCTGCACCACGTCCGCGCCCGGCTGGGAGTTGTGCATGGCCAGCCGGGTGCCCCATTCTAGGTAGCCGACCAGCGCGGCGCGGAACTCCGGGTCGGCGGGCAGGTCCGCGTCATCGGCGGCCAGGCTCATCAGCGAGGCAAACCGGAATCGCTGGTCAGCGGTGATACCTAGGTCGCGGTGGTAGGCCAGCATGGCCGGGTAGCCGCCGAGCCGCTCGGTGTAGTCGGCTGACCCGCCGAACACCTCACACCACCAGGTGGTGACGTGCTCTCGGTGGGCGGCGCTAACGCCGCCGGGGAACAGCGGGCTGAGCAGGTCGTCGCGCTCGACTCGGTCATAGAAACGGTCGATCATTCGCTCGATCGCTTCCCGTCCGCCTGCCCACTCATACAGGGTTGGCGTCTCGCTCATGCCCGAACTGTAACACTGTAATCATCTGGGTTGCGAAGTGGCCGGCGCAGCGGGAATCAGGCATTGCCGACCCATTCGCTGGTGCCGTCGGCGAACCGCTGGTTCTTCCAGATGGGCACCTCAGCCTTGAGCTCGTCGATCAGCGTCCGGCAGGCGTCCAGCGCTGCGGCGCGGACACCGCCACGACCACCGCCAAGTCGCCGATCGCCAGGTCGCCGACGCGATGCACGGCCGCGATCCCGGTCACCTTGAACTTCTCGGCGATAGCGTCGGCGACGCGGCGGAGCTCATCGACCGCAGACGGGTGCGCGCTATAGGAAAGCCCGATGACCTGCCGGTCATGGTCGCTGTCCCGCACCGCACCGGCGAACAGGGCGATGCCGCCCGCAGCGGGGTCTGCGACCGCGGCCCGGACCTCGTCCGACAGCTCAGCCGTACGCACGTCGACCAGTCGCACCGCGTTCACCAGCTAAGGATACCTAGTCGAAGTTCCCGGCTATGTGGCCGTGATGGCGTCGCTATGGCTATTAATGTTACTAATGAGCCTTAACGGCTATAAAACGAGTTGCCACCCGATCGAAGGGCTGCGCCGATGAAGCTGCCTCCATTTGAGTACGAGGCACCGACGACCGTCGCTGAAGCTATCGATCTGCTGGCTGAGAACGCCGACGAGGCGAGCGTGCTCGCCGGCGGCCAGAGCTTGATACCGCTGCTGGCGCTGCGGCTGGCCCGTCCGGAGCTGCTCATCGACATCAACGGCGTTGATGAGCTGTCCGGCGTATCGGCGGCGGACGGCTGGGTGACAATCGGAGCCACGACGCGAGAGTACGTTGCCGAGGAATCCGGGGCTGTCGCCGGTTCGGTGCCGTTGCTCGCGGCCGCCCTGCCGATGATCGGGCATGAGGCAATCCGCAGCCGCGGCACGATCGGAGGCAGCCTGGCGCATGCCGATCCGGCTGCGGAGTTGCCGGCTGTCGCCAGGGCGCTAGATGCCGAGTTCGTGGTGCGAGGCCCGTCGGGTGAGCGGGTGATCCCAGCGAAGGAGTGGTTCGAGGGCTACCTCATGACGTCACGCCTTCCTGATGAGCTCCTGGTGGAGGTGCGGTTCCCCGCCGCGGGACCGGGCACGGGGGTTAGCTTCCAGGAGGTCGCCCGACGCCACGGTGACTTCGCCATTGTCGGCCTGGGCGCGTCGCTGGTGCTATCCGACGGGGTAATCAGCGATGCCCGGCTGGCGTTTGCGGGCCTGTCTGATGTGCCGGTCCGGGCTACCGCCGCAGAGGAGCTGCTGGTCGGCGAGCGGCCGTCGACGGAGCTGTTCGCTGCGGCGGCCCGGCGTGTCGTCGGCGATGTCGACCCGCCGGACGACTTGCACGGATCGTCGGACTACCGGAAGACGGTCGCGGCTGTTGTGATGCGCCGCGGCTTGCGGGAAGCTGCGGACAATGCTGCGAAAGGCAGTGACTGATGCCAGACATCACCTTGACGGTTAACGGTGCGGCATGCACGGGCTCGCCGGAAGCCCGCAAGACGCTTGCGGACTTCCTGCGGGATGACCTCGACCTCACCGGCACCCACATCGGCTGCGAGCACGGAGTCTGCGGTGCGTGCACGGTCATCGTCGACGGCCGGGCGGTGCGCTCGTGCCTGATGCTGGCGATCCAGGCGGTCGGCTGCGAAGTAATGACGATCGAGGGGCTGGCCTCGGACGGCGAGCTGGGCACGCTGCAGCAGGCGATGCGGGATTCGCATAGCTTCCAGTGCGGTTTCTGCACGCCGGGGTTCGTCATGCAGGCCACGGCATTCCTCCACGACCATCCCGATGCCGGTGAACAGCAGATCCGCGAAGCGTTGTCCGGAAATATCTGCCGGTGCACTGGCTACCAGAGCATCATCGACGGCGTACTGATGGCGGCCGAGCGCAACCGCCAGTCGAGCTGAGGAGTGACCATGGCAGCAATTGCGGCTGAGCGCTACACCGGCGCCAGCATCAAGCGTTCGGAGGACCCGCGCATCCTCACCGGCGCGGGGCGGTACGTCGACGACATCAAGCTGCCCGGGATGCTGCACGCTGCGTTCGTACGCTCGCCGCTGCCACATGGTCTCGTGCTCTCGGTCGATGTCTCGGCGGCGCAGGCGCTGCCCGGAGTGATCGCGGTGCTCACCGGAGCGGATCTGGACGCCATGACGGTCCCGGCACCGGATCCACTGCTGGACCTTATCGGCAGCACGGGCCCGACGCCGGAATTCACCCTGCTGGCGACGGACAAGGTACGGCTCGTCGGCGATCCCGTGGTGATCGTCGTCGCCGAGAGCCGTTACCTGGCCGAGGATGGCTGTGAGCTGGTGGAGGTCGAGTATGAGGACCTGCCTCCGGTCGCGAACGCCGCCTTCGCGCTCGACCCGAGCAGTCCGCCGCTGTTCGCGAACCTGGGTGACAACATCGCCCGGCCGCACTCGCGGAACGAGTTTGGCGACGTCGCCAGCACGTTCGCCCATGCTGATCGCATCATGGACTTCCACATCGACGTGCACCGGCACCAGAACGTGCCTATGGAAGGACGCGGCTGCGTCGCCAGTTACGATGCCGACCTCGGCCTTATGACGGTCTACGCGGCGACGCAGAGCGTGCACATCACCAGGAAGGGTATCGCCGCGCGCCTGGGCATGGAGGCGGACAAGGTACACGTCCTGGCCGGCGATATCGGCGGCTCGTTCGGCCTGAAGATCGGCGCGTCACGCGAGGAGCAGGCGGTGGCCGCCGCTTCGCGTCATCTCAGCCGCCCCGTCAAATGGGTGGAGGACCGCAGCGAGAACCTCACCGCGTCGGGACAGGCGCGCGAGGAGAGCTTCGACATCCGGGCCGCGTTCAGCAATGAAGGAGACCTGCTCGGGCTGGACGTGAAGATGGTCATTGACACGGGTTCCTATCCAGGTATGGGAACGATGGTTCCGGACATCATTGAAGAGATGCTGCCGGGTCCGTATAAGCTCGCGGCCCTGGGGTTCGAGTCGACGGCGGCGATCACCAACAAGGCGCCGTACGTGGCCTATCGCGGGCCGTGGGCGTCCGAGACGTTCGTGCGGGAACGTGTCCTGAACCTCATCGCGAAGGAACTCGGCCTAGACCCATTCGAGATCCGGCTGCGTAATGCCGCCCTGCGGACCGATCCGCCCGCTGCGATGATCACCGGTCGTCCGCTAGTAGGAGTCACGACAAAGGAGTCTCTGGAGCGGCTCGCCCAGATGGTGGACTTCCCCGGGTTCCGGCGCCGCCAGGCGCAGGCCCGGGAGCAGGGCCGTTACCTCGGCCTCGGCGTAGCAACGTTTATCGAGGCCGCTCCGGGCCCGCGCTCGCCGGGACCCGAGGGTGACCTGGGCAGTGAGACCATGCGCCTTCGGCTCGAGGAAGACGGCATCGTCGCACTGTTCACCGGACAGATGCCGCACGGCCAGAGCCACCAGACAACCCTGGCCCAGATCGCCGCCGACGAGTTCGGTGTGCCGTTCGAGCAGGTCCGCGTCGTCGTGGGCGACAGCGCCGTCGTCCCGTCCGGACTGACCGGCGGCAGCCGGTCAGCCACCATGGCCGGAGGGGTGGCGCTGCACGGCGCCCGGCAGCTCAAGGCCAAGGTGCTCGATTTCACGGCGCAGCTCATGGAGGTCAGCGCGCGGGACCTTGTGATTACCGACGGCAACGTCTGGGTGCGTGGTGACCCGGAGAGCGCGATCGCCGTCAGTGAAGTGGCGCGGCGTGCGGCTTCGGAGGAATTCGGTACCGACGTGGATACGAATTTCGAGATCGAGGCCACGTTCGACGGCGGCGCGGGCGGTTGGTCCGGCGGCAGTCATTGCGCGATTGTGGAAGTTGACGTCGAGACTGGCCTGGTGAAGGTGGAGCGCTATGTCGTCGCGGAGGACTGCGGCGCCCTGATCAATCCCGCCGTTGTCGAGGGCCAGATCCGGGGCGGCGTCGCGCAGGGCATCGGTGCGGTGCTGCTCGAACGATCGGCGTACACCGAGGACGGCATCTTCCAGTCATCCACGTTCATGGATTACCTGATGCCGACTGCTTGCGACATCCCCCGTATCGAGATCGAGCATCTCGAGACCGTGCCGCTCGACGCTGACGTTAACTTCCGCGGCGTCGGCGAAGGCGGCATGATCGTCGCCCCGCCCACCGTAGTAAACGCCATCGAGGACGCGCTCTCGCCCTTCGGCGTCCGGGTCTACGAGCAGCACCTGCCTCCGGCGCGGGTCCTCGAGCTCATTGCCGCGGCAGTGTAATCACTGGCCAAACTGTCCGGGGCAACTTGCCGGTCTATCTGGCGCTGGCCGGTCCAGGAACGTCAAGCCAGCGGGCAGCTGCGTCGAACGTGTCCGCCGGGGTGCTGTTGAACGCGATCGCAGCATCGGGAGCGTGCCGCCGCACCAGGTTGAGGACCTGCTCGAACAGCTCAAGCTGGTCGTCGTTCCGAACGCCGCCGCCGATGACGACACACTTCCATGGCCGTGCCCGCAGGGCCGCGGCGACGACCGCCGCCACGTCGTCGCTCCCCGTCAAGCACCATCAGCCGGACAGACGGTCCGTCGGGACCGCGCTGCGCTGGATGGCCAGCCATACGTTGGCCGGAGTCAGGGGCATGTCCGCGTGGACTACGCCGAACGGGGCGAGCGCGTCCATGACCGAATTGACCACCGCGGGTGGTGACCCGACGGTAGCCGACTCCCCGATTCCCTTCGCCCCGACGGGATGGTGCGGTGACGGGGTGACCGTGGCACCGAGTTCAGGAGAGGGGCACTCAAGCGACGTCGGTAGCAGGTAGTCCATGAAGGAGCCGCCCAGGCAGTTGCCGAGCTCGTCGAACGAGATGGCCTGCATCAGGGCGATGCCGATGCCGTCGGCCAGGCCGCGGTGCACCTGGCCTTCGACGATCATCGGGTTGATCCGGACGCCGCAGTCGTCGACCGCGATGAAACGGCGGACTTTAACCTCGCCGGTGCCTGGGTCCACATCGGTGACGCAAATGTAGGCGCCGAAGGGGAACGTCAGGTTCGGAGGGTTGTAGACCGCCGACGCATCCAGGTGCCCCTCGACCCCGGCGGGCAGCTCGAGCGAGGAGTGGGCCGCGCTCGCGATCTCGGTGATGCCGAGGGCCTTGTCGGGGTCACCGCGCACGAGCCACTTGCCGTCCAGCCACTCCAGGTCGTCCGCAGACACCTCGAGCATGGCCGCCGCCACCAGCCGGGCCCGCTCACGGACCTTCCGCGCGGCGACCACGGCGGCGGCGCCGGAGACCGGCGTGGACCGCGACCCGTAGGTGCCGAGGCCGAACGGCGTCCTATCGGTATCGCCGTGCACGACCTCGACATCATCGGGAGACAGACCGAGTTCATGCGCTACCAGCTGCGCGAACGTAGTCTCA
>JBEKHI010000358.1:0-8612 GCA_050012355.1 Streptosporangiaceae bacterium | reverse complement strand
GGCGTCCTCGCGGACCGCGAGGAAACGCAGCGGGAACCGCGCGCCCGCCTCGGGGGCGTAGCTGAGCCATTGTTCCGGGTCGGCGGACCGCGCCTTCGGCGCCGGATGGAACGGGTGACCAGCGGCGAGCGACTGCTCGCTCTCGACATAACGCGCCAGCCACGGCTCCTCCTCGTCCACGACGCGGCGGGCCTGCCGGATCACACTCATCGCGGTGTAGCTGTCCCGCACCTGGCCAGCGAACTCGGCGTTCTGCACTCCGGTCGCCAGGGTCAGCTCGGCGGCCACCAGCTCGGCCAGCTCGCTCCACCCAACCTGCCGCCACGACTCGCGCAGCTCCTCGGCCTCCCCGGTCAGCCGCGGACCGATCCCGGCCGACGGACGGCGCAGCCGCGCCCGCAGTGTCCGTCCCGAACGCGGCAGCCGGATCCACGCGTACTCCCCATCCTGGACGACCTGCCGTTCCGGCTCCGCGACCTCACGGATCAGGCAGTTGAGCAACGCCCGTGTCGTCATAGCCCCCGGGTCCACGAGTCCTCCTTCAAGTAATTGGGCCCCGTCGTTTTGTAATACTTATTGATGTCGGTGATACCGAGCCGCACCTTGTCGATAAGAGTGCCGGCGGTGACCATCGCCTTGACGGGCAGGCGGTCGGCGGCGAGCGCGCGGCGCAGCGGTGCGGCGCCCGGCTCACGGTCAAGCGCGGCGGCCAGCGCGTCGCGGGCGAGCGCCCGCTCGGCCGGGGTGACGGCGATGGCGCCCACGCACAGATGAACAACAATTGTGACCATAACGGCGGTCAGCGCGTCGTCTGAGTCAGTCAGCAGCCGCTGGTCGGCGAACGCTTCCGGCGGCGGGGTGTCCGCGCCGAGCGCCCGGGTCAGCCGGGCGTGGTTGATCAGCGTGCCGTCGTAGTCCTTGACCAGCAGTTTCATCGGCTCGCCGGGGATGATCGCCGCGTTCTGCTGGTGTGCTTCCAGCGCGATCCCGTAGCGGCTGAACAGCCGCACGTGCACCCGGAACAGCAGGTCGAAGTACTCGGCGAGGAAGCTCTCCCGTTCCGCTATGAGGCCCGGCGCGGCGAGCGCGGCGATGGGGATGGCGTGCTCGGCGCCCCACGGGAGGCGGCGGTGCAGGTAGCCGAGGAACGGGTGGCCGGCGTGCGCGTAGCCGGTGTCGTCGGCGAGGATCAGGGCGCTGAGCTCCGGGTCCTCGGTCACCTTGGCGAGGACCTGGTTGACCAGCGCCCCGTCGGCGAGGGTGCGCGGGGCGAGCGAGCGGAAGTTTCGCATTCCGAGGGTGGCGAGCGGTACCGGAAGCTTGAGGTGCTCGTTCGGGGTCACCACGACGGTGCGCAGCGACAGGGTCGGGCGGACCAGCAGATGTGTTCGCGGCGCGAGGGTGGCCCCGTCGCCTGGCCAGGCGTCGCGGGCGGTGAGCGGATGCACCGGCAGCAGCCGGGTGTTGTTATCGGGCAGGCCGACGTCGCTGTGAGATGGCCACCAAGCTGGCCTGGTCGCGGTGCTGGTAACTCGTTCGGCCGGGACGGCCGCCCAGTTCAGCTCGAACTCCGGGGAGAATTCGGGGGCGTAGCGCAGCAGGTCCTGGTTGCTGAGCCCGGGGTGACCGGGGGACGCCGGGTAGACCGGATGCGGCAGCGCGGCGGCGATCGCGTCGTAGTTGCCGGTGGTGGCTGGGTGGGCGGCGCGGAGGCGGAGTTCGGTGAGCGCCTGGCGGCATTCTGTCTTGAACGCGGCGACCCCATCAGTGTCGCGCGGATCGGCGATCGCGTCCAGGATCGCCAGCGCGTTCTCGACCGTCAGACGTCCGCGGCGGACCCGCTGGTCAGCCTGGAATCCGTCGGGTTCAAGCGGCAGGCTGGTCCCGTCGGGCAGCCTTAGCACCGCACCGTCGACGCGCTCGGCCAGACCGCCGTAGTTCTCCCGCAGCAGGGCGTCGACGATCCTGGCGGCAAGCTCGTGCTCGGTCACTGGATCGTCCAGGTTTCTTCGGTCCGGAAGTCCTGGATCGCTTGGGCGACCGCTGCCTGGTCCGGGCCGGAGGCGAGGATCGTGCCAAGATAATCCCGGTTTGTTCCGGTGAGCTGGATGTCATCGCCCGGCTGGCGGACCGGCCAGTACTCGACGCCGTGGCCGTACTCGCCCGCGAGCGGTGCTGCCGTGAGCGTGCCTGGCCGGGTCGCGAGCACCCACTCGGCCGTCCCGTTTCTTGCTGTTATCAGAGGCGCGCTTGGGAGCCACTCCCCCAGGTGGATCTTCAGCACCAGTTCGAACAGCGGGATGCCGGTCAGGCGCTGCACCAGGAAATCGCAGTGGTCACCGATCGCGCGGTCGTTCACCTCGATAAGCCGGTTGCCGACGTACTCCGTGTGGCAGGCGCCGAAGCTGACTCTTAGTGCGCTGAGCGCCTCTATTACATGCTCGCGGCCTGGTCCCTCGGGCTCCCAGACCAAGCGCTCCTCGATGAACCGGGGCGGCTCCGACAGGTCGGTGCGGAACCCGCCGAGCACCCAGGTGGTCTCGCCGTCGCCGATGGTTTCCAGCGTGCGGAGCGTGCCAGCCAGGTACTCCTCGGCGAGCAGCGCCTCCCCCGGGCGACGGGCCCAGATCTGCTGGCACCGTTCTGCTAGCTCTTCTCGGTCTTGCACCAGGAACACGTCTTCGCTGGCAACGCCTTCGGCGGGCTTGACCACCAGCGGGTACTTCAGATCGTCCGGTATCTCGCCGTTGAGCGTCGCGATCCGGACGTGCTCGATGTTTTCGGCGGCAAGGTGGCGGCGCATGAGCGCCTTGTTCTTCGCGCGCAGCGCCGAGCGCCAGTCCTTGCCGGGGAGCCCGAAGTACTCGGCGGCCAGCGCGGTCTGCGCCTGCAGATGATCAGAGTTGGAGAACACCGCGTCCGGCATCCCCAGGTCGCTGATCTCCGCGATGAGCGCCCGCGGATCCCACACGTCGCAGGGGCGAGCGTTTATGTGGTCGGCGGGCCGGTCGGTGAGGACAGTGACATCGAGCCCTAGACTTTTAGCCGCCGGCAGGAACCCGTACGTGACCGAGTCCGTCACCTTCGAAGCGACCACGTAGACTCGCACTACCGCTCCCCCGTTCCGCGCTCTGCAACTTAGGTAAGGCAAACCTAACGCGTGACGGGCGTTCGCGCGAGCGTTTAACTGCGGCGTGTCGCTTCCGCCGGCCCCAGCGTGCCTCCCCCGACCCCATGAATGCCCCATCGCTGGCGCCATACCCCCAGCGATGGGCCATCCATGGGGCCACGGATCAGGTCGTTGTGCCTGCGGCGGCGGCTCGGAGCAATCGGTCGCGGGAGGATTCAACTAGGATGCGGGCGCGGTTGGTGTCGGCGAGCAGATGCCCGTCGAGTTTGCGGATGACCCCGCCGACGATGACGGTCTCCACGTTCGACGGATCCGCGCACAGCACGACCGCGGCGACCGGGTCGGTGACGGGCACGATGTTCAGCGCGGTGGCGTCGATGAGGACCACATCCGCCTGCTTGCCGGGGGTGAGCGATCCCGTCTTGTTGCCGAGTCCCGCGACCTTCGCCCCGTTGATGGTGGCCATGGTCAGCATGTCGCGCGCCGTCAGCAAGGTCTCCGGCGCCTGCTGGTCGGAGAGTGCGCGCGCTCGTTCGGCGGCGAATGCGGAACGCATCTGGGTGAACGAATCGCCCGGCACGACGGTCACCGCGTCGCCGGACAGACCCGGCTCGAGGCCGAATTCGATGGCCTTCATGACCGGCGGCCAGCCGTGCCCCATCTGCAGTTCGACCTGGGCCGCGATCGAGACGGTGCCACCACTGTCGGACACCATGCGCCACTCTTCGTCGCTTAGGTAGCAGGCATGTACGTACGTGGTCCGCTCGCGGAGCAACCCCATACTGGCGAGTTGCTTCACCATGGCATAACGACGACCCAGGCGGCCCATGGCGACATGCACTGTGATCGGCAGGCCTAGGTCCTCGGCGAGCCGCCATTCAGTCCGTACCACCTCCGGCACGCAGAACCCGGGTCCGCGGGTCGCCAGCGCCATCGTGAGCAGCCCGCTCCCCGACTCGAAATAACTCTCCTTGACGCGACGCACGTCGGCGGCGGGCATCGCGATCTTGGATTCGGACCAGTAGTCGGCGAACGAAGTACTCGCGCTGCCGTAGGCGTACTGCGCACGAATGCCCGTCTCATTCAGCGCCTGGATCGCTGCGTCCGGATGGTCCGGGGTGTTGTTGATGTGCGACCAGTCGACAAGCGTCGTGATCCCGGCATTCAGGCATTCAAGCGCGCCCGCCAGGTTCCCGGCGTAGACGTCCTCGGGACGGTAGTGCGGAGCGAACGTGTCGAGAATCTCGGCGACGTAGTCATCGATCGTGGCGTCAGAAGCGCAGCCACGAATACACGCCTGCCAGGTATGCCGGTGGGTGTCGACGAACCCGGGGATAACGACACGATCTGTCGCGTCGATGATGTGGGTAGTGGCCAGCTCCTCCAAACCGATGCCGATGTCCGGGCCGATCGCGGCGATCTTGTCATCCTCGATGAGGATGTCGGTTTGCGGCTGGTCACCGATCTCCGGGTCCATGGAGATCACGTGGCCGCCGCGAATGAGGATGCGCTCAGTCATAGGCCGTCCCTTTTAGGGTTGTGACCCAATCCCAAACTCACCGTGACGGGCTGTCAAGCACCGATGACGCATTCGCCGCCGGCGGCCGCCGATTACTCTGAGTTCGCGCGCTCGGCTAGCTGGAAATAGACGGATATTCCGGGTATGGCAAACCTTGTTCGATCAGGGAAGAGACGCTTTGCTCTTTCGGTAGCGGGATGCGCCGGTCATCCACGTGACCACCCCAGGCGTTTCGCAGCACCAGCGCATATCCCCCGGCTCCGGATAACCCGAAGGATCTTTGCACCCCTGGGTACATCGATCCTTCGGGTTATCCCGGATAGCCTCGAAATCCCGCAAGGCCAGATAGCGACATAAATCCCGCTTGGTAATCGTTAGCGGTCGACCTCGGAACCGTCCCCGGCCCACAGGGTGTGGTAAGTGCCCGCGCGATCGGTGCGCCGGTAGGTGTGGGCGCCGAAATAGTCGCGCAGGCCCTGGATCAGCGCCGCGGGGAGGTGTTCCGCGCGCAGCGCGTCGTAGTAGGACAGCGCCGCCGAGAAGCCAGGGACGGGAACACCATCGCGAACGGCGGTGGCGACCACGTTTCGCCAAGCGTCCTGGGCCTGCTCGAGTTCCTTGGCGAAGTCCCCGTCGGCGAGCAGCGTCGGCAGTCGCGGATCGGCCGCGTACGCCGCCCGGATCCGGTCGAGGAACGCGGCGCGGATGATGCAACCGCCACGCCAGATCGTCGCGGTCTGCCCGAGGTCGATGTTCCAGTCGTACTCGCGGCTGCCCGCGTCGATCATGTTCCAGCCCTGGGCGTAGGAGACGACCTTCGAGGCGTACAGCGCCTGCTCGATCTGGTCGGTTATGTCGGGCACTGACGCCGGAACAGGGCCGCTCAGGTGGTCGCGGGCGGCGGCGCGGAGATCGGCGTGGCCAGACAGCGAACGGGCGAACACCGCCTCGGCGATACCGCTCACCGGGACGCCGAGGTCAAGCGCGTCCTGGACCGTCCACCGGCCGGTGCCCTTCTGCTCGGCCTGGTCAAGCACGATGTCCACGAACGGGCGGCCGGTCTTGGCGTCGGTGTGGGCGAGCACGTCGGCGGTGATCTCGATCAGGTAGGAGTTCAGCCGACCCTGGTTCCACCGTTTGAAGACCTCGGCGATCTGCGCGGGCTCGAGTCCCGCGGCGTGCCGGAGCAGGTCGTAGGCCTCGGCGATCAGCTGCATGTCGGCGTACTCGATGCCGTTGTGCACCATCTTGATGAAGTGGCCGGCGCCGTCGGGGCCGACGTGCATGCAGCACGGGGTCCCGTCCACCTGCGCGGCGATCGTCTCCAGCATCGGACCGAGCGACTGGTACGACTCGGCTGAGCCGCCGGGCATGATGGACGGCCCGTTGAGGGCGCCCTCCTCGCCGCCGGAGACTCCCATGCCGACGAAGTGCAGGCCCTGCTCCTTGAGCGCCGCTTCCCGCCGCCGGGTGTCCTTGAAGTGCGCGTTGCCGCCGTCGATGATCATGTCGCCGGATTCGAGCAACGGCGCGAACTCATCGATCACCGCGTCCGTCGCCGGGCCGGCGTTCACCATGATGACCAGACGACGCGGGCGTTCCAGCGCCGCCACGAACTCCTCCGCCGTGGTCGCGGCAACGAAGTCGCCCTCGTGACCAAAGTTGTCCACGACCTCCGTCGTGCGGGCGGTCGTCCGGTTGTGCAGGGCAACGGTATAGCCGTGCCGGGCGAAGTTACGGGCCAGGTTCCGGCCCATGACACCCAGTCCGGTCACACCGATCTGCGCTGTCGCGGTCATTTAGTGCTCTTCTCCTCGTACTGGTCGCGGCTCCCCGGGAACACTATGCCGGTTTCTATTGCATCACGAGATGGAAACGACATGCGAACGACCCCGTGCTTGTACGCTCCGAAGCATGGCGCCTGGATTGCCGGTTTCGGCGGTGTCTGCCCTGGAAACATATCGGGCGGCTCTGGATGATACGTCGGTGGCTGTCGAGGGGGTCTACCTGACGGGTTCGGCGGTGCTGGATGACTGGCAGCCGGACAGCAGCGACCTCGACATCCTGGTGGTCACTCCCGAGCCGTTGGATGAGGTGTCGCTGGCGGCGCTCGAGGACCTGCATGGCAAGCACCCGGACCGACCGTACCTGGATGCGGTCTATGTCCCCCGTTCGTTCCTTGGCGCTGCGGACGGGACGTTCGCACATGTCGTTGACGGGAAGTGGCAGGGCGTGAGCTTCCGGCCCAACCCGGTGCTGTGGGCCACCCTTGACTCCCGCGGCGCGACGTTGCGCGGCCCGTCGGCCCAGGAACTCGGGGTTGCTCCCTATCCGTTGTGGCTGCGGGAGTGGAACCTGGAGAACCTGGCCTCCTACTGGCAGCAGCGCATGGCGGCCGGCGCCCGGACGTGGCTCCATGGACTCGACCCCGATTCGCAGGTGCCAGCCGCGGCTGTCGTGTGGGGCGCTCTCGGTCCCGGCAGGCTGCACTGCACGATCGCGACCGGCGAGATAATCTCCAAGACCGCTTCCGCCGACTACACCGCGGCACTACCGCCTGCGTATGGTCCGCTGCTCGCGCGGGCGAAGGCGTTCAGGCTGGGTGATGCCTCGGTAACGTTCAGTGTCCAGGACGGCCTAGCGGCCTGCGATCTCATCGACGCGGTAGCCGATTCGGCGGCACGGGTCGGAGCACGGTAAGCTCTTTCTGGCAGCGCGGCGCCCGGTCCGGGTGCTGGGCGGTCGCGCGGGCGTAGCTCAATGGTAGAGCCCTAGCCTTCCAAGCTAGTCACGCGGTTTCGATTACCGTCGCCCGCTCTTATTATGCCTGGTCAGACCACTTCTTCGGCCATCTGTTCGGTTACCTTGCCGCAGCTTGCAATCTAGTGCCGCGCAATGCCTTCTGGTGGAGTGTTTTAGCTGGTCAGAGCAATAATTCGAGCAGGTGTATGCTTGGTTTAGGTGTCTGATGGCACCAGGTCCGTCTACCAAAAATTCTCCCAAGAATCAGAGGCAGACATGGCATACGCCGAGCGCCGCAAGAGCGCGAAAGGCCCTCGCTACCGGGGCTTCTACAAGGACGCTGACGGCCGCTACAAATCCGCGGGTACGTACGACGACGAAGATCGGGCGCTGGAGGTCGCCCGGGAGGCGGAGAAGCGTGCCGCCGCCCTCATCACCGGGGTGGTCGGCGGGCTGGATCCGGTCACTCGCGCGATGCGGACGATCGAGGAGTACGAGCCGATCTTCCTGCGGCACCACCGGGTCGAGGGCAACACCAAGGACACCTACGCGATCAACCTCCGCCTGCATGTCCGGCCGTTCCTCGGCAAGTGCCGCCTCGCCGACACTGACCGGACGGTGGCGCGCAACTACTTCACCGCGCTCGAGGAGTCGGGCCGGTCGGCGAATACGATCCGGCAAGCCAAGGTCGCCCTCGCGGCCATGTTCACCATGGCCGTCTCCGAGGGCTATCTGGACTTCAACCCGTTCCACGACGTCAAGACCCCCAAGGTTCCCGGAAAGCGCGCGATCAAGATCGCCACCACGGACCAGTACCTGAAGGTGCGGTCTTGCCTGCCCACGAAACCGGCCCGGGTGTTCTCCACCTTGCTGGTTTCCAGCGGGCTGCGATTCTGCGAGGCCATCGGGCTCCAGCCCGCGGATTTCGACTTCGACGCCTGCATCCTTGAAGTAGCCCGCTCCGTAGTGAAGGTGTCCCGTCAGCACCATCCCCAGGGCAAGACGTTCCTCGTCCGCGAGTACACCAAGAACGGAGAGACCCGCCGGATCAAGCTCGACCCCGCGGCTATCGAGCTGGTGCGCGCGCACGTGGCCGAGCACGAGATCGGCCCCACGGAGGTGATCTTCCCGATCGAGCTCATCACCCCGCCCCGCGCGACCAAGCCCGGGCTCACCGAGAAGGAGATCAAGGCGCTCGGGAACACCAAGCCGGTACGGGGC
>JBEKHI010000357.1:0-8626 GCA_050012355.1 Streptosporangiaceae bacterium | reverse complement strand
CAGGATCCGCATGAGGTTGCGCTTGCGTTTGAGGTCGGTCCGGATGACGGCCACATAGCGCCGGAATTCGTCGAGGCTCCCGAGTGCCTCGTGACAGGCACGCGCGGACAACAGCAGCGTCGCCATGCGCCGGTAAACGTCGTCCCCGAGTAGCTGATACAGCGGCGCGATCGCGTTGAGATAGACGGCCAGCGCGTCCGCCGGGCGGACGTCGATCGACGCGTCGGCCAAGCGAACCAGCTGCGCGTCCGTCGCTACCCCAGGCGCCGTGCTCCAGGCAGCGTCGATGTCGCCGTCGTCGATCAGCACGTCAATCAGCACCGGACCCTGGACGCCGACGGCGTCCGCGCGAAGTAGCGCCAGCGCGGCTTCCCGCTCCGCGGGCCAGTCGCCGCCTGCCTGAGCCGCCTGACGGAGTGCCCGGTAATTGGCCAGCGACCGCCGGGCAGCGAAACGCGCCCGGCGCAGCTCAAGCACATCGCCGTCCCGCCCGTCGCTCGCATACCGATCCGCGACGTAATTCACCAGACCGTCGTCCGGGAACGCGCTCTCGCGGATGCCGCGCTCCGCCCAGGTCAGAGCTTCCGCGTGCCGGCCCGCGTTGTCCAGTTCGCGGACGATGTACATGTGGCTATTCGGGCTCGTGGCATACACCGCGATGAGAGCGTCCACATCCCCATCGGCCCTCGCCTGGGCCTCCAGCCAGCTCCGGGCCATCCAGTTACCCGGCTCCCTGTCGAATGTGTCGGCGATCACCGCGTGGACGATCTGCATGCCATCCTCACCCAGCAGGTCCGCATACTCCTCAACATCCGGAACGACGCCGTAATCGTCACGCAGCAGCAGGTCCCCAAGGTAATCGGCGAGGTCTTCTACGTCCGGCGGGGCCGCCTTGCAGGCAACGAGGTGGGCCTCGAACAGGTCATACACGTGCTCGGCCACCCAGTCACGCGACTCGTCCACCATCTCGAAGTTGTCCGCGAGCAGATCGAGTGCCTCCTCCGCCAGGCCGACGGCGTCCTCCGCCTTCCCCGCCTCGACAAGACCCCGGATCGCGATCGCGGCCGCGGTGATACGACCGGAGTAATCCTGTGTGCCGTACTCGAAATCGAGTAGCTCGTTAACCGATCGGCGGATGGACTCGACTTCTCCACTCGAACTCGCCATGCGCAGCTCATAGCGCTGGCGCAGTTCCGGATTATCGTCGATGACGACGCGCAACTCCGCGACCAGTTCCTCGTGCGACAGCGAACGCAGCCAGTCCTCGAGCGCGCTTCGTTTCGCCTCGGCGGCACCGACCAGGTCGTCTCCCATGGTCAGCAGGTTCAGGCCGAGGGCGACGCAATGCTTGCAGAAGAACCCTTCCTCGCCATGGGGACACGTACAGGCGCCATCTAGGACGCCGCCCGCCCAGGTCAGGCTGACGAAATAGGCGTGGCTGCCGTACACGGTAGTCGTCGCCCGCTCCCGCGAGACGTCGATGCGCGAAATGCTGTCGACGTAGCCGAGGCCACGCTCAAACGATCGGGGCGCTGCGACCCGCCGCAAGTCGGTCTCGGTGAAGGGGACGGTCATGCCGACCATTGAACACTCAGCGCATGCGCCTAGGCAGAAGAACGACACGGCACGCAAAGAACTTCAAGCCCAATCGACCATAACGACGCTGCCCCATCTCGCCGCGCAGGCCTGGCCATGACAGAGGCGTCACGGCGCCCCGCGGCGGCCGGCCACGACCGGTCGCCTACCGGGTGGGCGGGCCCGCCTCGTATCTTCCGCCTGGACTATGTTTCGGGTGGGACCAAAGTTAGGAAATTTGCATGTATCTCATCGAGATCCTCATCCTGGCCGGCTGGGGCATCTGCTGGCTTGGCTGGGTCGTGACGGATTTCAGGCCCGGACGAACTCGATTGGGACGGTACGGCGGATCCCGCGCGGGCATTCTTGTCCTTGCCTTGCTCATGGTGCGCGGAACGGTCACGGGCAACCCCTGGCTGCAGGGCGTCGGCTTCGTCATCTTCCTGCTGGGGCTTGCACTAGCCATTTGGGCCAGGGTCTGCATCGGCTGGATGGAGACGGACGTGCGGCTAGTGAAGACCGGTCCGTACAGGGTTGTCCGTCACCCGCTTTATTCCGGCATCGTCCTGGCGTTCGTCGGCACCGCGATAGCGGTCAGCATGAACTGGCTGATCGCGGCATTGATTCTCGGGGTGTACTTCACCTGCAGAGCGGCCATGCAAGAGCGGCGGATGGCCAGGCTCATCCCCGGCGATTACCTGGACTACAAGCGGTCAACGAAAATGCTGATCCCGTTCGTTTGGTGACGCGAGCGCCTCAGCCCACTCGGCGTACGAGCGGCCCGTCGTAGCCCGCTCCGCCTTCCAGCGAACCGGCGCCTCATCCGGTCCCATCCACAGGTCGCTTCCGACAAGGGCGACACCTGGTGATGCCGCCAGGGTCGAGGAACTGGTCTGCGCCCAGGACTTCCCGTTCGTCGTGGCGCGTTAAGGGTGTCGGCTAGACGAAATGCCGGTGCGGCGGCCAGGGTCGGCGGGGCAAGCTGGGTTCATGGACACAGTAAGCAGCCTTACCGAGCAACGGTCGGCTCTCGCACGAGTCGCGTCCCGCCTGGCCGCGTTGGCGGCCGCCGCGGCAATCATGGGCGCGGCAGGCATGGTTCCGGCGGCGGCGAGCGCCGGAACGCCAGCCGATGGTCCGCCGGACATCGTGACCGCGCCCACGCTCGTCGCCAGCACCTCCGAGGGTGACGTCGGGTACCGCGAGGTGGGAACGGGCAGCCCGCTCCTGCTGATCATGGGGTTCAGCGGGTCCATGGACCTGTGGGCACCGTCGTTCGTGGATGCGCTGGCCACTCAGCACACAGTGATCGTTTTCGACAACGCGGGCATCGGCGACACCGCGGCCCTGCCGTCACCGCTGAGCATCCCCGCGATGGCCGAGCAGACCAGCGCGCTGATCACCGCCCTACACCTCGGCCGTACCGCCGTACTCGGATGGTCAATGGGCGGCATGATCGCCCAGGCGCTCGCCGTGCTGCACCCGGGTCAGGTGAGTCGGTTGATCCTGGCGGCCACTCAAGCCGGTACCGGCACATCACTGCCGATACCGCCCGCCGCCCAGGCCGCCCTGGCCAACCTAGCGACCGCACTGTCGGTGCTGTTCCCGCCGGATCAGACTGCTGCGGCGGAGGCCTACGTCGCGGGCATCATCCAGTACCCGGACCTCTACGCCGCAAGCCCCGCCATCAAGACCCAGCAGACTGCGGCGATCGCGCAATGGATGGCGGGCCAGGACCCAGCGGGCCGCCGACTCAGCCGGATCCACGCGCGCACGCTCGTCGCCGACGGGACGCTGGACCAACTCGACCCGGTACAGAACGACTGGCTGCTCGCCCGCGGCGTACCCCGCGCGCACCTGCTCCTGTATCCCGACGCGGCCCACGCATTCCTGTTCCAGGACGCGGCGCGGTTCGTCCCGGCAGTCGACCGGTTCCTGCACTGACGGCCTGCCGCCCGGGCGAACGTCCGTAGAATCTAGCGCTCCAGCCGCAGATTCTACGGACGTTTCGAGCGATTGGCACCTCCTTCGGGCGGGTTTCCAGCCGGGACGGGGAACGCTGCCGCACCGCCGCAAAATCATGACCTATCAGGACACAGGGACACTGGCGTCGTCCCTGATGTCGGCGAGCAGGTCAGGCCCTGAAGTATGTCTGCCGTACCAGGATCGGAATCTTATTCTCCATAACGACGGTGGGTTGCGGCTGGGGACCCAACTGCCCGGCGGGGGCGCGGGCTAACAGTCGCAGCAGTCGCACGTGACGTCATCACAGCATCAGCACACCCTGATCCTCTCCCCCGTTGAGCCGCGGGGACCGTGCTACCCCTACCGCAGATTCGGGTATCCGCACGGTGGATCTCCTGCCTATGCCTGACGAACATTGAGATGCGGGTGACCGGAATGGCTGGCACCGCAGATCATAGGAGGCATCCCGATGCACGCACCAGCTGACAATGTCCCCTCCCAGCGATCCGTCCTCGAAAGAATTCTGATCAGGTCATGGGAGTACCGCCACCTGCATTTCTGGGCGGGCTTCCGCATTACCGCTGGCATCACCCTGCTCTTCTGCGGCATCCTGACGCTCTCCTACAGCGCCTACGGGTGGGCAGCGCTGTTCCTGGTGCCAGCCGCGCTGAACCTCGCGTTCGGCTACTGGGAACTCACTATCGCCAACCGTCTGCTCGTTGCTCCGTTGCCGCAGCGCATCCGTGAGCTGGAGCAGTCCAGAGCCCACCTGGTGGACGACTCGACCGCGCGGTTGCGCCAGATCGAGCGGGACCTGCACGACGGCGCGCAGGCGCAGATGGTTGCCGTCGCCATGAAGCTGGGGCTGGCCACGAAGAAGCTCGGCCGCATCGTCGACGGGACCGAGCAGGCCGACCTGGACCGGGTCCTAGAGCTGGTCGCCGCCGCCCACCGCGGCGCCAAGGAGGCCATCGCCGAGCTGCGTGACCTGGCCCGCGGCATCCACCCATCGGTGCTCGACCACGGCCTCGGCACCGCGCTCACCACTCTCGCCGCACGCAGCGAGGTGCCCGTTGAGCTCGTCGTGGACCTGCCCGAGCGCCCCTCGGCCGCGATCGAGACCATCGCCTACTTCTGCGCGGCCGAACTGCTGGCCAACGTGACCAAGCACAGCGGCGCCAAGCGAGCCACGCTGGAGGCGGTCCATATGCCTGGCTCGCTGCGGCTGCGGGTCAGCGACGACGGCACCGGCGGCGCCCGCGTCGAGGCCAACGGCGGCCTGGCCGGGCTCGCCGACCGCGTCAGAACCGTGGATGGCAGACTGCAGCTCAGCAGCCCGCCCGGAGGCCCCACGGTGATCACTGCCGAACTGCCTTCCCACCCCTGACCGGACCGGAGCTCCCGATGCGGATTGTGATCGCCGAGGACTCGGCAGTGGTGCGAGCGGGTCTAGCCGAGATCCTGGCCGACAGTGGCCATGAGGTGGTCGCCGCCGTCGGCAACGCCGACGACCTGCGGGCCGCGGTGGACAAGCAAAATCCAGACGCCGCCGTGGTGGACGTGCGGATGCCGCCCGGCTACACCGATGAGGGCCTGCGTGCCGCGATCGCCATCCGTCGCGATCACCCAGAGGTCGGGGTGCTGATGTTCTCGCAATACATCGAGACGCGCTATACGGCCGATCTGCTCGGCGCGGCATCGGGCGGCGGCGCGGCGGGCGTCGGGTACCTGCTCAAGGACAGGGTCGCCGACGTCGAGGAGTTCGTCGAGGCGCTGAGCCGGGTCGCCGCCGGGGGCACCGCCCTCGACCCCGAGGTCGTTACGCAACTCATGGGCGCCAGCCGCCGCACCGACGGGCTCGGCACGCTCACCGCGAGAGAACGCGACGTGCTCGCCCTGATGGCCGAGGGCCGCTCCAACGCCGCGATCGCCGGGATCCTGGCGGTTTCCGAGCGGTCCGTCGAGAAGCACGTCGGGAACATCTTCAGCAAGCTTGGTCTGGCACCCTCAGACGCCGACCACCGCCGGGTACTGGCCGTCCTCCGGTACCTGGAGTCCTGAAAGGTGAGAAGGCACCGGGCATCGGCGAGGTCAAGTAGCACGAGACCATTCGCATGGCGCATCTTGAGCGGCTGCGCCCTAGTCACCGTACGGCATCGCCGGGCACAGCCTCCTGCAAGGACCGTTCCATAGCGGGCCGGTCGTGGTGTTCACCGTGTCGGCCGGACTATCCGTGCTTGCCGGGCCAGATGCCCCCGCCGGGCAGGTTGAGGAGCCAACTGCCCGGCGGGCGGCGCGTTCTAACAGTCGCAGCAGTCGCACGTGACGTCATCACAGCATGAGCACACCCTGATCACCTCCTCCCGCTTCCCGCAGAACAGGAGGGCACCACACCCCCGGCGACGGATCCGGGCAGTCCGGGCCAGGCATCTCCGCGAGCATCCCCGTCAGCTCGGCCCGCAATACCGCCAGCCGCTCCAGCTCCGCGTCAATCTCGGCAACGTGCTTGTGCAACAGGGCTTCGGCTGGCCCGCACGGACACGTGCCCGCGTCCCGCACCTGCAGCAGCTCCCGGATCTCAGCCAGCCGCAACCCAAGCCGCTGCGCACCCCGGATGAACAGCAACCGGTCCACATCCGCCGCCCCGTACCGGCGGTGGTCCCCGTCCGTCCGCAACGGCGCCGGCAGCAACCCAGCCCGCTCGTAATACCGGACAGTGTCCGGCCGCACCCCCGCACGGGCGGCCAGCTTGCCAACGGTCAGGTCCCCAGCGGTCAGATGCTCAGTGCCCATGCTCCGACGCTAAGCCCTGGACCACACTCCAAGATCAAGCCCATTCGACCATAACGACGTGACCCAATCCCCCGGACCTCGCTATAATATTCGAATAGGCGGACCGCCGAGGCGCTGCAACGCCACCGGCGGCCCTAGACCACACCCATCCATCACCCGGAGGGCATGACCATGACAGCCATTTTCCCTGAGATCTCTTCATTCGGCATCGAACGCCTAAGCCAGCTGAATGACCTCACCCCCGACCAGGTAGAAGCGGGCCTAGCCTGGCTAGCCGGATTCGCCCCGGCTGCCTTCGACTCCGCCATCGAGATAGCGCGAACCTGGGATGCGAGCCCGACGCCGCCCCTAGAAATGGAGCCCTACTGCGCGGCCTGCTCCGCGCCGGTCGGGATCTTCACCGCCGACGGCGACGAGTGGCGCCACTACCGCGGCGAAGGCCCCAAGTTCGAGCGCTACGACCAGGGCCACGCCCCAGTGATCGGCTGGCGCCCAGCCCGCTAGCAGTAGACATAAATCAGCGCCCCGCCAACTCCCCAAGCGCCGGCGGGGCGCTGACGCATACGCCCCCTTGAAAGCTTTTGGCGGGACGCGGCCAATGCCACGTCCCGCCACGGTGAGCGGTTGTTTCGCGGGCCGCTCTGCCGCGTCTGATCATCAGCCCCAAGTAGCGCGCATCTCGAGGTCCCTCCCTCCGGCATCGCATCTGGGCATTTTCAGACTACGGATGGCTCTACGCCGCGTAATCGTCGCTTGTCAGGCTCCATTTACCTACCGAACTCCTTACCAATGCGCGTAAACGCCCTTCATTAGCTCCAAAGCCGCCCATCCTTGAGTTAAGGTAGCTATACGGAGCTAGTCCTTTACGGTGAGCTGCAAACTAGACAGGGGTCGCGCTGAGTAACACCCGGAACGGTGAAGTATGAATGCAACGACCGTTACCCGTGCCTCACTGACGTATGCGGACTTCCGCTCTTGGGCCTGGTGGAAGCTACCAGCCAAGCTGCGTTTCTACGTAGCGTTCGTGACGGCTGGAGCAGCCGTTGCGGCCTGCATCGCGGCCTCTTACACCACCTGGCATGCCACCGATGCAGCGAAGTTCGTCCTGCTTCTCGGCTGCGGGATCACTTCGGTAGCCGCGACACCACGAATTGCATACGCACAAGGGGCAATGGTCCGTGACTTCATATCTGTCTGGATCCTCCCCATTGCAGTACTGCTCCCCCCGTTCTACGCAATCATCGCGCCCGCCCCACTGCTCATACTGACCCAAATGCGAATTCACCGGGGCGTGGTCCACCGCCGGGTGTTCACCGCGGCTGTCATAGGTCTCGGCTACGGCTTCGGCTCAGTGGTCTTCCACCTGTTCCCCACATCGTTCGCCGGCCCGAGCCTGGGCGGTGGCCTGCACGCAGTCGAGTGGGCAGCCTGCGCGGCACTATGTGAGGTAGCCGGCGGCTGGGGCCACAAGGCGCTGATCATGATCGCCGTCAAGCTTTCAAGCCCTGGGACGCCGGTGCTCGCTCAGGAACTCAGCCGAGAATCACTACACGCTGACCTAGCCGAGTTCGACATAGCCCTACTGATCACGGTGGCCGTCGGAGCCAACGCCTTCCTCGCGATCGTCGCCGTCCCGACGGTGCTGTTGATCCGCCGTTTCATGATGCACGCGCAGCTACTAGCCAAGTCCCGCATCGACACGAAGACAGGCTTGCTCAACGCGTCCACATGGGAGTCCGAAGCCACCACCGAGATCGCCCGGTGCATGCGAGCAAGCACCCCCATCTCAGTCGCCCTAATCGACATCGACCACTTCAAGCGAGTCAACGACACCCACGGCCACCTAGTAGGCGACAGGGTGCTGCGCGCCATGGGCGAAGAGATCCGCGAACAGCTCCGCTCCACCGACATCCCTGGCCGGTTCGGCGGCGAAGAATTCGTCGTCCTGCTCCCAAATGCCCGCGAGCCCGACGCCGTCGGCGTCGCCGAGCGCCTCCGCGGCCACGTCGAGGACACTCCGATCCCGATCACGGACAACCCCGACTCGAGCAAGTGCGTCGAGCTGACCATCTCCATCGGCGTCGCGGCCCTGGATGAAGACTGCCACGAGCTCACCGACCTGCTGGCCGCTGCGGACGCGGCGCTCTACCATGCCAAGGAAACCGGCCGGAACAAGGTACACCCGGTCAGCGCCACGGCCCATAAGCAGCGGATCGTCGTCACGGCACAGGCGGATCCCGCGCCGACTTTATAGGCCAAGCTTCCTGCAACGTATCGCTGTGTGCTGTCCACT
>JBEKHI010000356.1:0-8630 GCA_050012355.1 Streptosporangiaceae bacterium | reverse complement strand
TGCAGGGATCGCTGTACCCGGTCCCCGGCTGGGAGCGCACGCTGGCCGACGTTGAGCTGGACGGGATCGCCGGCGACCTGGTCCTCGAGCATGTGGCGGCGGGAATCTGCCTGTACCGGCCGGTCCCCGAGGAGAACGGGCTGGCGGCGACCGCCCGGAGCCTGTTGCCCGATCCGCGGCGGATGAGCATGATCGTAAGCGGCAGCTTGCCGCCTGGCGAGGCCGCGGAACGCCTGCCGCAGGTGCTCCGCCGGCTGCCGATGGCGGCTCGCGGTGTGCGCCTTGTCATGCCCCGGGCGGGAGCCGGCGGTCCGGACTCGCTGGCCCAGTCGCTGGCTGACGCTGCTGGCGGCCGGATCGTGGCACCGGTAGGTCAGTGGACCGCTACGCCCGACGGCCGGTTGCGGATCCTCGGCCCAGAGGGCAGGGCGAGAGCGGCCGGATGGGCCAGTTTCACGCCCCGCCCCCAAGCTGCGGCCGTGCCCCCGCCGACGAGCGGCAGCGGCACCAGGGAGCACCCGGCGGCCGTGGGCCCAGACGCGGACACCGGCCCGGCTCGTGGCCGGCACGCGGCGGAGGAGGATGCGGGGCCACTAGCGGAAGGCATGCGTGTCCAGATCCCGGCTGGCCAGGAGCGAACACCAGAGCCTCAGCCGCCAGAGCCTCAGCCGCCCGTGCCGCCGCAGGCCGCGCTGGCGCAGCAGCCCGCACCGCCGCCCGCGGAGACCCGCGACAACGGCCCTCGCGATGAGCCGCCCCCCACTCCGGAACCGCCCCCGCCGCGGATCGAACCGCAACCTCAACCGCCGGCCGTCGCGGCGACCGGGCACCCGCTGCCGGATGCACCCGCACCGGAGGCGATGCCCGCCGCGCTTTCTCTGGTGCCCAGGGCCAGGGCTCACCGTTCCTCGGAGGAAGAACGCCAGGAATACCGCAAGTCGGCGGGCAGATACCAGGTGCACGCGGTGACGGTCCGCCGGATGCTGACCCAGCGGCCCGGGTTGCGCGCGTCCGCCCCGGCGGACTCCGACGACGCGCTCGTCACGGACTTCGCCGCGATACTGGACTTCCTGGAGGCAGATCCGGCCGCGCTGCGGGAAGCGCTCCGCGCGCCCGGGCCGTCCCGGTATCCCTGGGCGGCCTGCGTGGTCTCGGGGCTGCGGCGGCTGCCGTCCTTCACCGGGCCGGTCTTCACCTCGGCGCAACGGAACGGGCAGCTGCCGCACGGGTACCCGCCGGGCCAGCTCATTATCGAGCCCGCCTTTGTCTTCGCCACCTCGGCGCCGCAGATCATCCTTGATGGCGACGTGGAGTACATCATCTGGTCGAAAACGGCCAAGCGGATCGCGGCGCTTGCCCCCGAGGCCGGTCGTGACGAGGTCATTTTCCCGGCCGGGACGGCGTTCCGGGTGCTGCACGCCGAGCCCGGTGAGAACGGCCCGATGCGGTTCTTCCTGTCCGAGGCGGCCCCGGACCAGAAGAACCAGGACAACGGGGGTCAGTTCGACGAGCGGGAGCTCAGCCTGCTGGAACGGCTGAACGCGGCCGTCGCCGTCCGCGACGGCCTCGCCGCCGACGACCGGATCGCGGCCCGGCGGCCCGGCGGCCCGGGACCTCCCCTCGGGGTTGACCGGGACGGCACACCGTTCCAGATCACTGAGGAGGATTAACCGCGGCAGGCATGGCGGTGAGCGACCACGGTGCCTCTGGCGGGCCGTTCAGCGCCACCGGGATGACCCGGCACCGTGAGCCGGAGCCTCGCTCCATCAGGGCACCCGCCTCGGCTTCGGTCTCGAGTTCGCAGAACACGATGGCGGTGGTCTGGCCATTAGAAGCGGTTAGCGCCGATCCCACCCGGTCCAGGCTCGCCAGCCACGTCGCTCCCGGTGGGTGCGGCCGGGGCAGCGCGTCCCCGATGACCACCACCATGCAGCCCGGTTTTTGCGATGCACCGCACAACTGGTGTGCGATCGATTCAGCTAGCCGCGCGGCGGCCTGGCGATCCCCGGCTATGGTGATCACGCCGGGAGCCCGGCCAAGGTCGAGGAACAGGCACCCGCGGTCGCCTGAGCCAAGGCAGGCGAATGCGATCCCGCCGTCCGGCGTGTCGTAGGGAAGGGGCGCCCAGACCAGGCGGCGGGGCGGCGGGCCGTCCGGAGCTGGCTTGGGATCCGCGATCAGGGCGATCTGGACTTGGTCGCCGCCAAGCAGCACCTGGTGTACCTCGGCCCGCATGGTGGAATACGCGGGTGCTGGCGGACCGGCCGGGGTCTGCACCGGGGTCTGCACCGAGTCCGTGTCGGCCGGGATGCGGGTAGCCAGTCCGGTCCTGGCCGGGCTGCCATTCACCCCGGCGGCCGGGACCCGGCCGATCGCTGGCCACGGAGCTGAATCGGCGCCCGGGACGCTAGGACCGTCGTCCATCCTGAGCCAGTCAGGCAACGGGTCCGCTGGTGATCGCGGTGCCGGGCTGGCCGCTGGCTCGTCCTGAGAGACGAACCAGCTAAAGGCTTCATCGACCGCGGTCGGTTCCGGCGGACTGACGATCGCGGCACTGGACTGGCCGTCGTCGGTCCGGGAGCGAGGGGCGACCGGTTTACGCCGCCTGGCGAGATACATCAGGCCACCGGTGAACAGCGCGGCCAGCAGCGCCGCCGCGGTCGCGATCAGGCCGACCAGCCCAGCGGACAAGCCGGGCCGGCGGGCAGGCGTGGCGTGGCCGGAGGAGGATGAGACGGGAGCCCGCGGCGTCGTCACCGCCGGGAGCGGGCCGTAACGCACCCCTGGACCGGACGCGCTTGCGGGAAGGATCAGGATCCAGCCAGGAAGGATCACGCTCGGGCTCTCCAGCCGGCCGCCGCCGGGCTGCGGCCGGCCCTTGTTCAGCCGGAAGATCTCGATCGCCAGGTTGCCGTTGCCCAGCGTCTTCGCGGCGATTTCGTAGAGATACTCCGGGCGACCGTGGTCTGATTCCTGCACGACGTAGTACTTGTAGTCCTTCACCTGGGCTGGCGGCGTCGGTGACACGACGGCAGCGGCGGCCGGTCCGCCGGCCACCCATGCGGATAGGACCGGACCCGTGGTCACCAGCAGGACTATCCCCGTCACGGCGACCGAGCGGGCGAAACGATTGCTCCCAGCCATGAGTCCCCTCACCTCGCGGTGCTCTTTCGTGGAACTACGCGCACGGTTCCGTGCTGGGTTCGATCCGGGCGAAGAGTCGGCCTCGTCGTTTTGATATAGAAAGTTTCTTGTTTGATGTTGGCCTGAACCGCGCGGAGGGCTTGCGACGTAGCTAAGGGACGTGAACCATTCCGCCCGGTTGATCGCGTGGCAGCTCATCGCCGTGGCCGTTGTCGCGGCCATCGTGCTGACCGGGCCCGCCCGGTGGGCGCTGTGCGCGGTGGCCCTGGCCGGTGCGGTGCTGACCACGGCGCGGTGGCGGCACCGCTGGGCGTACGAATGGCTACGCGCCGGGTGGGAGTTCCGGCGGGCCAGCCGGGATCAGGGCAAGCCACAGCGGGAACTGCCCGCGGTGGATGTGGCCGAGGTTCGAGTCAGGGGCGGGAGCAAGGTGGCTCTGCTGCACGACGGCAGCGGATTCGCGGTCATCGTCTCGGCCGAGCCCGCGGCGGACGCTCCGCAGTCGGCCGGGCTTCCGGTCACCGCACTCGCCAGCTTGATGGAACCCGGTGATCCGGTGGTCAGCGCGGTGCAGTTCGTGGTGCACGCGGACTGCGTGGCGAGCGACCAGGAGTCGGTTGCCGCGACCGTGTACCGGAGCCTCGGGCATGCGGCGGTTCCGCGATCGCAGACGACCTGGGTCGCGATCAGGCACGATCCGATGGCGTCCGGCTACGCCGTTTCCGCGGTGGGCACCCCCGCGGATGTACTGGCCAGCCTGGGCCGCACGCTGGCCGCGCGCGGCCAGCGTGCCGTCCAGTTGCTGACCAGCCACGGGCTGCGAGCCGAACTGCTGGGCGCCGACGCGGCCCGCGCGGCCCTGGATGAAACACTGGTGACCACCGGTCCCGCCGCCCACGGTGAGGATGACTGGCTGACCGCGCCTGATGGGCCGGCTGCTCGCTGGTGGTCCTGGGACAACCGCAAGACCCGGCACGTGACCTACCGGTTGTGGCGCTGGCCCGCCGCTGGCCTGGGGGCGCTGCACCGCGACCTCACCACGATGCCCGCCCAGTCCGTCACCACCGCGGTGACGCTGACGCGAGTCGGCGACGGGCGGCTGGCGGTGGACAGTACCGTACGAGTCGCGTTCGATCAGGAAAATCCGCCGTCCCGCCGGGATCGCCGGCTGCGCCGGGCCACCGGCTCATCCGGCGCCAGCCTGGTGCCGCTGCATGGCGAGCATGCCGCCGGAGTGCTGGCCACGCTGCCGCTCGGCCGGGAACCGAGGCCTCCGGGCCGTGGACCGGGCGCCCGCCGCGCGGCTAGGCCGCCGGTGCTGGCGGACGCGATCCCGGTCACCGTCGGCGGGTTCGTGATCGGCACCGAGCCTGGCGGCGCACCGGTGGTGGTCCCGCTGTTCCGCTCGGCGCACGGCACTCGGGTATGCGTCGCGGGACATCCCGCGTTGTCCCGGCTGCTGACGCTGCGCGTGCTCGGGGCCGGGGCTCGAGTGCAGGTGATAACCATGCGGTCGGCCGAGTGGCTGCGGCTGCGCGATCACGCGGGCGGGCCACCGGACCAGATGATCGTGGTCCAGCCGGGCGGGCCGCCGCCGGCCGCTGCCTCCAGGGCCGCTCCGTGGCTGGTCATCGATGACACCGGCGCGCCGCCAGCGGCCCGCGGCGCCGCCTGGCAGGCGGATGTCACCGCCACCAGCGAGGTGCCGGTGGTGCCGGGCGCACTGAGCGGCCTGGACGCCATCCTCTTCGAGCGGGCCGGGCCCGCCGCGGAGGCGGCGATCGCCGCTGCCTTCGGCCTGGACGCCGCCGGCCGGTTCGCGCTAGGCGCGGTTCCCGCTGGCTGCCTGGCGGTGGTCCGGCCGGGCTCGGCTCGCGTCGTCCAGCTGCTGCCGGACCGGAGTGAGCAGCTGGCAATATCCGCGTCGTTGGGACTTCCCCCGGCCCGGCGCTAGATCATCCAACAACGATTATTTGTCGTTGCAATTATTAGCATTAGGAATTTGCTCACGTTTGAGCATCGTTCGCTGAGCGATCGTCTCCCTCGTGAAGGGCTCCGGACCTGCGACGCGTAGTTAGCTGTAGCTCAGCTGCCGGGGATAAGTCAACCAAATTCCCGGTAAACGTCCAGCCAGCCATCCGTCAACGAATGAGTGGGGCCATGATCGTCAGTTCGTCTCTTGCTCCGTCTTCTACTGGTTCTTCTGAGGAGGGGGCCGCCATTATCGCGGCAGTCCGCGACTTCGCTAGAAATTACGTCCGCCCCCGGGTAATAGCTCTCGACCGGGCTCCGGCCGCGGACTTCGACTGGGAGCTAGTACACGTGGGGACCTCGATCGGTTTGATGCGGATGGGGATCCCTAAAGAGTTTGGCGGTCTTGGTCTCAGCGCCGTCGACATCGCCACCGTGATGGAAGAACTGGCGGCCGCCGACCCCGGCGTCGCGCTGATCTTCGGCGCCAGCGGGTTGTTCCAGGTTGCTGTCCTGCTATCGGCCGACGCGCGGCTGGCCGCCCGTTACCTCACGCCGTTCCTCGGCGACGAGCCGGTACTCGGCTGCAACGCTGTCACCGAGGAACTAGCCGGCCTCGACCTGATCATCCCGGAGAACGCGGCCTACGCGCAGGACGTCATGACGGCCCGTCGGGATGGCGGGCACTACCTGCTCAACGGGACGAAGAAGTTCATTAGCAACGGGCCACTGGCGAGTTACGCCTCGGTGTTCGCGAACATGGAGGGCCACCCCGGCGCCACCGGCCTCACGTGTTTCGTCGTGGATCTCGATCAGCCTGGCGTATCCCGCGGGCCGGTCGCCGACAAGTCGGGCTACCGGGCCTGCCTCGGCGGAGAATTGGTGTTCAACGACGCGGTCGTCCCGGCCGAGAACGTGGTCGGCGGCGAACTCGCCGGCTGGAACCTGAACGTCAACCAGGCCAACCTCGCCCGGATCAGCTGCGCCGCGATTTCGACCGGGATCGCCCAGGCGGCGTTGGAGAAGGCGATCGACTGGTGCGGCGACCGCGTCCAGGGCGGCAAGAAGCTGTACGAGCACCAGTTCTCGGCCGGCCTGCTCGCGGAGATGACGGCCAAGGTGGACGCGGCCCGCCTGATGTACCTGAACGCCGCGCGGATCGCCGACGGCCAGACCCAGCTCCCCGGGCAGGAAGCGGCCGTGGCGAAGCTGTTCGCGGACCGGGCCGCGATCGAGGTCGCCGACGCGGCTACCTCGCTGCTCGGTGCCCGCGGCTACGTCCGCGACTTCGGGATGGAAAAGATATTGCGCGACTCCTACGGGCCGCGCATCTACGAGGGCACCTGGCAGGCACTGTCGATCCTCATCACCGAAGGTATCTACCGGTCCAGGAAAGCATGATGGCGACCATAACGACGGGGCCTGATCCCGTCCGTGATCGCGCGGCCGCACCCTCGGTAGCGGACCAGGAGAGCCGGTACGCCCGCGACATCATCGCCGTCCACGACCGGATGAGCTACCGCCGGCTGCCCGACGAGATCGCGGGTGACCCGCTGCATGTGCACGAGTCGGGTGACGGATTGCTCACCGTCGCCGCCCGCGATTCGCAGCTTCCGCGCCGGTACCTGCTCGGCCTGCTGGGCTTCCGGCTCGCGCAGTACCTGCGGCTGGGATGGATGAGCGAGCGGGTCGCCTACCAGGACGCGCTCTTCCATGAGCCGTTGCGCCCGGGCACCGGCCAGGAGGACATCCACGTGGTCTCACTGTGCATGGCCAGCGGCCGGATCCGGGGCTATATGGCGCTGGCCGGGTCGCGCGACCGGCGCCCGCTCCCGCTGGACGCACCCGAACGTACCCGGCTGGTCGCCGAGCACGATCACCGGGTCGACTTGCTGGGACCGTACGCGGCGCGGGGCTGGACGACGCATCACGTCTACGAGACCAAGCGCCTGCTGCGCGACCAGACGATGCCGCGCGGCCCGGAGCACGTTCGCGTCCCCTGGCATGTCCTGATGGCCTCCGGCCGGGTCGCGATGGCACTGGATCGTTCCCTGCCGCGGCTGCTGCTGGCCGGCGACGCGAAGGACACCGGTGCGCTCCGGCACCTGCGGTTGCTTGGCTTGCGGCTGGACGTGGTCGGCAGTACCTCGCCGTGGCTGCCCGATACCGACCTGCTGTGGCCCCTGTTCGCGACCAGCAGGCCGCCGAAGCCGTTCGTCGGCCGGCTGGGAACGGACTTCGGACGGCGGATGGACGTCATCGGCACGTTCCTCTCCCGCCCGCCGGGCTCGGAGTCGGTCGGCGGGCTGGTGCGCGAACTCTCGAAGGGAACCGCGATATGACGAAGATCACCACGCTGTCACCGGAGGAGTACTACGCCGGATTGACTGCCCGTAACCGCGGCATCGTCAGCGCTGCCCAGCAGGAGGCGCTGCGCTGCGCGACGGTGCTGGTCGCCGGTTGCGGGTCGGTGGGCGGGGCGGCGGTGCAGCCGCTGGCCCGCCTGGGAGTGCAGCAGTTCCTGGTCGCCGACCCGGGGTGCTATGAGCTTGACAACCTGAACCGGCAGCACGCCACGGTGTACGACGTCGGCCGGAACAAGGCGGAGGTGGCCGCCGAGCGGATACTCGCCGTGAACCCGTACGCGCACGCGGAGGTCCACCCCGAGGGGGTCAGCGAGGACAATGCCGCCGCGCTCACCATGCCTTGCCAGGTAGTCGTCGATGGCATCGACGTCACCACCATCTCGGGGCTGCGAGCCAAGCTCGCGCTGCATGAGGCCGCCGTTGCCCGGCGGCTGCCGCTGATCACGGCGTGGGACCTGGCTGGCGCCGTGTACACGCAGTACTTCGACTATCGGCGGGTCACCGAGCCGTTCCGCGGCGCGCTCAGCCCGGCCGACCTGGACCGGTTCACCGTCTGGGAGCTAATCGAGAGAGTGCTGCCGCTGCGCCGGATCCCCGCGGACATGCTCACTGAGCTCAACGCCAACTTGGCCCAGCCCGGCTATAGCGTGCCGCAGGTGGTTTACACGGCCAATCTGGCCGGCGCGGTTACCGCGCATATGGTGACCAAGGTGCTGGCCGGAGAGCGGATCCGGGACAAGATCCGCATCGATATCCATCAGGCGGCCCGCCCGACGGCGGGGCGTCTCGCCGTCTTCTTGTCTTGGCCGCGCGAAGCCGCCCGCATGCGGCGGCTGCTCGCGCAGTATGGCTCCCGCGCCCATCTGGGAGGACACAGTGGGCTTTGACATGTTAGTGCGGATTAGTAAAGGATTAGGGACGCAGCGGGAGCCGGACACCCTTTTTCCTGGGATGACGATATGACAGCTTCTGGAAACCTTGCGAGTGTGTCGTCGGTCGGGGCGGGTCGTGTCGTGGGGCGGGCGGGGGAGCTTGCTGTGGTGCGGGGGCTGGCCGGGCAGGTGGCGGCTGGGGTGGGCGGAGTGCTGCTGGTGGCGGGCGAGCAGGGCATCGGGAAGTCGGTGTTGCTGCGGGCGGGGCTGGCCGGGG
>JBEKHI010000355.1:0-8721 GCA_050012355.1 Streptosporangiaceae bacterium | reverse complement strand
GCTGCTCGTACTTCAGATAGGCTGGGCCGCCGTCACCAAGCGTGTCCTCGCCTTGGTGAATCCACCAGTTGTAGGTGTCGGCAGCGTCCTTCCACGGCTGCTCCCAGCAAATCGGCAGCGACAGATCAACGTTGTTCGCCGTTCCGTCCCCCGATTCGACACCCGCGCCACCCGAAGGGGAGAGGCGGATGAGGTTCAGGAGCGACACGTAGCAGCTCTCTCCGCTGCACCCGGCGGTGCTGCTGCTACCGCCACCACCGCCACCGTTGACCGGATCCGCGCTCGCCGATCCCGCTGCCAGCGCGACAACGATCCCGCTGGCGGCGAGCAGACCCGCAATACGACGAAGGTTCACGCCTTGCACTCCTTTGCTTGCCCGTCGGGGTAGTACTCATACGTGTCGCCGGTCAGGCGCCATGCTCCGCTGGAATTCTGCGCGAACATGTCACTTTCCTCGTAGTAGTGCTGGTCCGGCGTCCTCGTGTCCGTGGTCTTCTCGCCAGTCGTGATGTTCGTGTACGCGAATTGCGACTCATCCACGCAGTAGTTGACGCTCAGGTCGCTGGAGAAATACGGCGGAGTTGTCACCGTAATATCGAAGAACCGGACCGTACCGCGATAACCGCGATGCTCCGCGACTTGCGACGCGATGTCATCCTCGACCGAACTCAGCATTCCGCTGTTGGAGATGTATGACTTATAACCGGTGTATTTTCCCCGCGTGTAGATGGCCTCGTAGTAGGCGAGCAGGAAGTCCCGGTCGGTCGTCGCGACTTCCGCGTCCTCTTGCCCAGCGGGCAGCGGACCGAAGTCGAAATTGACCACTCCCGGGAACGGATCCTCCGCGTTCGTCGCTGTGGGCTGAGCCGCCGTGCTCGATTGAGCCGCGGCACTGCCCTCCGGGGTGAACCCCGCGGACGACTGAGCAGGCGCCTGTGAACCGCACGCGGACAACGTGAGCGCCGTGGCGGCGACCACGAAAGCCAGCCGAGTTCCGCTCAAGAAATACCTCCCGTTTGTCATGCCGCAAGATCCCGCCAGGACGGGAAAAGCTCGTCAATGAGCGCCTCGGTTGCTGGCGCTATGCGCTGCGGTGCCCCGCCGGGCGCTATCCGCGCGCTGACCTCGCCGACGACCGCCCGCAGCACATGCTCGGACCCGGTGGCGTGCGCCGCCATCAGCAGGTCGCGCCACAGTTGCTCGTCGTCTGGCGCCAGCCGCAGCCCGGCCCGCGCCGCGTCCATCGCACCGTCGGGGTCACGCCCCGAGTACCGCAGCGCGGACAGGCGGTGCGCCGCGTCCGCCACCAGCGCCGTAGCCTCGTGCAGCACCGGGTCCGTCCCTAGCCAGCCATAACGACGCTGGTCATGCCCCTCGAGCACCGGTCCTCTGGCCAGGTTCAGCGCGGCCTCGAGGAACCCCAGCTCGGCCCGGCCGGCGCCGGGAGAGTCGGTGGCGCTGGCCGTCGCGGCCTGCGCGATCAGGCCGCGGAACACCTGCCAGTCGACCCGGACGGCCGGGCCTAGCGTGATGCGGCCGTCGCGTTCGCGGCGCAGGTTATCTTCGCCGCCCAGCCACTCCGTCGCCCTGGCGAGCGTCGCGTCGCGTATCTCGGCCGAGACGCCGCGCGGCCAGATCGCGCCAGTGAGGACATTGAGGTGGACGCCGCCTGGGTGCGCTCCGAGGTAAGCGACGAGCTCGGTGGCCAGGGCGAGCCGGGCGGGCTCCATGGGACCGGGCGCGCGTACGACCGCGGGCCCGAGTATCCCGATCTCGGCGGCCGCCGGGGTGCCGGGACGCAGCATCGGTCCAAGCACCGCGCCGACCGCCGGGTTGGTGAGCGGCACGTTGTCGCCGTTCACCGTGTCACGGAACAGGTTGATGATCGCCTGGTACTGCTCGGGCGGAAGCAACTGCGCCTTCAGCTCGAAACCGAGGACGCCCGCTTTCAGCCAGCCGTCGTCGGTAAGGTCCCAGGTCCAGGCCGCGCCGGAGACATCACCGGCGACCACGTAGCCGAACGTCAGCCGGTGCCGAGCCCGAGACAGCACCAGCAGCCGGTCGGCTTGCCGCTGGGTCAGCGGCGTTCCCACGATCAGGTAATGCGGCGCGAACTCGTCCGGGTTCCCCGCCGAGCGACCGGTCAGCGCCGAGTCGAATCCGGAGTCATCGAGCAGCTTCTCGATCTCGGCCACGCGCTGTTCGAGTTCGGGGAGAACTTCGTCAACCGAACTGACTGAGCGCACTCGTTCTGGAGAAATAAAAGTTAGGTCGGCGCCGAAGCCTACGAGCGTGACCCGCATGCGATCGGACCAGCGGTTGGTGACCAGTTCGACGGCGAGCGCGGCCAGCGCCGCGCGGACCGTCGTGTCCGGGCCGCGCATCGCGATGAGGCCGTTGGCGACCTCCAGATCGACGAGCACCCGGCCCGTCTCGTTCGTGCCGATCGACACCAGCCCTGGATACGGCGCGGGCGTCGCGTATCCGGGATCGATAGCGTCGGCGACCTCGGCGGCCAGCCGCCACACCTGGCCATCGTCAGCGACCGTCCACGGGAACGGCGCGTTCATATCCGGCGGCGCGATCCATAGGTCCAGGTGATCTTCACCCAGGTGGGCGGCGTACACGTTCGGCGGGGTACGGCCCTGCTCGGCGAGCGACTTGACGAGCTGGCGCAGTCCTCGGTCGAGCACCGTTACGCCGGGGTCGTCGGCGCCGAGGGTCATCGCCTGCTCGGCGGTCGCGGCGGCTCCGGTCGGCTCGGCCAGCCGCATGCCGAACGCGCGCTGCCAGAGCCGTTCGCGGCGACGGCGGCCAAGCGCGACCAGCACACCGGCTGCTAGCAGCGACGCGGCTGACAGCTCGTACGGCCAGACCGTGGAGCTGGCCAGCTGGGTGGCGGCACTGGCGCTGACCCCGCCGGGGACCGCTCCGGAACCGGTCGTCGACGCCGTGCCGGTGCCATCCTGAGTGGATTGCGCGTGGCTGGTTTCGGGGTGACTGGATACCGGCGCGCTGTCGTGCTCCGGCTCGGCGACGCTGCGAATCCCCGGGCCGTATGCGTCGCTCGGCATCCGCAGCACCCAGCCGGGACGGATCAGCGACGCGATGGTCAGCTTGCTGCCGTCCGGCTGGACCCGGTCCTTGTTGAGCTCGAAGATCTCCGTGTACCGGCGGCCGTTGCCGAGATGGTTCTGCGCGATCTCCCACAGGCTCTCGTGGAACCGGCCCTCCGGCGGCTGGACCACGTAGATCTTCTCGGCCGTGGGTGTGGCGTGGGCCGGCTCGTGCGCCTCGGTAGGGACGGCCGCCTGCTGCGGCTGCTCCGCCCCTGGCGTCGCCTGCGCGCTGATGGAATGCGCCGGGCGCGGCGCGGCACCGGCGTGCGAGACCGCCGGGGCCAGCGCGGCGGTCGCGGCGAACAGCAGCAACGCCGCGCTGACCAGCCGGTGCGCGGCCGACTGGGTGGGGCCGGCCAGCGGCACCCGTCCAGGCACGCCGACGTTGCGTATCGCCGCCTTGATCTCGACGATCACGCACCAGAGCAGCTGGATCCAGAGGATCCACACCACGACGGCGAGGACATTGAGTATCGACATGACGTCGAGCTGGCTGGTAAGGAAGCTAGTGCTGAAGTGATGCGGGATGGGCACGCCGAAGACACTGATCAGCGCGATGGGCACGCCGATGGCGAGCGCGACCAGCACGAGCACGGCGAGCACGCCGAACGCGACATCGCCCCCGGTGCGGTGCTGCACCTGGACGGGCGGCCGCAGGCCTGGGATGGGCGGAGCCATCAGCACGCTCCCGTCGACGCGACCGCGTTACCGCAGTCCAGCGTCGCCGATTCGGTAGCTTCGATCTTGATGGAGCCCGCCTCCCAGAACGGGAGGACTGGGGTTACGCTGACATCAACTTGGACCGTGACCGTGACTCCGTTGACCGAACACGGCCCCATTTTCGCGCCGGCCTGCGCACCGGTCGCGTACTGGCCGACCAGCTCTCCAGCGGCTCCGCACGCGGGTCCTTCAGGAATGGTGAACTCTCCCTGGCGCAAGGCGGCGACCGATACCTGATCCGCGCCGGCCCTGGCGGCTTGCTCCGCGATGTCGGCCGCTCGCTCCTTGGCGTTCATGTACTGCCCTCCGTCAACGATGAAAGCGAGCAGGATCAGCACCGCGAAGGCGAACAGCACCAGCCAGAGCGAAACCGACCCGGTCTCGTTTCTGCTCTTCTTGTGCGCCCGCAGATTCCATCGGCGCATGTCATGAGACCTCAAGTGTCACTCCGTTCAGTGAACGGATCGAGAGGCGCGATGGACTCACTGGTAAACGGCCGCGTATTGTCAAGCCCGACGGCCTTGAATACCGCTAGGTTGATCAAGCACCCGACCGTGACCGAAATATCGTCGGCGGTAGCGAAAGTGCCCCCGCCACCGATATATCCCACCTGGACGGTCAGACTCCCGCCGGTGCACGCGTTCCCGAGATCCTGGTCGGCGGCGAGGGTGGCGGCGCTGACCGCGTCCTCACTGTCGCGGGCGATGGACGCCGCGCGCGCCGCGTCGCGGGCCGCGCCGCCAACCTGGCCCTCGGCGCTGACCCAGTTCCCGCCACCCGCGATTAGCAGGAGCAACAGCAAGAAACCCGGGACCGCGAACACGAGTTCCACGGCCATCGACCCGCGCGTGCCCGCTAGCCGGCGGCAGGAGCGCACGCGCCGTCGCTGTCGAGCGGGTGGAAACATTCCTCCGGTCCTTCCACGGTCACCGTTACGTTCACCCCGCCGAACGCGTTCAGCAGACTGTTGAGCTTGCCCGTCACCGTCACGCCCACCACCGGCGTACCGTCGGAAGTACCGCCGTTGGGGATCGGGGTGACAGTGATCCCGGAGAGGATCTTGGTACCCAAGCCCGTGTAGTACTTCTCGGTGTCGCTCACGGCGAGGTTCTCCCAGGTTCCCTGGTCCTCGAACGCGAACTCCCGTGCGATGCGCGCCCCCTCCTGCGCGGACGCCAGCGCGGCCTGCCTAGCCTGAAACCACAGCGCGAACTGAATGATGAGCATCGTCAGCAGCAGCAGCACCGGAGCCAGCAGCGCAAGTTCGATCGCGCTCGACCCCCGGTCGCGCTGGCGACCGAGACGACGCGCGACCCACTTGCGGACCGAGCGAGGGCGGCGCTTCATCGCTACGGGTTGACGGTCGTCTGGATGTTGCCCTCGGCCTTGCCAATGACGCCCTTGATCACGATGACGAGGGCTGCGATGATCACCACCACGACGCCGGTGATGATGGCGAACTCGACGGCGGATGCGCCTCGCTCACCGTCGCGCCGCGCCGCCCGCAACCGGGCGAGGTGGCAATTCAGGACGGTCTGCAGATAGTTCCATTGTGGCCCGAGCGGATTCATTTCTTTCTCCCTCCCGCCCCTCATACACCGAGGAGCGCGCTGATGGCCGGATAAATCAGGAAGATTAGGAAGGCCGTGCACAGCAGCATCTGCGCCACCAGCATCGCCTGGGACTTTTCGCCCGCCTGCCCTTGCAGGTCGGCAAGTTCCCGCCTGCGCAAAGACGCGGCCCGGGTAGCCAAGGACTCACGCACCTTGGCCCCGTCGTCGGCGACCAAGGCGAGCGCGCCAGCCAGATCTGTGAGCTCGTCGACCTTGACCTCTTGGCCGAGCGTGCTCAGCGCCTGCCACGGCGTCTGCCCGCTGATCCGGGCATTCAAGAGCGCCTCTCTGATACGCCAGAATGGCCATCCCGCGCCGATTTCGCTGGCCGCCATGAGCGCTTCGGGGACGCCGCGGCCACCGGCCAGGTTCATGGCCACCAGATCGAGGAACGCGCCGATTGCGTGCCTGAAGTCCCGCCGCATCTCCCGGACCTTTTTCCGGAGTTCCAGGTCAGGCAAGAAGAAGAACATTGTCCCGAGCATGACCCCCAGCCAGACCGGGATCACGAACGACAGGTGAACTCCGGTCGCGGCCACCATCGCGAGCAGGACCGGACCGATGAGAAAGCCGAAGAGACCAAGCAGTACCTTGGTAGCGAGATAGTTCTCCAGCGAGCGTCCAACCAGCCGCAGATTCGCTCGCAGGGAGGGGAGTTCCCAGCCCTGCTCGGCGCAGAAGCGTACCAGCCCAGCGCCAAGCCGTCGGCTGACCTCGCTCTCGCTAGCCTGACCTGGCATCGCCGAGACGGGACGGGACAGTGACGCGCCGGAGTCAAAAGCCGCGACCCGCTTGGTCAGCGGTACTCGCCGCGGGATCAGCCCGAAGACCAGGAAGAACAACCCGAGCCCGGTGACGCCGCCGGTGACGAAGATGATGGTCATGACGCGCCTCCGCCCTGCCACACGGAGACCGACGCCGGCGCGCTGACTTCATCCGGCGTCGAGACGAGCAGGCGGTCAGGAGAATCGAACTTGGCGAGTCCGCGCAGCCAGAGAATGCCCGCCGCGTAGATGGCTCCCACCAGAGCCAGCACAAGCTGTCCGACGGCGCCGTTGTACGGAGAGAGGAACGAGTGATCGAAGACCCCGAGCAGCACCGCCAGGCCTACCGAGACACCGATCACGATCTGCACGCTGCGTCTCGTGGACTTGCGCTCGGCGTTTACCTTGCGGCGCATGTCGAGTTCTTCACGGACAGAATCGGCCAGTGAGCCAAGGAGGTCGCGGAGCCCCGGTCCGCGCAGCCGGGAGTTGATGATCAGCGCGGCGATAATCAGGTCGGCCGAAGGATCGTCCATGTCGTCGGCGAACCTGCGTAGCGCGGCATCCAGCGGCATCCGGGTGTGCAGCCGGTCTACCAGCCGGGACAGCGGCACTTGCAGCACAGGACCCGCGACCCGCAGGGAGGACGGGATCGCCTGCTCCAGGCCAACCGCCCCGGCGATAGTGTCCCGGAGCGACTCCGTCCAGGTGGCGAGCGCTTCCAGACGGTCCATCGCCCGCCGTTCACCGGCGGCGCCGCCGATTCCGCGCCATGCGAAGGCGAGAAGCCCTATTCCGATCCCGGCGACAAGCCAGCCGGTCATCAGCAGGGCCAGCACGCCCACGCCCAGCGCGATCGCACCGCGGATGGAGAACGCGTCCCTGATCGTGCGCTCAAGCGGGCCGGGGCCGCGGCGCTTCTGGCTCACCTCGAAGCCGCGGATGGACATGATGAGCAGGAAGATCGCGGCGCCCAGCAGGCCGCCGAGCAGGATGGCGAGAAGCTGTTCCGCGTTCGCGTTCACGTCACCACCCCCTGCGCATCGGGTCGTAGCCGTGCGGGATCAGCTCGTCGAGGCAAGACACCGGCGCGTGCGGCACCGCGCGTCCGTCGGGTCCAGGGGCGAACACCTCGCTGGACATCACCCTGCCATCCACCCCGGTCACCTCCCGGACGCTGTTCACGAAACGGCGGAGCCGACCACCCTGGGTGTACTCGTTGCGCTTCTCCTGGAAGACCACGAAGTCAATGGCCCCCGCGATGAGCATCTGGGTGGCCTCGACCGGCAGCCGCTCGGACGCCTGAATGGCGTAGGTGGAGATGCGGTTGAACACCTCAAGCGAGGAGTTCGCATGGATGGTGGACAGCGAGCCGTCGTTGCCCTGGGTCATCGCGTTCAGCATCGTGACGATCTCGTCGCCCAGTACCTCACCGACGATGACGCGGCTTGGATTCATGCGGAGCGAACGGCGGACGAGCTCTGCCATGGAGATGGAGCCCAGTCCCTCGCTGTTCGGCAGGCGCTCTTCGAAGGCCACCACGTTGGGATGCAGCTCAGGAAAGTGGTCGAGGCCGAGTTCCAGTGCGCGCTCGACCGTGATGAGGCGTTCCTCGGCGGGGATCTGGTTCGCCATGGCGCGGAGCAGCGTCGTCTTGCCCGCGTTGGTGGCCCCGGCGATCATGATGTTCTTACGGGCCAGCACCGCCGCGGCGAGAAAAGACGCCACGTCCGGTGTCATGGTGCCGTTCCCGACGAGATCGGCGAGGAAAACCTTGCCCATGCGCGCGCGCCGGATGGAGATCGCGGGGCGCAGCGTCACGTCCATCACGGCGGACAGCCGGGATCCGTCGGGCAGCCGCAGGTCGAGTTGCGGGTTCGCGGTGTCGAACGGCCTACTCGACAACCCGGAGTACGCGGCGAGCACCTGAATGAGGTCGATCAGCTCCGCGTCGGATTCCGCGACCGGCTCGCCCATGACCTCGCTGCCGTCCGCGTAGCCGATGAACACGTGATCGCAGCCATTGATATCGATGTTCTCAATCTCCTGGTCCTCCAGGAGAGGCTGGAGCCGACCGACGCCGAACAGCGCGGCGTGCACCGCCTCGGCGAGGTCCTCCTCCAGCTGCGCGTTCGGCGGCGGGCGCCCGGCGACGATCTCGCCGCGCGCGTAGTCTTCCAGAGCCTGCGAGATCAGCGCCCGAGCGAACTGGCGCTCGTCCTCGCCGGACATCGGGGCCATACCGGACGCGGCGTCCATCCTCCGCTGCTCGGAGAGCCGGTCTCCGACATCGGCCCGGATCCGCTTGACTAGACCGTGGTCCACTGCCGGTCACCCCCGTCCGGGGAAACCTGCGCGGACGGAAGCGTCGCGACTAGCTGACTGGCGATCTCGCGCGCGCTACGGATCAGCATGGACTTGTCGAGCCTGCCACCCCAGCCACCCGCGAGTTGCTCGGCGGCCTTAGGGTCATCCGCGATCCCGCCGAGCATGACGGCGGTCCCG
>JBEKHI010000354.1:0-8778 GCA_050012355.1 Streptosporangiaceae bacterium | reverse complement strand
CGCGTCGTCGTAGGTTACGCCGGTGCGACGCAGCGCCACCGACAAGTCGATCGCCGTTTCTAGCGTCCGCGGGTGGTCGGGACCTAGCTCGGTAAGCCCGAAATCGTAAGCGTCCTGTCCGACGTCACGCGCTTCCGCGTAGTCTCCGCACAGCCGCAGCGCGCGAGCGAGCCCATTCCACGACGACAAGAGTTCCGGCGCTGGGATATTTTCGATGCTCTCGCTGCGTCGCCGGTATGTTTCCTGATGCTGGTCACGCGACCGGATATACTGGCTGTTCAGTCCGAAGTCGTTTGCGAGGTTGTGGGACACCCGGAGTGTCCAGGGATGGTCCGGGCCGAGCACCCGGCGGTGCCGGTCAAGTGACTCAACGTCGAGCTGCAGAGCCTGCTGGAAATCACCCCGGGCCCGCAGATCGGCGGTGTAAGAGCTGACCTGTACCAGCGTGATCGGGTCGTCCTCACCAAGCGCATCGCGGGCCGTCGTGAGCGTCTCGGAGTCGACGGCGAAGGCGGGACCGTAATGGCCGAGGGCACGCTCCACGTTGCCGAGGTGCTGACGGGCAGTCAGCATTTGCCGGTCGGTCGGCTCGGTACCGTCCTCCCAGACCTCGATGAGCTGCTCGGCGAAGGACCGGGCACTTTCCTGGTCACCGGAATTGTAGAGATATCGCACCAGGTCAAGCGCGAACCGCCGGACCTCAGGATTGGCCGATTGCTCAAGACCTGTGGATTGCGCGTGCGCGACCAGTTCCGAATAGCGTGGCCAGAGCCGGTTGTCCTCCGCGTTGCGTGGAGCACCGGTGGACAGAATAAGGTGAGCCTGGTCGCGGTAGGCGTCTCGTTCCTCCGCGCTCAACTCGTCCCTGAGCAATGCCTGGATCAGCCGGTGGATCGCGATCGTCCGGCCGTCAATACGTATTAGCGCGAAGCGGCCCAGTTCGCGGATGGCGCGGGCGAGCTTGATCGGGTCGGCGAGCAACTCGCTTAGTGCCTTGTCGGTCAGTGCCTGTGCGCCGCGTGGCAGCAGGTCACGCGGGATCGGCTCGGCCCCGAAGAACGCGCAGCATCGCAGTAGCCGTACCGCCTGCGGCTGGTTTTTCTCAAGCGTCTGTACGGACAGTTTCCAAGCTGCGGTCATCGGCAGTGGGTAATCGGGCGACTTGCCCTCGGACATGACAGCGGCGACCTGCTTCTCCAGAAGCCGCAGGTACTCATCGACCGTCATACCGGTCTCGGCCTGCAGAGCGCCCGCCTGTTCTAGAGCCAGCGGCAGGTCGCCGAGCTTGTCGGCGAGCGCGTTCGCGTCTTCATCCGACAGGCCCCCAGGAACACGCCTATCCAGGAACTGGACGCTCTCTTCGCGGTTGAAGACGTCGACCTGGACGGTCTCCACGACGGATTGCCAGCGGTGGTTCCGTGACGTGATGAGCACGTCGCCTGGGCCCTGCGGGATGATGTCGTTAAGGTCTTCAGGTTGGTCGGCGTTGTCGAAGATCAGTAGCCAGTGCTTGTAAGGCTCGCCGCGGCGCAGCGCATCCAGCGTGGCGGCGGCGGCATCGGCGATGCCGGTCGCGGTCGCGGGCGGAAGGCCGAGGCGATCGGCCAGCGAGGCGAGGGAGGACTGCACGAGCGCGGGCTGATCAGCCGGAACCCACCAGATCAGTTCGTATTCGTATTTGTAGCGATGGGCGTATTCGACGGCGACAGCCGTTTTTCCTACGCCGCCCATGCCCTGAAGCGCATGTGGCAGCACAGCGGTAACTTTCCGCGACAACCCCTGACGCAAGACGCCCAAGATGTCATCGCGACCTGTGAAGTTTTTGTTCCGCTGTGGGACGTTGCCCCAGATCACCGGAACCGTAGGGAGAGTCGCCTCGGTCACCCCGTCATTTTAAGCCCGGAATGCTTTCTTGCCGAGGGTCAAATACTAGATTGAAAACTATTGGCGCAATTGCTCGGAGTGGCGATGATCCGGTCGAGAGCCGTACGCATAGCGTTCGTTTCTTCGCCCTTGACTACGTCGGTTAGGAAGCGATCGAGGCGCCAGCCGCTGACGTCAATCAGGACATTATCCGACACCGGGCCGTCTGAGGCGATCTCAGTCTCACGCATATCCCTCACCGCTATCCCTCGCCACGTTCGTAACAGGACAAACTGCCGTCACTTACGCGAGCGGCGACTCTACCATACCCTGGTTACCAGCTGGTAGAACACGGCACTGTTTCCTGCCGCCCAGCGTCGTTTTATTGTGGACATCATGGCAGTGAACGCGCCGGCGATATGGGGAACGATCCCGCAACGTAACAAAAACTTCACCGGACGCACGGAGTTGCTAGATGACCTGCGCAAAATCCGGGGTCTACGGGTCCTGCAGGGCCTCGGCGGAGTGGGCAAGTCGGCCGTCGCGGCCGAATACGCGTACCGGTACGCCGACGACTACGACCTGGTGTGGTGGGTCGCGTCCGCCGATCATCCCGAGTCGGTACGAGCCTCACTCGCGGCGCTCGCCGTACCGCTGCGGCTGCCGGAGGCGGTGTCAGCCGGTATTGAGGGCGCCGCGGCCGCCGTGCTCGACGCCCTGCGGCTCGGCGATCCGTACCCCCGATGGCTGTTGATCTTCGACAACGCGGATCAGCCTGAGGAGCTGAACCAGATCATTCCGCGCGGTCCGGGAGATGTCCTCGTAACGACCAGGAACCATCGCTGGCAGGGGGTGGCGGACACCATCAGCGTGGACGTGTTCGACCGCGAAGAGAGCGTCGAGTTCCTCACTGAGCGCGCACCGAAGTCGGTCACGTCCACGGTCGCGGACCAGCTCGCGGGTGAGCTGGGTGACCTCCCGCTGGCGCTGGAGCAGGCAGGGGCGCTTATCGCGGAAACCGGGATGCCCGCCGCGGAGTACATGGTGCTGCTCGAGGAGAACATCACGCGGATCATGGCTGAGGGAGGCTCAGCGGAGTACCCGTTGTCGATGACGGCCGCCTGGCGGCTTTCGGTCGAGAAACTCCGCCTGCCGCAGGCGCAGGAACTGCTTCGCTGTTGCGCCTTCTTCGGTCCGGATCCGATTCCGCGTGACTTGTTCAGGCGCGGAGCGCACGCGCCGGTCAGCTCCGCGCTTAGCGACCTGCTCGTAAACCCGATTCTGCTCGCCCAGGCAATCCGCGAGCTGGCGCGGCTCGCGCTTATCAAAATCGACGGACGTGGCGTTGTCGTGCACCGGCTTATCCAGGCGCTCATCCGCGACGAGCTCGACCCGGTGGAGCAGGGCGGTTACCGGAACGACGTGCATGCGATCCTCGTCGCGAGCAGTCCGCCGGACCCCTCGGATCTGCGTCAGTGGCCCGCCTACGCAGAGCTGGTCGGGCATGTTGGGTCGGATGTGGTTGATCTCGCGGGCTGCGGGGTGTCTGAGCACCGGACTGCCCCGCTCGCCATGCTGCGGTACTTGTACCTGTCGGGGGACCTGGCGTCCTGCCGGTCATTCGCCTCGCGGTTCATCGACGGCTGGGCCGACGAGTCGGATTCCGCGGTGCTGGAGGCCCAACGGCATCTGGGTAACGTGCTGACACAACTCGGCAAGTATCTCGAAGCCTACGAACTTACCGACGAGACGCTACGGACCGCGACGCGTGAACTTGGCCCGCGCGACCGGCTTACGCTCGCGCTCCGAATATTGCTGGGCGCCGACCACCGCGCGCTGGGTGATTTCCGTGCTGCGCGAGAACTGGATGCGGAGACGAGCGACCTGCATGCCGAGGTCTTCGGGCGGGATGACCCGCAAACCCTTCGCGTGCTGAGCAACCTCGCGCTCGATTACGTGCTGAACAGCGACTACCAAGCGGCACGCGACCTGTACCAGCGGGTGTTCCTGCGGCAGAGCGAATCCGCGTCTGGCGTCTCGGCCATCGAGATTCTAAGTACCTGGAGCAGTCTTGCCTGGGATGTCCGGCTATGCGGCGACTACCGTGGCGCCCGTGACGTGAGCGAGGACGCCTGGGATTACGGGAAGGAACGGCTTGGCCAGGAGCATTACCAGACGCTGCGATCAGCGAACGCGCTGGCGATCGCCCTGCGCTATCTAGGCGGGCCGTTGCTGGCAGACGCGGCGGCGCTGGCCGGGCAAACCTTGGACCAATGCGGTCGGCTGTACGGTCAGGGCCATCCGGACACCCTGGCTACCGCGCTTAACCTGGCTAGCATCCTGCGAGCCGCAGGGTCGGCTGACGAGGCGCTGCGGCTCGGAAGTGCCACGGTCGCCAGGTATCCGTCTGTGTACGGAGACGACCATCCGTATCACTATGGCTGTATCGGCAATCTCGCCGTCTTGCGACAGGCGACCGGCGACCTCGACGGGGCCCGTCAGCTGAACGAGTCCGCGCTAGCAGGGCTCGACCGACGTCTCGGCCGAGACCACCACTACTCGCTGACCGTGGCGGCGAACCTCGCCAGCACGCTGGCGGCCCTCGGCGATGACTCCGGGGCGCGGGCCCTCGGCGAGGACACTCTCGCCCGGCTGAGTGCGCTGCTCGGCGCCGACCACCCGATGACGCTCGGCTGCGCCGCGAACCTGGAAGGCGACGGACCAGCGCACGTCTTCGATTTCGACCCGCCGGCTATCTGACCGCGTTCTCCCGTTCCCACCGCTCCCGGTGCGAACGAGCTTGCTCGGCCGCCGCCGCCCGCGCCCGTTCTGGAACCGGGTCTTTCCGCCAGCCCCGGGCGGTGCGCGCCATGCCCTGGACGAAGTCGGCCCCGGCGGGCGTGAGCATGCCGCTGCCGAGCAGCGTCTGGATCACCAGCCAGGTCGCGTCCAGCCACTTGGCGAACTCCGTATGCCCAGAAAGCTCGTCGTCGACGAGGAACCGCTGCCGCCGCCAGAAGCCGCTCACCCCGAGGAACGCGTACGCCCCCTGGAGCAGCCCGGTGAGCGGCCGGGGATCGGGCCGCCATGGCGCGTAGTACAGCTGCTCGTCGGGCAGCGTCATCGTCACCACATCGAGCAGCGCGAACAGCTTCAGGTGCTGAACCTCGTGGGTCAGGCTCTCGGCGACCCGGCAGGTGTCGGTCGGCTCGGAGAGTGCGACCGCGCCGAACGTCTCCGCCGTCGTCGCGCTGGAATGCCCGCTGTCCGGCGTGGCGTGCGGCACCAGTACGGTCACCGCCGCGTCCACCTCGTCCGCCGTGTCCGGGTGATGGGTCCGCAGCAGCGCCCACGCGTCGCCCAGCGATCGCTCCCACTCACGGGCCTGCGCGTCACTCAGCCGCGGCGCGAGCGTCGGCACCGCTGGCATCCGGTACGGGTCGACGTCGTCGATCAGTAGCTCGCGTGCTCCCGGTTTGACCCGGCGCAGCGGCACCCACCCGGGACCGCCGATTGTCACCTGTCCGATTTCCGCGCCGCCGGACGTGGTGCGCACCGTAGCCGACGTGCCGTCCGCGGCGGCTGCGCCCAATGTGGGCATAACGACGTGTCCTCGTCCCGCGGGCACCTCGATCTCGGCCTGCACTCCAGCCCGGATAGCCGCCGCGGCGGCGACCGCGGCCAGTTGCCGCGGGCTGGGTCCGGTGCCGCGGAGCACATGCTGCGCCCACGCGCCAAACGACGGATGGCTGATCACAGTGCGCACCGCACCCGGGTCTATGCTCTCGACCCGGGCCAGCAGCGCGCATCCGGCGCGAACCGTCTCATCGCCGCGGCCCGCCGCGGCGATGGCCTGCAGCATCAGCAGATTCTTGCTGTACTCGGCGCCGGCCAGCTCGGCCATCGCACCCGAACTGCTCGCGCCCGTCGCGAGGGATTCGAAGTGCTCGCGAGCCACCCGGTGATACGTGACCGTCACCCTCCGCATGCTAGTGCAACCGCCGGTCTAGCGGTTCCAGTGGCGATAAAGCCCGCCGTCACCGAACCTCCCGCCGGGATGACCGCGTCGTAGGGCTCGCTAGTTACGGTGACCAGCGACCCGGACTGCGTGAGGGCGCCGTTCCAGAGTTCGGTGATCTGCTCGCCCGGCGGGGCCGTCCAGATGGCTGTCCACCCGTCTACGGCGGCCGAGCCCCGGTTGGTGATCCGTACCTGCCCCTGGAATCCGCCCGGCCAGCTACTCGTCACTGAGTACTTCGCCGCACAGACCGGGCCCACGGTGGGCGTCGCCGGGTGCGAAGGAGACGGAGACGCCGACGGCGAAGGCGACGCCGTAGGACCCGCGTTCACCGAGAACGAGTTTGTCGCCAGGCCCGCGCCACCTTGCCACAGCTCGAAACCGGCTTCCACATCGATCATGTAACACGAACTCGGCAGGAATCCCCGGCTCACCGCGTCCAGTGCCAGCGAGCCGATGTCCAGATCGCGCACCGAGGTGACGCCCGTCGTCAGCTCGTATGAGACCGTGTTCCAGTTGGCCTGCTGCCCGTTATAGACGTCGTATGTCCGTCCGTCCACGGTTACGTCGCTGGCTTCCAGGTCACCGAACGGGCGGACCTGGCCGGTGTGGTTCAGCCACACCATCAGCTCTGTGCAGTCAGGACGCAGTGCGGTCGTCTGTGGAGTGGTGTTGAACCAGACGTCGTACGACGCGTCATAGGTACCGTCACCGGGCTGGGTCGTCGACCAGTTCGTGGTGACCATGCCCGGCTTCAGCGCGGCGACTTGCAGCGGACCGGTTGTCAGCCCGCCCCAGCTGCACAGCCCCCAGTGGCAGCCCGCGTAGATCGACGGGTAGGCATCCGGGCCTCCGGTATCGCTGTCGATCCCGGAATCCGCGACCGCGAAGTCCGGCCCGCCGTTGGTGCTGATGCATTCGGACACGTCGGAGCCGTACTCGTTGCTGTCGACGACGTAGTCCCCGTCCGCGACAGTCACCGCGTGCAGGCCGCAGAACGTGAGCGCGGTCGCCCGCGCGCTCGTCGTAACAAATCCGGCCGCGGCAACCAGGGACAACACGAGAGACGCGGACACCATCCGCCTCTTCGTGACACAGAAACTACGCTCCGTATACATCACATGATGCACTACCACCCCGAGCGCATCTTGAACCGCACTAGAACGGCGTTAGTTCATCGAACAGCTCATCGGGCACCGCTACGTCCAGGTAGCCGACGTCCGCGGTGATCTCCGCCGGTGTCCGCGCGCCGACGACAACGGAGGTCACCGCGGGGTGCCGCAACGTGAACCGCAGCGCCGCCGCCGCCACTGGAACGCCGTATTTTTCGCAGCCATAACGAAGGTCGGCGACTCTCTCGCGTACCTGCTGGCTAGCCGGGGCGTAGTCGAACCGGGCCTTACCGTCCGGGTCCGCGAGTATCCCGCTGTTGAAAACACCGCCCGCGAGCACCCGCACTCCGCGTTGCTGGCACAGCGGGAACAGGCTGCTGGCGGCGGACTGATCGAGCAGCGTGTACCGTCCCGCGACCAGAACACAGTCCACGTCCGCCCGTTCAACCAGCCAGGCGAGCGCGGACGCCGAGTTCATCCCGGCGCCGATCATTCCGACCAGACCCTCATCGCGCAGCTTCGCCAGCGCCGGGAGCGCCGATGAGACGGCCTCATCGAGGTAGTCGTCGGGATCATGGACGAGCGCGATATCCACTCGGTCCAGCCGCAGCCGCCGCAGCGAATCCTCGAGCGTGGCCCGCACCCCGCCGCGTGAGTAGTCCCGCACCCGGGTCAGCGCCGGCGTGCCGTAAAAGCCGTCGGCCCCCTGGACATCGCCGTCGGCCGGGACGAGGCGGCGTCCGACTTTCGTCGACACGACGAATTCCTGTCGCGGCCGTCCGGCGAGGAAGTCACCGATCCGCCGCTCCGACAGCCCGACCCCGTAATGCGGTGCGGTGTCGAACGCCCGGACCCCGGACTGCCACGCCGCCGTCAGTGTCGCCGAGGCTTCGTCATCGCTGACAGCCGAGTACAACCCGCCGATCGGCGCTGCGCCGAAGAAGAATTCAGGGAGCTTCATAGCTGTACTCCTCGAGTGCCTCTGGCAGCATCCGCGTTGACGCTCCCGGCGCGGTTGGCGTCACGTAACGTCCACGCGTCACCCGCGCCGGCGCCTCGAAATGCTCGTGAAGATGGTCGACCCACTCGATGAGGCGCGGCGTTCTGGAAATGGAAATGAAGTCGAACATGGAGAGGTGCTGCACGATCTCACAGAGCCCGACCCCGCCCGCGTGCGGGCAGACGGGCACGCCGAACTTGGCGGCCAGCAGCAGGTTGGCGATGTTCTCGTTGACGCCGGCGACGCGGCACGCGTCGATCTGCATCACGTCCAGCGCTTGCGCGCGGAGCATCTGCTTGAACATCACCGGGTTGATCACATGCTCACCCGCGGCGACCGGGACCGGGGCGACCGCGCGCCTGATGTCCGCCATGCCGAGGATGTCGTCCGGGCTGGTCGGCTCCTCGATCCAGGCGAGGTCGTGGGCGGCGAGCTCACGCACCCAGGCGATGGCCGTCGGCACGTCCCATACCTGGTTGGCGTCGATGGCGATCGCGATACCGTCACCCGCGTGCTTGCGCGCGATGGACAGGCGGCGCTTGTCGTCGTCGAGGCTGGCCCCGACCTTCAGCTTGATCTGGGAGAAGCCATCCGCGACGGCCTGGGCGCACAGCCCGGCCAGCGTCTCATCCGAGTAGCCGAGCCAGCCGGGCGCGGTCGAGTAGGCGGGATACCCGTCACGGCGCAGCGCCTCGATGCGCTCGGCCTTGCCCTCCTGCCCGCGTTCGAGCAGCGCGATGGCCTCGTCCCTGGTCAGCGCGTCGTTCAGGTACCGGAAGTCCACC
>JBEKHI010000353.1:0-8781 GCA_050012355.1 Streptosporangiaceae bacterium | reverse complement strand
GGTCTCGATGTACTGCGAGAACACCAGCACGCCGACCGCCGGGTAGTCGCGCCGGATGGCCGTCGCGGCCCGTAGTCCCTCATCGGTGTGCGTTGGCGGCATCCTGATGTCCGCGATCACCACGTCCGGCCCATGCTCGCGCACCGCCGCTAGCAAGGCGTCCCCGTCGCCCACGGCCGCGCACACCTGATGGCCCCGGTCGGTGAGCAGCCGGATCAGTCCTTCCCGCAGTATCGCGGCGTCTTCCGCGATCGCGACACGCATAAGATCACCCTCGTAGGTAGCTCCACGGTCACGGCCGTCGGCCCGCCCGGCGGGCTCGACACGTTCAGCGACCGTCGACGGTCGACACCCGCTGCCGCAGTCCATCGAGACCCGTGCCATCGGCCGGGTCCGCGCCGCCCCGGCCGTCGTCGCTGACCCGGAGCCGCAGCACCCCTGCTCGTTGGGTATCGATGGTTATTTCTATGACATTCGCGGCGCTGTGCTTGATCGCGTTGGCGAGCAGTTCGGCGGCGCAGAAGTAGGCGATCGTCTCGGTCACCGGTGACGGACGTACCGGCACGCCGGCGCGCACGGTTGCCGGTATCGGGCTGGACGCGGCCAGCGACTCGAGCGCGTCGGCCAGACCGGTATCCAGTACTGGCGGGTGAATACCGCGGGCGATCCGGCGCAGGTCAGCCAGTGCCTCGGTCACCCCGGCCTGGGCGGCGTCGAGCAGTTCGGCCAGCTCACCGTCGCCGGCCTTGTCCCGCGCCATGCCGAGGTGCATGTTGACGGCCGCCATCCTGACCTGGGCGCCATCGTGCAGGTCTCGTTCCACCCGCCGCAGCGCGGCCATCGCGTCCTCGACCGCGATCGCCCTGGTCCGTTCCAGCTCGCTGATCCGGCTCGGCCCGAGCAGCACCCGAGCCAGCCGTTTGTCGACGGCGGTGATCCCCCGCGCCAGCCACACGCCGCCGAGCACGGAGGCCACGCCGATCAGCACGGCCAGCGGCGTGGCCGCCAGCGACGTGATCGCCAGGTGCCCGTTGGGAACCGGCCCCACCGCGATCAGCGGGCTGAGCTTCGTCCCGGCGGCGTGGTTGCGGAACAGCACCCACACCAGCGGGTAGCTGATGTCGGCCAGGCCGACGGCGACCGCGACGACGGACCAGCCCGCCGCGATCCCAACCGGGAACTTCAGCACGAAGTACCCGATGGCCCGCCAGCCCGCGCGGTCCCTGAGCCGCTTGTCCAGCCTGCCGAGCACGCCCGTACCCCGCTGAAATGGGGCGGGCGCCGGGACCCGTTCGCCGGTGATCCGCCGCAGCAGCCACCGGTGCAGGACGCCGAGCCGCCGGGCCAGCACCAGCACCCCGACAATCATCAGCAGGCCGCCGACGGTGCCGAGGACCGATCCCGAGATGACCAGCGCCGGCAGCAAAATGACCATAACCAGGATGAACCCGGCTACCCCGGTGACCGCCCCGGCCGCGCAGTAGGCCAGTTCACGGCGAGCCCGGCGGGTGAACGGCGCGCGGAACACCGCCGCCATTACCCGCCGGGCACTCTCCATCCTCCCCTGGTACTCGTTGGCCGAGTCGGTCAGCCGGAAGAACGCGTCCTCCAGCGACCCCGCGGACGCCGACAGCTCCCCCGATGATCATGCGCATCGTGGTGGACTTGCCCGCGCCGTTTGGGCCAAGGAAGCCGGTCACCGTCTGGGCGCCTGGCACGGAACGGGGCTAATGCCCGACCGTAGCGGAGGTTTTCCCCAGGGTCACGGGTTCAGATCACGGGTTCAGATCACTGGGGAAGAAGAACTCGCTGTCGGTCGCGGGCGGCTCGTACGCCGGGGTGTTCGGCGGAGTGTACGGCGGGATCCGGTAAGGCTTCGGCTGTTCGGGCAGCGGGTCATCCTCGAACAGGACGCGTGGCATGGGCGACGGTTCCGGTAGCCACGGCGGTGGGGCCCCGAACTCTTCTGGCCTGGGGCGGCGGTGTCTCGGACGGCGGTTCACATCGAACACCAGTAGCGCGATCGCGGCGGCCAGCACGAATACCGATCCCGCGATCGTAGCGATCAGCCAGCGGGCGGGCATGTGATCGCCCGGCGCTACCGGCGTCGCCCGCTGCGACACCGCGACGCGGGAAAGAGCGCGGCCCTGCGGGCTCGCCAGCCAGGCGAGGTAGCTCGCGTACACCGGGTTGGGCGTGCTGGCCGGGACCGGGAAGGCGGCCGCGTTCACCACCTCGCTGAGCCGCTCGATGCCGAAGCCGAACGATTCGTTCGGGACCTTGCCGTCTTCTGGCAGCGCCGTTCCGATTATCCGCTGCACCACTTGGTACCAGGGCATCGACGGGTACCGCGACCTGATCAGCGCGACGGTTCCCGCCACCAGCGCGGCGGCCGAGCGAGTGCCGTTTTCGGTGACGATGTTGCCGTCGCGGCCCGAGCTGATCAGGCCAGCGCCCGGGGCGACGACGGTGAGATAGGGCTCCCGCACGTCCCCGGACCACAGCGACCGGTTGTGCTGTATCGCCCCGACCGACAGCACGCCGAAGCAGGACGCCGGCTCGGACGGACTGTCGCCGATGAGATTGCTGCCTCCCTCGGCCGAGACGATCACGATGTTCCGGGACAGCGCGTAGCTGACCGCCGCCTGTTCCTCGGCGTCGCAGCCGGACGCGGACGGGGACGGGTACACCTGTGAGATGTCGATGACCTTGGCGCCGTGGTTCGCCGCGTACATGATGCCGGCGGCGACGTTGCCGGGCGAGGCGGTCACGTCGGCCGCGCTGTTGTTGACCACCACCGGCATGATCTTCGCTTCCGGCGCGATCCCCACCATGCCGGTGCCGTGGCCCTGTCCGGCGATCAGTACCGCCATCTGGGTGCCATGGCCATCCCCGATGCTGTTGAAGTCCCGTTCTCCGTCGGTGTGCGAGCCGGTGACGTCACCGCCGGGCACGACCACACCGCTCAGCTGGGGGACGTTAGCCTGTACCCCGGAGTCGAGCACCGCCACGGTGACACCCGCGCCCTGGGTGAGCGGCCATACCTTCGTCAGTATCTGCCAGGTGGTGAACCACCACTCACCCGACCGCGGCTTGAGGCCCGTGCCGCCGGCGGACGACGTCTCGTGTACTGGCGCGGCTAGGGCTGGCGGTGATATGGCGACGGTAGCCACGACCGCCAATGCCAACGCCACCAGCATTCGCCTGACCCTCACAGCCACCACCGTCTGCCCGGTGGCCGCGCCCCTCGCGCACGGCCAAATGTAAGTTTCTCTTAGCAAACACTGATGCACAGGAGTCCACTAGGTACGACGTGACTACGTTATGAGTTCGTCACACCTGACCCACGGGTAAGCAAAGCCCCGCCACGCAAGCGCCGCCGAGCAACCGGAGCTCGAGTTAACACTTAATGGACGAAAGCCCAACGCTTCAGGGATGAACATCCAACACTTAATGGACGAATCCCCAGGCAACCCGGTGCGCTCTATTTCTCCGCTGCGATACGCCGTAGGGTCTGGGGTGATCACCGGCTCCAACCCTAGGGGGTCTGACCTTGACGATTGAGGTGAGCCGACGCCAGCTTCTGGCCTCGGCCGGCGGGGTGGCACTGGGCTCGTTTGCCCTTCCCTCCGCCTTGCGCAAGCTCATTGATAACGCTCCGCCCTCGGCGCTGAGCGCCCAGCGGAAAGTGCTGCCGATTTCCGAGATCGAGCACGTGGTCGTGCTCATGCAGGAGAACCGGTCTTTCGACCACTACTTCGGTGCGATGCCGGGGGTCCGCGGTTTCGGCGACGCGTCGGTGCCTAAGTCCCGCTTCTACCAGAAGGACACCAGCAACCCCGACGGTTACTTGCTTCCGTTCCACACCGACACCACCAGCAGTAGCGCGCAGGCACTGCCGTCCAACAGCCACAGCTGGGGACCGCAGCACGATTCCTGGGACAGCGGCGCGATGGACGGGTTCGTGACCGCGCACCTGGAAGCCGACGGCGAAGCCGGCCAGTACACGATGGCCTACTTCAAGCGCGATGACGTTCCGTTCCACTGGGCGCTGGCGGACGCCTTCACCATCTGCGATGGCTACCACTGCTCGATGCTGGGCCCGACGTGGCCGAACCGGCTCTACCTGATGACCGGTCAGGTAAATCCCGAAGGCGGTAACGGCGGCCCGGTCTACAGCAACTACGTGCCGTCCGAGGGATTCTCCTGGACGACGTACCCGGAGCTGCTGACCAAGGCGGGCGTGTCCTGGAAGGTGTACCAGGAGAACGACAACTACGGCATGAACGTGCTGGAGTACTTCGACCAGTACCAGAACGCGCCGGCCTCCTCCCCGCTGTACCAGAACGCCATGCGCTTCTACCAGGCCGGGCAGTTCGAATACGACGCGATCAACGGCCGGCTGCCGACGGTCTCCTACATCATCCCCACCTCGTACCAGTCGGAGCACCCCGACTACATGCCGGCGGCCGGCGCCGACTATGTCGCCAGCAAGATCAACGCGATCGCGTCGAACCCCGAGCTGTTCGCCAAGACCGTCTTCATCATGATCTACGACGAGAACGACGGGCTCTTCGACCACGTGACACCGCCGACCGCCCCGGCCGGGACGGCCAACGAGTTCATCACGGTGGACAAGGTCAGCGCTCCGATCGGGCTCGGTTTCCGGGTGCCGTGCATCATCGTCTCGCCGTGGACGATCGGCGGCTTCGTCTGCCACGACACGTTCGACCACACGTCGGTCACCCGGTTGCTCGAGCAGGTCACCGGCGTGACCAACCCCAACATCAGCGCCTGGCGCCGGGAGACCGTCGGTGACTTCACCGCCGCGCTCGGCACCGTGCCGAACCGGCGGTTCCCGCGGCTGCCTAACACGACGGCCGCGCTGGAACGCGCCGAGCAGCAGGTCCTCGAGTTCGACCTTCCGCCGATCCCCGGCGCGGACCAGACGTTCCCGGTCCAGCCGGGTGGAAGCAAGCCGGTGCGGGTTGCGTTGGCCGCCACGAACGTCGTGGGAGTGTGACCAGGTGAAAGCACAGTTCTGGGCCAACCGCCGCACCCGGTATTCCGTGATCACCGGCGGCGCCGCCGTCATCGCCGCGGCCGCGGCCGCCGTGGCGCTCACCACTCCGTCCGGTGCCGCCCCGCATAAGACGGCGGCCGCTGGGCCGCATGTGAAGCTGATCTCCTCGTCCTGCTCCGGTCCGGCGGGCGCCGCCTACGTCTCGGACGCGGGCTGGGACGGCTTCGACGCCATCAACACCGCCAACTGCGACATCATCCAGGTCTACAACGTGGATGACACGGCCGTGCAGGGCTTCTCCGACGACTACAACTACTCCTCCACCGACGAGGGCATCGCGATCCACGGCGACGAGCTGTACTTCGCGGACACCGGCACCAACACGGTGTCGGCGATCGACACCGCGGATCTCGACCCCAGCAACTACAACCCCTCAGAGACCGACATCCACGTGGGCTTCAACCCGCAGGAGCTGGCGGTCTCCCCCGACGGCACCCAGCTGTGGGTGGCGAACACCGGTCCGCAAGCCGGCCAGAGTTCGCCAGTCTCGATCAGCGTGATCAACACCGCCACTGACAAGGTGACGGCCACGCTGCGGGCGTCGGGCAGCCCGCTGAACGTCGCGTTCTCCCCTTCGGGCGCCGACGCGTACGTGCTGACCGACCGGGGGCTGTACGTGTACAGCACCACCACCGACCGGGTAGTGAAGGTCGTCAGCAACGTCGGCGACCCGCACGGCATCGCGGTGTCCGCCGACGGGAAGTACGTGTACGTAACCGACACCACCTCCAACACCCTGAAGGTGATCAGCACCGACGGATACCGGGTGACCGCCTCCATCGGCGTCGGTGACCTGCCGTGGTCGGTCGTCGTCTCCAGCGACGGCAAGACCGCGTACGTGGCCAACCCGGACTCCGACTCGATCTCGGTGATCAACACCGCGACTGACAAGGTGAGCGACACCATCGACGTGGCCGGCGGCCCGAGCGAGCTCGCGCTGACCGCCGACGGCTCGCAGCTGTGGACCACCGAGATCACCAACGCCTACACGACGGTGATCGACACCGCCGGCGACTCGGTGGTCGGCAGCCTCAACCTAGGCGACGACGGGGCGAACTCCGGTGACGGCTACGGCCCGAACGGCATCGTCCTGTCCACCACCCCGACCCCCGGGTCCTGATATCAGCCCCATGGATGTCCCATCGAGGGGGCTATCGAGCCATCGATGGGACATCCATGGTGTCGTAGGCTTTTAACAACTTTTGTTCCATAACGACGCGCTCCATCCCCCTGGTACCGCGCACCGGCACGGTCAGCACCCGCAGCCGGCGTTCCTCTTGGCCGATGAGCGCGACCAGCCGGTAGCGCCGCCCGCTGGCCGGGGCGGGCACGCCGAAGACGGCGGACTCTCCCGCGGGCACGACGCCCACCGTGTCCTGCTCGCTGGCCCGGTACCTACGGCCGACGGTGCGCCACGGCACCCGGGCGGTCAGCGTCCCGGCGGTCAGCCGGGCGCGGACCCGCAGCCCGACCATGACCGGGACGCCGGAGGGGTTTCTTACCGTCGCGACCACGACCGGGCGGGTCTCGTCCGGTTGCCCGGAGTCGGCGAGTACCGCGGTGACCCTCGCGTCAGCCGGCTGGTCACCGTCACGCAGCGCGGTGATCCCGACGACCACGAGCCCGCACCACACCGCGGCGGCAAGTATCGCGAACAGCCACGTCATCAGCGTGACACCTCTCGTCTAGCGGATCGCCCTAACTGGCGAATCACCACAGAGCGTGTCATAATTGGCATCATCATGACAGTGCCAATCCGATCATCGCTGGCTGGTTCTGGCGCGATTTCCGCGCCCGCCCTCGCCGATCTGCTCGGCCACTGGTCGACGCCCGAGGGACCGCTGTACCGGCTGCTGTCCGCGCGGCTGGCCCGGCTAGCCGACACCGGGGCGCTGACCGCCGGGCTGCGGCTGCCCGCCGAGCGCGACCTGGCCGCCCAGCTCTCGGTCAGCCGGAACACGGTGGCCATGGCCTACCAGACGTTGCGCGACGAGGGGATGGCGGAAAGCAGGCAGGGGTCGGGGACCAGGATCGTGCCGCACCGCACCACGCCGGCCGCGACGCACCGGGCGAACGGCTTCTTTACCAACCTGCTCGAGTCTTCGCGCGTCCGCGCCGACCTCACGTTCGCCCAGGGCGAGTGCGCGCCGCAGGTCGCCGCGGCCGTGGCGGACCCGTCCTCGGTGCTCAGCCCGGCCAAGCTCCAAGCGATCACCGGGTCGCATGGCTACTACCCGCTCGGGTTTCCCGGGCTGCGCGCCGCGATCGCCGAGATGCTTACCGCGCGGTATGGGGTCCCCACCGCGGCGGCGGAGGTCATCGTCACCACCGGCGCCCAGCAAGCCCTCGACCTGCTCGCCCGCGACGAGGTACTGCCCGGCGGCGCGGCCATCGTGGAGGAACCCACGTTCGCCGGGATGATCGACATCCTGCACCGGGCCGGCGCCCGGCTGGTGGCGCTGCCGCCCGGCGACCGCGACGACACCCTCGACCGGCTGGTGGACACCCACGCCCCGGCGCTGGTGTACCTCGTCCCCACCCATCACAACCCGCTCGGCCTGGTCATGCCCGAGGAGGTCAGGCGGCGCGTGGTCCGGCTCGCCAGCCGCCACCCGGGCACCACCTTCATCGACGATATGGTGCTGGCCGACCTGGCGCTCACCGACGCCCAGCGGCCGCCGCCGCTGGCCGCCCTCGCCCCCCGCCAGCCGAACATCGTGACCGTCGGGTCGCTGTCTAAGGGGTACTGGGGCGGGCTGCGCATCGGCTGGGTCCGCGCGCCCGCCAGTGTCATCGCACGACTGGGCGCGACCAAAGCGGTCGCCGACCTTGGCAGCCCGCCGCTGGGGCAAGCGGTCGCGGCCGCGCTGATCAGCGAGCAGCACGACGACATCGTCAAATGGCGCCAGGACTGGCTGCGGACCCGTTACGACGCGCTGACGGGCGCGCTGGCCGAGCAGTTGCCCTCGTGGCGTTGGCCCCGTCCGGAGGGCGGCTCGGCGATCTGGGTGCGCATCCCGTCCGGTGTGGACGCGTTCACTCAGGCGGCGCTGCGGGCGGGGGTCGCGGTGCTGCCGGGACGGCTGCTCACCGTCGGCTCCAAGCCGAGCGACCATCTGCGGCTGGCGTTCACCGCCGATCCCGCCGTCCTGATCGACGCGGTGGCGACGCTCGCGACTGTACCGGGCGCCGTCCGCGGCTTACGATGGTGGCACCCGCTCCGCCTCCCCCTTGCTGCGATGGAATACGAATATCTGTCGGTCGCGATCTCCAGCGGCCACGCGGCCCGCGTCCTGCCGCGCTGGGCCGCCCGCGCCATGCGTGATGTCGCCGACGGCCGCCGCTCGCTGCGCGCCGCCGTCCACCCGCTTGGCTTCACCTGTCTGCCCGTCGTGCGCGAGGGGCACTACGGCGTATGTGTGCACGTGTGGCAGCCAGGCCAGCCGCGCGCCACGTCGACCACCTCCCAGGTGCACGCGCACAGCTGGGACCTGGTGAGTTACGTGCTGTTCGGGCAGCTCCGCAACGAGCTTCCGGTGGTCACGGACGCAGGCCCGGCCCACCCCAGCGCCCGGCGGGTGCTCGAGGTCCGCAGCCGGGGCAACACCGACGACATCGTTCCCACCCCGCGGCTGGTCAGCTGCGAGGATGGCGACTCCGAGCTGGCCGTCTCCGACGATGTGTACCGGGTGCCGGCC
>JBEKHI010000352.1:0-8789 GCA_050012355.1 Streptosporangiaceae bacterium | reverse complement strand
CTTGGCGTAGACATCGAGTTGCACTATTTCGACGTACCAGTAGACGAGCTGGCAAGCAGGCTTGAGCGGCGCAACGCAGGAGACAGCCCCAACGCGTTCCCCGTCGCCAGAGAAGAGCTAGAAGAGTACTTCAAGAGCTTTGAGCCGCCGGACGATGCGGAGTTGGCGCTTTTCGCCGTATCTATCGTCCATCGACACGCAGAGGCGTAGCGGAAAGCTAACTGGTGCTCTCGGCGGCAAGCCGACCCTGAGCGCAGGACGCGCAGCGTCTGAGCACCGGAAGCGGTGCGGCAACATGTGCATTGACCGACGTTGGGTAGCCAAGCGAGCCGATCCAATTGGCGTTTCGCGTAATGGCAATCTGCCCGCCGCGCCGCGCCGGGTCGGCCCCCAGGGCCGCACGCCCGGTGCGTGTGCGGCGGGGGCGGCGGCGCGGAGCGTCGCCGCCTTGATTAGAAGTACTAAAGGGCAATTCGGCAAGACACGTTGGTCGGCTCAGGACAGCAACGATTCCACTCGGACTGAGGGATAGCGGCCCGGAAGCTTGCGGTCGAGAGTCGCCAGCGTAAGGTCGCTCGCCTGGGCGAAGGCCGCCAGATAGTCGTCTGTCCACAGCTTGTGGCTCTTGTCGTCGCGCGCCGAGATCGCCCGCCAGACAGCATCCAGCTCGTCCGGCTCGTCCGCCCACAGGACGCGCTCATCCGACCACAGTTGGTCGAACAACCGCCAGGCCTGGCTGCGATCGACTGAGTCATCACCCATGATGGCGGGGTTGGACAGCAGCCTCAGCAGACTCATCTGGGTAACACGGCAGAAAACCAGGTCGTCCGCCTGCCGGTTAAGCCAGCCGGACGCGACTGGGTAGTGCACATGCCGTCCCCAGACCGCGGCGAGCCAGACCCCAACGTCAACCAGGATCACGACGAGTACCGTTCAATATCTTCGACTTCAAGTGCGGCCGCAATATCATCGTTTGTGACAAGGACCACAGGTGCCGCGTCACGGGCGATTAGCGGAAGCGCGACCCGCCCCGTCTTCCGCGTCGCCCCAGACGGTAGCCCGAGTTCGTGCGCTAGCGCTCGGTTCACGAGATCCTTCAGACTTTCGCCGTGCTCAGCTGCCCTGGCCTTGGCCGCTCGCATCAGCGTATCGGGCATATCAATCGTGGTGCGCATAAAAGCATATTAGCATCAAGTCTCGCGCCGCTCGAGGCCGACGACCGGAGCACGCGGCTGGGACCAGGCGAGCCAGCACGACGGAGACCGGAAGTCGCTGGGCGCCCATAACAAGCAAGAGGCCGGATCCTTGTTCGGATCCGGCCTCTGACGCTGGTAGCGGGGGCAGGATTTGAGCCTGCGACCTCTGGGTTATGAGCAGTACGACGTACGTCTTCGGCGTCTCCCCGTCTCGGCGTGTCTCTGTTGACCTGGCCTTGGTCTTGGTGGTCGTCGCCGGTCTCGCGGGCTGTTTCACCTCGTCTCGCCGAGTCTCGTTAGCAATTCCGTTAGCAGAACAGGCCGTTGACCAGCGCGAACGCGCCGGATTTGTCAGCGCAACTAGCGCACCTCGCCCGGCTGGTCATCCGTCACCGTCGGCCCACCCGCCGGGCCCGCTCGGCTTTGTCTGGGCCGATGGTGACGGGATGACCAGGCACCTACTCCAGCCACGCGGGACCTCGACGGTGTGATCGTCCATCCTGGAGCCCGAGGTCCCCGCCGGAGGCGTTCCGGACGGCGCTGGCTGGTCGGCACGCAAGGACGACTCATTGCCACTGGCGCCTGATTTCCGCCGGTTGACGGTCTGCGGGGAAGAGTCCTACATTCCTGCTGCGCTTTGTGCCGTGGATTTTACTAGAAGTAGGAGCCCCGAGGGGGATAGCTCGGTATGCCAGTCTTGGGGCCATTCATGCTTCTTCTGGGGATTAGCTTGTGTTTGCTCGAAGTCGAACCGAGAGCCTCTGCTGAGCTGCGCCCCCGCCGAACCGGGCGTCCCCGCCGAACCGCGCCTCTCTGAACCCGGCGTCCTCGCTGAACCGTGCCTCGTCAAACCAGGCGTTCCCGTTGAATTGCGCCTTATCAAACTTAGCGGTCTCGCCAAACCGCGCCTGGACAAACTTGGAGGCCTCGCCGAACCACGCACCCCGAAACGTGGTGCGCTCCCCGAACTCCGCACCGCTGAACTCGGCGGGCCCGCTGAACCGCGCCTCACGGAATGTGGCACCCCAACCGAACCGCGCCTCGCCAAACTCGGCGGCCTCGCTGAATTGCGCCTCGTCAAACCAAGCGACTCCGCTGAACCGCGCCTCGCAGAACCAGGTGTCGCCGCTGAACCGTGCACCGACGAACTCGGTGTCGCCGCCAAACCGCGCGTCGGCGAACTCGGTGCTACCGCTAAACCGCGCACCGCTGAAGTTGGCGCGCCCGCTGAACCGCGCACCGTGGAAGTCCGCATCGGAAAGATTGCATCGGGAGAAGTCCAGGCCAATGAGAACTGCACCGCTGAGGTTGATCCGCGTACCTTGGAGGCCGACCGATTTCGCAGACACTTCTATTATGCAGCCTGAGCCATTACATTGTCAAATCTGAGTTCATACTCTGCTGGCGTCAGATAACCCAGTTCCTTCTGAATCCGCTTACGGTTGTAGTACACCTCGATAAACTCGAACGATGCCTGCCGGACGTGCGCGACATCCTTCCACACGTGCAAGTGGATGAGCTCTTTCTTGAACGTCGCGTTCCAGGATTCGGCTGCGGCATTGTCATAGCAGATACCTGTCCGCCCGACCGACGGGATGACGCCGTTATCCAGGCAGGCATCGCGGAACTTCACGCCCGTATACTGGCTACCGCGATCAGAATGGAACACGACCTGACCCTCTCCCGGACACCGGCTAGCAATAGCAGACATCAGCGCATCGATGACGAGATCCTCGCGCATATGATCCGCGACAGCCCATCCGACTACCCTGCGAGAATAACCGTCAATCACCGTCGCCAGATACGCCCACCCGGAATTCGCGTAAATATACGTGATATCCCCGTACCGCAATTCATTGGCGGCACCGGGCACGAAGGCACGGTCCACCAGGTCGGCCAGGCCCGTGCGGTTCGCCGGGTCCTGCAGCGTCGTGGCCCTGTACGGCCGCGGGTGCACGTAGGCCAGGCCAGCGGCCCGGGCCAGTCTCCGTACCCGCTTCGGGCTGACCGCGTACCCGCTGCGCGCCAGCTCGGCGTGAATACGGTCGATCCCGTACCGGCCTTTATGCGCATCATGAATCGCGACAATAAGAGTCGTCAGCGTCACATCCCGCCTGTCATGTTCCGACGGCAGCCGCTTCTTCCACGCGTAATACCCTTGCCGGGAAATCTGCAGCATCGCGCACATGAAACTTACCGGGAACCTTACGAACGCGCGTGGCATGCGCTCGTTCTCCTCCTCCATATCCTGGATGAAGGCGAACTTTACTTGCTCTCGCTCGCAAACCACGCCGCAGCTTTTTTTAGGAAATCCCTCTCCATCCTCAGCTGCCGGTTCTCCTCACGGAGCTCCTTCAGCTCGGCCCGCTCATCGATATCGAGCGGCTTCTCCTCAGACTCCCCGGACTTCTTCGACCTGTGCACCCAGTTCCCCAGCGTCGCCTCATTGATGCCCAGATCCCGGGCAATTTCCGCTATCGGACGGCCGGAGCTTATCACCAGCTCGACAGCCTCATCCCGGTAGGCCTGGGTGTACTTCTTGCGCGCCTGTCCCACTTCCGGTTCTCTCCTCGTAGACCATAGTGCCACTTCGGTGACTGTCTACGGAACCGGTCGGGGTCCACCTGGCCAGTAAGCATCAGCGAATTGAGGAGGGCTTGCGGAAGCATCGCAGCTTGCCTCACTTGCAAGGTGCCGGGCGAGGAGTCCTTGCGCCGCGAGCCGTACTTGGAGTTCTTGCCTGCTCTCGCCAGGATCTGTGTCCCTCGGAGGCGGGCCGGGTGCGTCAAGCTCCGCAGTCGACCCGAAGGTCTCCGCAGCCCGTTCGGAGACGGGCTCGAAGGGCATTCGGAGATAAGCGCATATCACGTCAACGACCGTCTGGCGGTGTTCGTGGTGGTCCTGCGCCAGACGCTCCAGGGAGTACAGGCCACCTAGGCGAACGGCTGCCTTATCGTGCCCGAGCTGCTCGACCGCTTTGGCATACAGTTCCGTGACGCGGCGCTCAGTGGCATCGTGGGTGCTGTCCTGGGCAACATGCTCACTGAGCCACTGGCGACGGAACGCGAGCAGGAGCGCGCCTGCGCCGCCTGTGCCTGCGCCGACAGTGAGGCCGGTCTTGATCGCCTCGATCCGCAAGGAGGCATCATTCTTGGCGATCGACAGCAGCACCATCGTTGTGACAGCGGAAAGAGCTAAAGCGAGAGCCGCCCCGAGCAAGGCCCACCACCACGGGATAACACGCAACGGCGCCGTGATCCGTTGGCGACTACGTTCCGGTGCGGGCTGCAAAAGCTGGGAGATGACGGACACCGTGAGATGCAGGCACGGAGAAGGGACGAGCTGGGCCGCCCGGAACACCCTCAACTGTGGCAATGGTGCCTTACGATCTGCCGCTTAGGCCAGGACTACGGGTTCGGTTGGTCCTTCCAGAACTGCTTACGCAGGCCGATGCGAGGCGCATCGCTGCGTTTGTGGACAGCCTGGCGTTCGACCAGGCCGACACCACACCGGAAGGAGGGCAAATGGCCGGGCACGATAGATGAGACGACCGAGCCGTGGAGTGGGTCTGTCGGGACCGCCGACCGTCACCGGGTTATGCGCCTATTAGTAGTCCGTGAAGGGGACGGTAGCGGGCCATAAGCCAAGGGTAACAGTACCCCATGCGTAGGCATTTAGGAACATCGTTTCTGCCTTCCTAAGCTAGCTCGGCCGCCGTGCCAAGCCGACACGAGGCTCAGCGGGCGAGCACTATCAAGAGGGGCGTACATCGGCAGTTCACGGGTCACGCCGCAGACGCACTTGGCGTTGTCAAGCGAACGAGACCACGAGGCAAGGCGGTTCGGCGCGGCGTTTGTCGCGTTGCTGGATGAGCGCGGGCGGGTGCTGCTGGTGTGGCGGCATCGGTTTGTTCCGGATCGGTGGGGCTGGGAGCTTCCGGGCGGGCTGATTGATGAGGACGAGGAACCTGTCGATGCCGCGACGCGGGAGTTGGAGGAGGAGACCAGTTACAGGGCTGGGCGTGTTGAGCACCTCGTCACGTTCCAGCCGATGCCCGGGATGGTCGACTCCGAGCACGTCGCGTTTGTCGGCCGGGAGTCGGAACGGGTCGCCGATGCGGTCGATGTCAACGAGGTCACGCGGATGGAGTGGGTACCACTGGACTCGGTACCGGGGCCTGATCACCTTGGTCGACATCTGGAACGCGGGCACGCTGATAGCTCTGCTACGGCTTCTCGCCGAAGAGAGCTAGCGATCGACGGGACTAAGCAGACGTTCGGCCTCATCGAGCGGAAGATGCCAGGGGTAGCTAGGGGTACGGTCACCACCGGATCGCGGCGGGTGCGGCTCGAACTGGCCGGGGCCGAAAAGAATCCGTACACCTTCGCTGCGGAGGGACTCGACGCTGCGGCGGAACGGGGTTCGGCTGGCTAGGGCTGAGTTTACGAAGGGAAGCACCACGATCGGGGTGTCCATGCCGGTGATCTCGGCGAGGACGCCTAGGGCGTAGGTGTCGCTGATGCCGTTCGCCCACTTGTTGATCGTGTTGTACGTGGCCGGTACGACCACGATGGCGTCGGGTATCCGGGACCGCGGGGAGCCGGGCTTGCTGTACTGGCTCTTGACCGGGTTACCCGTCTGCTTCTCAATGGCCTCCGCGTCGAAGAACTCCAGGGCGGCGGGCGTCGCAATGACCTGCACGAGCCATCCCCGCTCGATTGCCAGCGTGACAAGCTTGCCGATGTCGGTGGCGGGGCCTGCGCCGGTCACGATGACGGACAGCACGCGGTCGCGTTCCTCGCTCAACGGGATACTCCGATTTGGGTGGCGAATTCCTCGGCGTCACGTCGGAGGGTGAGCGGAGCTGTAGCCACAAGCTCGCGGACGATCAGGTGAACCGAGGGCCGGTCGGCGACTTCCTCGGGTGCGATTTCCTCGGCCGCGCGGAGGGCGGTGTATGCCTTCTCGTGCCGTCCCCACTGGAGGAACGCGCGGGCGGTGTCGATGAGCAGTGCTGCCTTGCGTTCGGTCACGTCGATGGCATTCAGGTCGATGTTCCGGGCCACGTCCACCGCTGTGCCCGCATCGCCGAGCGTGACAGCGATGTTGACTCGGTGGAGCTTGGCGTTGGTGGGGCCGAACGCGGTCCCATACAGGTTGCCGTCCGTACCTAGTCGCTGGGCGGCGTCGTCCGCTTCGTCGAGCATGTCGTGGGCTGTGGCTCGCTGGTCGTGCTTGGCTGCGGCGACCGCGCCGCGCAACAACAGCGACCCGTAGACCGACAGTGATTCGGAGGTGTGCGAGGGCATATCCCGGTCTAGGCGGGCCGCGTAGTCGTTCGCTGTCGAGACGGCGGCGGCGAGACGGCTGCCATTCATCAGGGTGTGAGTGATGATACGGGCGCTCGCGCCGACCGCTATGGGGTCTTCGCTGGCCTGGGCGGCTCGCATGCTGCGATCAGCCGCGAGGTAGGCGAGCCCACGGTCATCGAGTTTGAGCAGCAACCCTGCCGCTACGTGGTGGGTGTCGGCCGAGAGGACGAGCGCTTGGCGCCGGTCGTCGCCGGTTAGCGCCATGCAAGCGGCATACAGACGCGTGAGCAGTTGGGGGAGATGGGCGAGCAGTTCAGCGTACCGGCAGGCCTGGTACTGGCGGCGCGCCTGGTTGGCTTCGGCGGTCAGTACAGCGATATCGGGCGGCTGGAGCCCGGTGTTGCCAGGGTGGTCGGTCAGGACAGGGGCGAGGGCTTCCGCGTCGATGGCTTCGCGGTCGGGTGTTAGGTCACCGAACACGGCGCCGAGCGCGGATGTGCCGGTCAGTCCGACGAATATTCGGCGTCGCACCGGGTCCTGTTCCTCCTCCCTGCTCTCCTGATTAAGGGTAAGGATGCCGGGAACATGAGGTGCCGGGCGGCTCGGACCTGGGGCCGAAGAACACGGAGCTAGGCCTAGGGCGGTCCGGGCCGGATCGGGCATGCTGAGGCCGTCGGCGATGCGCTCGAAGATGTCGAGCTTCTCGACCTGCTGAATGCCACGCATGATGAAACTGACCTTTCCCTGCGTGAGGCCGCATGCAATGGCGATCTGGGTCTGGCTCGCTCCCGCGTACTGGCGCAGTAGCACGAACAACCGTCCGATGTCCCGTCCGCGTAGGGCCGTCGTCGTCTCGGGCCGGTCCCAGAAGGTGGCCGGGATCGCGATCAACTCGTTGGCGCTGCGTGACATGACGTCCGAGGTTCCTCCGCGCTGGTCCGTGCGTCGGTGACTGATTGCGAGCTTATATCCCGTCTCGGTATAGCGCCTCGGTATGGGCTGCGCACGGCGACTCTGTGACCTTGGATGACATGAATGGCGTAAAGGCTGGAGAGGCAAACGAGTTCGTGTCGTGCCGGGGCCCGGGCTGGAAATTCCGCCGGTCCCGGCGGGCGCTGGTGATCGGGACGTTGACTCGGGGTAGCGCGGCACCCGCGCGGCGATCCTGCCTGGAATGCGCAGGGTCCGGACACGTGGGGCAGGCGGTGCAGGGATGACCCGGACAGCCGAGTACACCGCCAGCGATGCGGTCCGGCAACGCGAGGCACTCGCCCAAGAGTTGACCGCACGGGGCTTCCACGCAGAGATGAAGAGCGTCGACGGCTACGAGTGCGTCCACGTCGTGAGCAGGACAGTTCCAGAGCTGGCCGAGGATGTCCGCGCTTTCCCCGATAGCGATGGCATCTGGTGGTTCTGGTGGTCGTGGGATGACCGCATCACGGACATCGGCGAGGTGGAAGCTGCGGCCTTCAAGGTCGCGTACGTGCTGACCCCCGAGGTTCATGGCTGACAGCGAACGGACGCCGGACCTGGGAGCGCTGCGGTATCTCGACCAGCGGAAGGCGGAACTGGAACAACAGAATCCGGGCTGGCAAATCTGGTAGGTGCAGCAGTACATCGGCGATGCGCAATGGTGCGCCCGTCCGCTTCCGCTGCTCAACGCCGATACCCCCGATCTCCTCGCTGAAGCAATGGCGGAAGCTGACGGCGAGATACTGCACCGGCTACGCGGCGAGGAGCCTGACGAGGCTGGCCAGGAGGGCGCATCGTGAGCCTGTCGCGAAAGGCTGCGGCGGCCGAGATGCGCCATCCGCGCTGGATCTTTGTCCCTGATCCAGACGGTTGGTTCGCCTTGCACAAGAACGGCCTAGCTCGGGTGTATGCGCCAACGCTGGAGGATGCCGAGCAACGGGTACGCCATCGCGACAGCGTCTGGGCCGGGATAGCCGAAGCCGTCGAACGAATTCAGTCAGGCTATGGTCGCCTGCCGTCGCCCCCAACTCAGACCGCCGGACTGAGGGAACGCGGTCAAGGGCAAGAAGTGATCGGGAACGCAACGTGTCTCATAAGAGAAATCGAAAACAGTAAGAGCGGGCGACGGTAATCGAAACCGCGTGACTAGCTTGGAAGGCTGTCTCTGTCTGGTAAGCAGGCTAGCCGCGCTTGCCCTACTGCGCAAGGCAAGCGGCGTGTCATGGCAGGGGCAGAGCTACTGCAAGCGTAGAAAATCCCGTAGAAAATCGAGGTCGCCAGCTGGTTGTGGTGCCCTGTGGATACCAGT
>JBEKHI010000351.1:0-8842 GCA_050012355.1 Streptosporangiaceae bacterium | reverse complement strand
GCCCCCATCGATGGCCCATCGATGGCCGAATAACGCCATCGATGGGTCATCGATGGGGGTCCGATCGGGCGAAGTAATCGCGAGATCGAGTTCCCGGAGGCGGGTGGGGTTGGAGATGATCTCGATGGTGGACATCTTTCCGGCGGGGGTGACCGTGAAGGTCATGACCCAGTACGGCTGGCCGGGGGGAGTCATGATGGTTCCCGCCATGCCGTTGACTATCGCGGGCTGAGCGAACTGCGCGAAGCGCGCGAATTCGAGGGCACGCCTGGCCACGGCCAGCGCGCCACGTGGTTCCCCGGGCATTCCGGCTCGCACCGTCGCGCCCGGGTCGAGTAGCGCGAGCAGCGCGTCAAAGTCGCCGTCACGGGCGGCGGCGAAGAAAGCACCGACGACAGCGCGCTGATGCTGGAGATCCGGATCCGGCGTTTTGCCGCGAATGTGACGGCGGGCACGGCTTGCGAGCAGTCGGGTGGCGTTCGGCGAGCGGTCCATGATCGTGGCTATCTGCCCGAAGGGCAGATCGAACATGTCGTGCAGCACGAACGCGACGCGTTCGGCCGGGGCCAGCCGGTCCAGCACTATCTGCAGCGCGAGGCCGACGGAGTCCGCCAGCAACGCCTCGTCCTCGGGACCGGCCGCATCGTCCGCGCGCTCGGTGAGGAGCGTACCGGCCAGGTCTTCGCGCCGGCCGCGCAGTATGTCCAGGCAGATGCGGCTGACGACGGTGGTCAGCCACCCTCCCAGGTTGGTCACGCCGTCGCCGGACCGGCTGAGCCGCAGCCACGCTTCCTGCACGGCGTCCTCGGCCTCGCCGCGGGAGCCGAGCATCCGGTAAGCGACCGCTTGCAGGCGGTCCCGGTGTTCCTCGAACCGTGCGGCCAGCCAGTCGCTGTCCTCCACCTGACACATCCTCTCGCCGGTTGCCGTCATAGCGATGACCAACGAAAACCAGCGAATGTGACACGGAGGACAGGACATGGCTATATCGGCTGAGTACCGGGCCGTCAGCTTGCGCGCGGCCGCTTACTGGGTGGCCACCGCGGGGATCGTGGCCGAGATGGGGGTGGGCGGCGTCTGGGATGTCGCGCGACTGCCGTTCGTCCGCGATGTGGTGCTGCATCTCGGATATCCGTCGTACTTCCTGGTGCTGCTGGGCACCTGGAAGGTGCTCGGCGCGATCGCGATCGTGGTGCCGGGCCGCCGGTTGCTCAAGGAGTGGGCCTACGCGGGCGCGTTCTTCACCTACAGCGGGGCTATCGTCTCGCACCTGACGACCGGCTACGACACCGTCGAGGTAGCGATCCTCGCACCGATGCTCGTGCTGACGGTGACCTCCTGGGCGCTGCGGCCAGCGAGCCGTCGGCTCGCATACGGGAGCTTAGCCGCGGGCGAGTTCGCCGAACAGTTGCCAGGTACGCAGCCGTGCCTGCTCGCCGAGGAGGTTCGTCTGAGTGGCGATCACCTCGGTGGCACCGGCGTCGAAGTAGTTCCGGACGGCCGCGGCCACGGTTTGCTCATCGCCGAGCGTTACCAGATCGGCTGTCCGGGACGCGCCCGCCAGTGCGGTCACGCGCTGATAGGACGGGACCCGGTCATAGAAAGCTGTCGCGGTGATCGCGGCCGCCCGGGCCGCTGCCACGTTAAGGGTGACCACGGCGGGGACGAAGACCGTGATGCGAGGTGCGGCACGACCAGATCGCGCCGCGGCTTCGGTAATCGGCGGCACGATGTGCTCAGCGAGTACCTTCGGAGTGACGAACAGCGGCAGCGTGCCGTCGGCCAGTTCGCCGGCCGCCCGCAGCGCCTGCGGGCCCATCGCGGCGACGAGAACGGGAACCGGGGGCGTGGCACCGGCCACCGCGGCCGGTATCGGCGTCACCGCGGTCAGGATCTCACCGTGGAAGTCGGCGGTCCCGTCGGCGAGCAGTGAACGCAGCGCGGTGAGGAATTCGCGCAGTCGCCGGATCGGACGGTCGTGAGGTTCGCCGAACGCGGTTTCCGTCATCGCCTTCGAGCCGAGCGCCAGGCCGAGCGTGTACCGGCCGTGCGTCGCCGCCTGCGCGGTCTGTGCCTGGCTGGACACCAGGATCGGGTGACGCGCGAAGATCGGTACCGCCGCGGTGCCCACGGCGAGCCCCGGAACCTCACGCCCGACGATCCCGGCCAGCGCGACGGAGTCATAATCCAGCCGCTGGCCAAGCCACACCGAGCGCAGCCCCGCCTCAGCCGCCTGCCGCCCGAGTCTGACCGTCTCGTCAACGGTGTTGCCGTCGGCATCCGCCACTGCGTCGGTGATCGCGACCCCTATGTCCATGTCTGCGCCAACCCAGGGCGGGAACGTGTCTATTCCAATTCCGATGGGTTTAGTAGACTTTAGGGCAGACGCAGAGAGGCGGAGCCCAGATGACAGTGTCCGCTTCCGTCCGGTCGTTGTCGCTGCTGGTTCCGCGCAGCTCACCCAGATCCGTGCTTACCGGGAGAAGTTCGCCGGGCCTGGTCGGCCGCGAGTGGTGGTCGGCCGGGTAATCGTGCCGCTGGACGGTGCCGGTGACGCTACCCGGCGCAAGTACCGCGAGTACCAGGCGTCGCGCCACCAGCGGACGCTGACGCCCCAAGGCGAGCGCCGCATCCTGATCGCACCCGACCTAGTCGGCACCTCGGCGGAGATCGCCGAGTCGCTGCTCGCGGATCCGGTGCTGGCGGAGACCACGGAGCTCCAGCTGGAACTGCCGTATGCCTTCGAGCATCAGGAGTATGAGCAGATCCTCTCCGATGTCGCCGCGTCGATCGCACCGCGGCTGGGCTGGTCGCCGTCCGGGCCGTTAGGCAGGGCCCGGCGGAGTACGGTGCAGCATTTTGCGCCACCGGCTGGACGCCGTGGGTCCCGGCGTGACCTCCGATGGCACCGGCGGGACGGCTCCGGCGGTCGCGCCCGGATAGGGCATCGGCGGGGTAGTGGCGTCAGGATCTGGTTGCGGCGCAGTAGGTTCGGACATCTGCCAACCTTTCGCTTCGGCTAGCCGTCGCAGGCGGCTGGCGTCCTTACCTCAAGCTACGCCCGCATAAAGATACTAGCAAGATCTTTCCGGAATCTGATATCTTGTCAATGTGGCGAGCTGGACCTTCCTGACCAACCACGCGCGCGTGTTGCTGTGCGTGGCCCATGACCCCGGGGTGCGACTGCGTGATATCGCGGCCAGCCTGGATATCACCGAGCGCAGCGCCTTCGGCATCCTGGCGGACCTGGTCGATGCGGGCTACATCGTTAAGGAAAAGGAAGGCCGCCGCAACCATTACCACATTCAGACGCACCTCCCGCTGCCAGAACCAGACGCGAGGCAACGCACCATCGGCGAGGTCCTGGCCCTGCTGTCCGGCGCCGAGGCGATCGGGAGTGTACGTCCACGGCGATAGCGGGCAAGCCGCGAAGGAGAGCTTATGGCGAACGTATGGGTGGCGAATGACGACGGTACTGAGATCGTCCGAGCGCGGGATATCGCGGGCGCCAGCCTAGACGTGGACGGGAACGTGGCAGTGCGGCTGGCCAGCGGGGTACTGACGATCTCCGGGCGCCAGACGGATGAGGAGAAAGACCGGCCTGACGACTTTCACCGCCAGTTGATCCGGGTCATCGCCCAGTTGTCGGATGCGGCGGGAGCCTTCCTGGTGCGGGCGGTGTACCACGAGGTGCGTGGCTGGCAATGGATCAGCGAGCCGTTGTGACTGCGTGCTGTCAGCCAGTTCTAATCCGGTAGGTGAGGGTACTGTTGGTTATGCCAAGGACTTTTCGCGCGCTGGCAATCTCGCCAGCGCCACCCGAGGTGCATGACGACCCGGTTCTGACCAGAGCCGAGATGGGCGCCGAGCATGACGCCGCATGATTCCCATCAGGGCTTGACGCTTTCTGTCCGCAGCCAGGACGGTTACACCATCGCGACGATTGGCGGCGACCTCGACATCGCGCGGGTGCCCGCGCTGCGTGAGCAACTTTTCGGCCTGCTGGGGCCGGATGCCAACCAGCTAGTGGTCGTTTTGTCCGACGTGACGTTCTGTGACTCCAGCGGCCTGGCCGTGCTGATCGGAGCCAGACGCCGCGCCTGGGTGCTCGGCGGCGTCCTGCGCCTGGTCGCTCCAGCGCCGTCGGTGGCCGCCGCTCTTCGACTGACCGGCCTGGACCTGCAATTTGAGATCTTCCCCACCGAACTGGCCGCCACCAGCGCCGCCGTCCCCTACGGGGTGGAGAGCGACCATGAGCGACTTTTACGGAATCAAGGCGGGTACGATCCCCGGCTACGCCGATGCGGGCGACGGTAAATTCATCGGTGTGCAGGGCCTGCCGGAGCCCACCGTACGGCACATGGTCACGTTCATGGGCAAGCTGCGCGACCTGTACGACGAGGACCCGCTCGCCTTCGAGGTGTGCGTCCGGCACGTCGCGTCTACGATCGAGGACCAGCGCCGGGGGGAAGGGAAAACTGATCCACGGGCGAACCTGGATCAGTGACGTCCCGTTACAGGACCGCGCCGACGGGAGCCACCTCGAGCGTGGTGACCCCTCGGCCATAGAGCACTATGAGCCGCTCGCCGTGCTTGCAGCGCAGTGCTCCGCCGTCCTGTGCCAGGGTCGAGATCGCGTGCTGCACGATATCTTCCACGGCAACGCCCGGCTCATCGTAGGTGACATCCAGGTAGTCACCGCCGACGAGGCGGACCCGCAACACGATCTCGGTCATCTTATGCACATTCCCGCCAGACGCCAGGCTAGTCATCCCAGAGCACCAGCCTCTAGGCGGCGGCCGTGCTGGAGCACGGAGATCATCGCCAGCGTCGATTCCGCGCCCTGGTCGCGACTCCGGCTGGTCGGGCCGAGGGTATCGCTGCAGCCACCCGTCCGCTCATCGAGCATCGGGATCCGGGCATCGTTGTCACCGAGCAGCCACGCCACGCTCATTTCCACGCCGGTCAGCCAGGTGGAGTCACCGGTCAGCTTCGCCGCCCGCAGGCAGGCGTCCGCGAGCGCCGCCACCTGGCTCGGTTGCTGCTCGAAAGCGGGGCGTTCCTCACCGCGTCCCCATCCGTCGCTGGGGGCTACCGACAAATGCCCGTTCCTGGTCTCAGTGTCCAGCAGCCAGGCCAGCATGCGCAGACCGCCGCGCAGCTGGCGATCGCGGCCGAGCTTCTCGGCGGCCACGATGATCGCCTCGGCTATGGCCGCGTTCGCGTGGCTGAGCCGGGGGACCGGCCATGGCCACCCCGGATCGGTCGACGGCTCGCCGATGACGGTGCTGGCGATGGCGAGTAGCGCCAGCGCGCCAGGATCATCGGGCCATTGCTCGAGTATCTCGGCCGCGCCGAGCGCGGCGAACGCCATGGAGTGCGGGTACGGAGAACTCACCGCCGCGCTCGCGTCGAACCGGATCTTGGCCTCGTCGCGGATCCCCTTGGTCGGACCGCGCGCCGCGGCGGTGCCCAGCGCCCACAGGGAGCGGCCCCAGGCATCGTGCGCTTCGGCCGGGCCGCGCCACCGGCGGTCACCACCCAGGCGGCCACGGAACTTTCCGTCCGCCGACTGAGCCTGCGCGAGGAAGTAAAGGTAGCGACGGCCCAGGGTGATGACCTCGTCAGGCGGCGACGGCTCACGGCACACCACCACCAGGCCGAGGGCATTGTCGTCCACGCGGTAGCCATCCCCGTGCCGGGGCACGATCCCGAAGGCGCGCGGGACCACGCCAACGGTATCGGTCAGTCGCTGAAGGTGACGAAACGGCGCTATCGGAGCCATCTGGGTCGGCAGGGACTTCACGAGCATCCAAAGGCTGGCTAGAGCGCCTCGCCTGACTGCAGATGTCCCGAGCAGTGGCCCAGTGTGGTGGCCCAGTGCAGTGGCGGAGTGCCCGCCACGGCCTCGCGGGTGGACACACAACCACCATAGCCTAGAAAATCTGAGGCCCGCGGTCGGCAATTCTTCGCGGGAGAGCGCGTGGATGAGGACGCCGTGACCAGTAGGGCGCATACTGGTAAGGATGAAACCTGCCCGCGCCGCGTCCCGGCGCTTCCTGCCCTCAAGTCCCTTCAATGCCCCGTACGTGGAGCCGCCGCCCATCGAGGAGTACGAAGTCCTCGATCAAGTGACCCACGATAAGTATGGCCTCGGCCGGGTTGTCAAGGTCGAGGGTGACGATGCGGTGGTCGTCGACTTCGGCCCGCGCAAGGTGCGGATACTTTCGCCCTTTGCCAGGATGACCAAGCTCTGACGGGCACCGTGGCCCCGTCGGCGAGGAGAGTCAGCACCTCGCCGGCGGTACGTTTCTGCGCAATGGGCGCTGGCAATTGGCCGCGACGCGAAAAGTACCCCGTCTTCTGGTATTAACTAGAGACAAAGCACCAGATGGCGGTGCGGTACGGGTCGGAGCGGCCATGGCGCTGGTCGGCATACGCGGTGTGACGCGGGCAGACACCGCGGGGGACGCGGCATGACCTTCTCGCGCGAACAGGCCGCCAAGGCGGTCGCGGACGCGGCGGCTGAACGTGACGCCATCCAGTCGAATCTGCTTGATCTGGACAATAGCCTCGGCATCCGGCTGCTCAAGAGCACCTCGCTATCGGGGATCTCGAAGAGCCGCTGGGAGGCGGCGTCCCGGGTGTTCGCCAGCCTGTGGGACCTGTACGCGGCCTACTCGGCGGTTATCGAGGAGGCCGGGAGCAGCCGAGACCTTCCGAGGGTCACCGCGCTGCTCACCGGCCCGTCGGTGCGGGTCACCAGGGGGCCCGCGCCGCTGGCGGAACGCGATCTCGCCGACACCGGAACCGACCAGCTCACGGTGGCCGCCGCGCGCACCAGGATGCGGACGCAGTTCGCCGATGTCGCCTCGATCGCGGCCAGTACCGAGAAGTCCTGGAACGACGCGGCCACCGAGCTCGAGGGCGTCGGCTCCGAGCTCGCCAAGGCCGACCCGTCCGGAGACCAGGCGCTCACTGGCGAGGCAGCGTCGATCCGCGCCGAGCTCGGCCGGCTGCGCGACGCGCTCAACGCCGACCCGCTCGGTGACCGCCTCGGCGCGGCGACATCGCTGCGCGGCCGGGCCGCGACGCTGGCGGCCCGTAGCGCCGAGCTGACCAGTGTGCGGGATACCGCGGACGCCCGGATCGCCGCCGCGGGCCAGGCCGCCGACCTGGCCCGCACCGCGCACGCCGACGCGGTCGCCGCTCGGCAGCGCGCCGCCGCGAAGGTGACTGTCCGCGTGGAGGTGCCCGACTTCGCCGACCCGTCGTCGCGGCTGGCCGCCGTAGCGGAGCTGCGGGCGGCCGGACGCTGGACACGCCTCGCCGACGAACTCGACGCGCTGGATCGCGACCTCGCCGCCGCCACCACGCAATTTTTGGAATCAGAACGGCGGATGGCTGGTCTGCTCGCACGCCGCGACGAGCTGCGCGGCCTGCTGGACGCGTACCAGGCCAAGGCCGCCAGGCTCGGCGCGATCGAGGACCTGGCCAGCCTGCACGATGAGGCACGCGACCTGCTGTGGACCGCGCCCTGTGATCTCGATGTGGCCGAACAAGCGGTGCTTCGCTATCAGCACGAGGTTCTTACGAGGGGGACACGAGGATGAGTGCGTGTACGAGCTGCGGCGGGACGATCGAGGACGGGTACTGCACCGTCTGCGGGCTGGCCCCGTCCGCGAGTCCGCCGGCCCCAGCAGCCTCCGCCGCGACCCCATCCTCCCCATCGGCACCCTCGGTCCCGTCGTCATCGCGCGGATCACAGGGCTCACGCGGATCTGGCTCCCGGCGGACCAGCGGCCGGTCGGTGCGCGGGCACCTCGGGGCGGGGCTCGTCGAGATCCCCCCGGTGCCCTACCGCGACCCGGCCAGCGCGATACTCAGCAACCCCGAGGTGCCGGAGAACCGCCGGTTCTGCGGAAGCTGCGACCAGCCCGTCGGCCGCGGCCACGTTGGCCGGGCCGGGCTGACCGAGGTATTCTGCCGCAACTGCGGCAGCCGGTTCTCCTTCACTCCGAAGCTGGTGGCCGGCGACCTCGTCGCGGGCCAGTACGAGGTGCTCGGCTGCCTGGCGTTCGGCGGGCTCGGCTGGATCTACCTGGCCAAGGACCACAACGTCAGCGACCGCTGGGTCGTGCTCAAGGGCCTGCTGAACGCCGGTGACGCCGACGCACTCGCGGCCGCCGTGGCCGAGCGGCAGTTCCTTGCCCAGGTCGAGCATCCCAACATCGTCCGGATCTATAACTTCGTCCAGTACGCGGACGCCGGCTACATCGTGATGGAATACGTCGGCGGGGAGTCTCTGAAGGACATCAGGAGGGGCGGGCCGGTGCCGATAGCGCACGCGATCGCGTACGCCATTGAGGTGCTGCCCGCGCTCGGCTACCTGCACGACCGAGGGCTGGTGTACTGCGACTTCAAGCCGGACAACGTGATCCAGACCGAGGAGCAGCTCAAGCTCATCGACATGGGCGGGGTCCGCACCATCGAGGGCGACGCGGCGATCTACGGGACCGTCGGCTACCAGGCGCCGGAGATCGCCGAGGAGGGTCCGTCGCCTTCCTCTGACCTGTTCACGATCGCGCGGTCACTCGCGGTACTGACCTTCGACTTCAAGGGGTTCCAGGGCCAGTACAAGTTCACCCTGCCCGACGGCGTGCCGGTGCTCGAGAACAATGAGTCGTTCGCCCGGCTGCTGCGCCGCGGCACCAACGCCGACCCGGACAACCGGTTCGACTCGGCGGAGGCGATGGCCGAGCAGCTCACCGGCGTCCTGCGCGAGGTTCTCGCGGTGGACGACGGCGTGCAGCGTCCCGCGTTCTCGAAACTGTTCAGCCCC
>JBEKHI010000350.1:0-8849 GCA_050012355.1 Streptosporangiaceae bacterium | reverse complement strand
TCGTCGCGGCCGGCAGCGAGACCGCGCGTGCCCAGTAGTAGATGCCGAAGCTGAACACCGCGACCACCAGGAAGTCCCAGCCGAGGTGGAGGTGCCCGGCGCCGTTGCCGAACGTTCCCTGCCAGGTGATCACGCCCATCCCGATCAGGTACACCGGGAGCCACTGCGCGGCCCGCCAGTCCAGGCTCGGCGACCGCGGGTTGAGCTTGAACACGTAGTTGATCCCGATCACGACGTACCCGATCGCGATCGCGATGCCGAGCTTCCACGCGGTGGTCCAGCCCGCCCAGAAGATCAGCATGTTCGCGATGAAGAACGAGACCGGCGCGATCACCGCGCCGCCTCGGAGTCGGTACGCTCGCGGCTTGTCCGCGTGCTTGCTGGCGAACACCCCGTAGGCCAGCGGCGCGCCCGCGTACATGAGCACGGTCGCCGAGGTGATCAGCTCGACCAGGTTCTGCCAGCTCGGGAACGGCAGGAAGAAGACCAGCGCGGTCACGAACGCCGCGATCAGGCTGCCCCACGGGACGCCACGCTGGTTGGTCTTCTCCATGGCACTCGGCACGTAGCCGTTCTTGGATAGGCCGTAGGACATGCGGGCGGTCGCGCTCACGTAGATCAGCCCGGTGCCCGCCGGGGAGATGAGCGCGTCGATGTAAAGGATGGTCGCCAGCCAGCCGAGCCCGACGGCCGAGGCCAGCGATGCCCAGGGCGCGAACTGCGCGTTGGCGAACAGGATGCTCGACCAGCCGTGCCGCAGCGCCGAAGCGGGCAGCGCGGCGATGAAGACGATCTCGAGCAGGATATAGATCAGCGCGCCGATCACCATCGAGCCGATGACCGCGCGGGGGATGTCCCGGCGCGGGTTGATGCTCTCGGCGCCGAACTGAATGGCCTGCTCGAACCCCAGCAGCGCGAAGATCACCGCGCCGCTGGCGGTGGCGGCGAAGATGCCGTGCACGCCGTACGGGGCGAACCCCCCGAAGCCGGTGAAGTTGCCGGAGTGGAAGCGGGTGACGCCGATGGCGATGATCGCGAGCACCGGGATGCTGAGCTTCCACCAGGTGGCCGCGCTGTTGGTGTGCGCTAGCCACCGGACGCCCAGGAAGTTGATCCCGACGAAGAGCGCCAGCAGCACCGCCGCGATCAGGTACCCACGCGGCCACGTAGGTACCGGGTTACCGGTCGCGTCGGTGGTGGTCAGCCAGGACACGTGCACCGTTCCGTAGCTGAGCAGGGCCAGCACCTCGACGGGCGCGACCGCGGCGGCCTGCAGCCAGGCGAACCAGCCGAACGACGCGCCCGCCACCGTGCCGAACGCGTAGTGCGGATATCTGCCAGTGCCCCCGGCGTGCGGGAACATGCCGCCGAGTTCGGCATGCACCAGCGCCAGCAGCATCAGCGCGACCGCGCCGATGACCCACGAGATGATGGCGGCGGCGCCTGCGGCCTCGGCTGAGTCGAGGCCGCCGAACAGCCAGCCGGAGCCGATGATCGAACCCGCGGAGGCCCAGGCCAGCCCGATGAAACCGACCTGCTGCTTGAGACCTGAGTCAACAGGTGAGGTTGGCGTGTTCATGCCAAGACCCTGTCCAAAACTACGGAACGTAATCCAGCTGAGCGCTTCCGGTGAGCGGCCACGCGTTCCCTGGTCGCGCAGCCGGGGCAGCAGTAGCGTCGCGGGCTTCCCCGGCCGGTGTTGACGAACGGCTGGCCGCACGACGGCGAGGCGCAGATCCCAGCGGGTGGTGCGCCGCGTTCGGCGAGCAGCACGGCGAGCGCCAGGCACGACGAGGTGATGAACCACTCGCCCCAGGGCGCGTCGTCGTCGCTGTCGACATGCAAGTGCCAGCCGGAATGGCCGCCGTGCGTGGTCAGCCGCGGGGGATGGGCGTGCCGGGCGAGCAAGGTATTGATCTGGGCGGCCGCCTCGGCGGCGTCGGCCGAGGTGAATACCTCGCGCAGTTCGAGCGCGGCCGCGCGCAATCCCGCCAGATCCGCACCGGAGATCTCGATCGGCTCTGGTTCGCCGTGCGCCCGGAGAACCTCGATGACACGGTCCCGCTGGTCCGGTGCGTCGGCTAGCAGGACGGCCAGCAGGTCGGCGGCCCGCTGCGCGGTGTCATGCACCGTGCTTCCAAGAGCGTCTTGCCACCGCATACCGGCCATTGTAACGTCTTTAGGTGAATTCCCGTTACTGGCGCTATCTGGGTGGCGCGGCGGTGGCGCGGACCGGCGACGAGATGTCCGGGCCCGCGTTGCTGTTGCTGGGGTTCGCGGTCACCGGTTCGGCGGTGGCGGGATCAGCGCTGCTGGCCGGCCTGACGGTCGCGGCGGCGCTGGGCGGACCGGCGTTTGGTGTGCTCATCGACCGCAGTCCGCGGCCGGAACGGGTACTCGCGGCGACGCTGGGAGCGTACGCGCTGGGGATCGGCCTGCTGCTAGCGAGCGTGGGACGGCTCGCCCTGCCGGTCGTCGTCGGCATCGCGCTCGTCACCGGGCTGTTCGCCCCGGCGGTCGCGGGCGGCTGGACATCTCAGGTACCCCGGCTGGTGAGCGGCGAGGCCCTGTCCCGTGCGTCGGCGCTCGACGCGCTCACCTTCACCACCGCGAGCCTGATCGGCCCGGCGCTCGCCGCCCTGATCGCCGCCTGGGCGGGCGCGCGGCTCGCGACCGGCATCGCCGCCGCGCTGGTCGCACTCGCGGTCCCGGCCGCGCTGAGCATCCCCGGGGCTGTGCGCATCCGCGAACCGCCCGCGGTTTCGGTGCGGCGGCAGCTCGCCGATGGGTTCGCCGCGATCCTCGCCCGGCCCCGGTTGCGCCGGGCGACCGCGACCTCCGTCGTGTCCTTTATCGGGATCGGGATGCTGATCGTGTGCTGCCCGGTACTTGGCCAGCAGCGGCTGGGGGCATCGACCCGCGGCGCGCTGCTGATCAGCGCGATGGCGGTGGCCGCGCTGATCGCGAACTCGATCCTCGCGAGGTGGCCCGCCCGCGTGCCGGACCGGATCGTCTTCGCCAGCACCCTGGTGCTCTGCCTGGCGATGGCGGCGGCAGCGGTCGCACCCGGCTGGTTCACCATGCTCGCGGTCGCGGTCGGCGGCGCCGGGGATGGTCCGCAGCTCACCGCGCTGCTGGCGGTGCGGCACCGGGAAGCGCCGGTAGCGATGCGCGGGCAGATCTTCACCACCGCCGCGAGCCTGAAGATCGGCGGCCTCGCGGTGGGCAGTGCGCTCGCCGGTCCGCTCGCCAGCCGGTCCCTCACCACCTGCCTGCTGGTCGCCGCGGTGACCGAACTGTGTGCGGCCGTTACTTACGCGATAACCGGGTAGATTCAACAGCTATGCGCTATCTGGTCAGGGAACGGCTGTTCTCTATCAAGGAAGACTTCTGGATCACCGACGAGCACGGCAACCGGGCGTTCTTCGTCGAGGCCAAGTTCTTGTCGCTGCACCAGACACTCAAGCTTGAGGACGCGTCGAAGCGCAAGCTCGTCGAGATCAAGCACAAGCTGCTGACCTTCACCGACGCCATGGAGATCGAGCACGACGGGCGGGAGATCGCGAAGGTGCACCGCGCGGTGTTCTCGCCGCTGCATCACCGCGCCATCATCGACGTGCACGGCGTCGGGCACTGGGAAGCGGTCGGCAACATCATCGACAAGGACTTCGAGATCAAGGACGGACACCGGGTGGTCGCGCGGGTCTCGCGTAAATGGTTCCGCGTCCGTGACACCTACGGCGTCGATGTTCCCCCTGGCGAGAACGACGCTCTCATCATCGCGATCGCGGTTTGCCTGGACCGCATCCACCACGACGAAGAGGAACGCCACGGCTGATCAGGCCGCTACCAGTCACCGACGCGACGCAGAGGTAGGGTGGGTTCCGTGCAAGCGGCGGCGGCATTGGTACGGGGAGCGGACGCCCAGGAGGCTGGCGAGCGGGCCGCTCGAGAAGCGCTGGCGTCGCTGGGGGATGGAGCACCATCGTTTTGCGTAATATTGGCTTCTGCCCAGTACTACCGGCACGCCGAAACGGTGCTGGCCGGGGCTACGGCGGTGGTCGGTGACACGCCGCTGATCGGTTGTGTCGGCGAGTCGGTGATCGGCGGGGCGAGCGAGATCGAGGGCGAGCCCGCGGTATCGGTGTTCGTCGCGGCGGGCGCGGGACCCGTCGAGACCTATGAGATGGAGTTCCTGCGCACCGAAAGCGGCGGGGCCTTCGCCGGGTACCTGTTCGACCCGGGCGCGCACCTGATGATCGCCGACCCGTACAGCTTCCCCGCCGACGTGCTGCTGGCGCATCTCAACGAGCACGTGCCCGGCACGTTCGTGATCGGCGGTATGGCGAGCGCGGGGTCGCCCCGGCAGCAGAGCCGGCTGTTCTACAACGGCAAGGTGCGGTCCGGTGGCGCGGTCGGGATGCGGCTGTCCGACGCCGAAGTGCATCCGCTGGTGTCGCAGGGCTGCCGTCCGGTCGGTGATCCGTTCACCGTGACGTCGGCGGAAGACAACGTTATCTATTCACTTGGCGGCAAGTCGCCGTGGGCGCGGCTGCGGGATCTGGCGGACGAGCTGAGCGCGCGCGAGCAGGAACTGCTCACCCATGGAGTCCAGCTCGGGATCGTCATCGACGAGTACCGCGCCGAGCAGTCGCTGGGCGACTTCCTGATCCGTGGCGTGCTCGGCGGTGACGCGGATACGGGTGCCCTGGTGATCGGCGACGACGTGGAGATCGGGCAGACCGTTCAGTTCCACATCAGGGACGCGTCGTCAGCCGACGAGGACCTGCGCCGCGCCCTTCAGCAGGAGGTCACCGCGCTTGGCGGCGAGCCCCCGGCCGGGGCGCTGCTGTTCAGCTGCAACGGACGCGGGACCCGGCTGTTCAGCGAGTCCGATCACGACGCGGGGCTGGTGGCGCGAGCTTTCGGCGACGCCCCGGTCGCCGGCTTCTTCTGCGGCGGCGAGTTCGGGCCGATCGGCGGCCGGAACTTCCTGCATAGCCTCACCGCCTCGATCGCGGTATTTCCTCGTTAGAAGGCCCGCCGAGGGCTCGCGAACCGGGCATTCATGTCATCTCGCCCTGCTCTCGTGCCTAGCGACCGACGGCCAGCTGACTTCTCCCGGCATAGCGCACCTTCCCCGCCCGTAATGCCCGGGTATGCCCGGCAGCCAGAGTGCACTAACCCGGGAGAAGCAGCCTCCGGACAGCGCCTCGGGGACGGGAAACACGGCGGCGAACCCCAGCACGCCACGACCTGCAGCCCGCGCGACTTTCGCGCCACCGCGACCATCCCCTGGGCCTGAACCAGGCTTTGCTGGGTAGGGCAACACTCACTCGCCCTAGAAGCAGAAAATCACGCACGAGCCGGTGCTGGTCGCGCTTGGGCTCGGGCTCGGCGAACTGCTCGAAGTCGGCGAGTTGGACGGGCTCGATGAGCTGGACGCCTTAGGCGAGGTCGTCTTATCGCCAGTGCTGGTGCCCGTGCTGCTGGCGGAGGCGACAGGTGTCGGTGAGACCCCCGGCTGGAACGCGGCGAGGACCACGACCGAGGTGCCCGTTGACACGGTCCCGGTGGGGGTGACGCCAAAAACGGTGCCGGTCGCCAGCGTCCCGTTCGCCTTCCACTCAAGCAGTGGCTGGAGCCCCAGCGCGCGCAGCCGCTCGAGGACAGTGTTCACCGGCTGCCCGATCAGCGAGTGCGCGTTGATCTTGACCGTGAGCGGGGTCGCGATCGACGAGGCGGACGGTGACGGCGAGTGCCCTGCGTCAGCCCGGGCCGGAGACAGGCTCGAGGTGCTGAGCATGGCCGGTATCAGCCAGCCCGCTAGCCCGGCCGTCACGCTCGCGGCCGCGGCCGCCGCCAGGCCGTGCCGTCGCCGGAACCGCCGGGACCGCCGGGACCGCCGGGGCTGAGCAGCCCCGCCCATCACGTCGATCGTCGTCTCCGACGGGACGGCGGGCACCGGAGGAAGGTCGTTACCGGCGGCGAGCGCGTCGCGGATCTCGCCCGCCAGCTGGGCCACCCGGGCGGCGTCGCCCGGCCGTGACTGCGGATTTTTCGTGGTGAGCAGCACGATAAGGTCCGCCAGCCCGGCCGGCACGTAGCCGGGAAGCGGGGGCAGCGGCTGATGTAGGTGCGCCGCCATGACATCGGCCTGGGTCCCGTCATAGGGCGGGTGGCCGGTGAGGCACTCGTAACCGACGATGCCGAGCGAGTACAGGTCGCTGGATGGTGAGCCGGAGTCTCCGGCCGCGCGTTCTGGGGCCAGGTAGGCGGCGGTTCCGACGACGATGCCGAGGTCCGTCACCGGGGCGGACCCGATAGCGTGCGCGATCCCGAAGTCGGTGATCTTGAGGATGCCGTCGTTCCTGAGCAGCAGGTTGCCCGGCTTGATGTCGCGGTGTACCACGCCGGCCCGGTGCGCCGCGTCGAGCGCGGCGGCCGCCTGCGCGATCACGTCGGCGGTGCGGAGCGGATCAAGCGGCCCGTAGTCGAGCAGGTCGGCCAGCGAGGGGCCGTCCACAAGCTCCATTACCAGATACGGAGCGCCCGCCTCGCCGTAGTCGTAGACCTGGGCCACGCCCGGATGGCTCAGCGAGCCGGCGTGCCACGCCTCCGCGCGGAATCTGGCGAGCACGGTGTCGGTCCCGGCGTACTCCGGGCGGAGCATCTTTACCGCTACCCGGCGTTTCAGCGCGAGATCCTCAGCGCGCCACACCTGTCCGACGCCACCCGCGGCGATCGGTTCGTCTAGCCGGTAACGATCACGGATTACGAAGCCGATATGCGTCACAATGGTTCAGAATGTTACCCCGGTGGCGCGGACGAAGCAGGCGTACCGGTAAATTTCTTACCGGCGAGTAAGGTGGCTCCGGCACCCCAGCGATGTCCCATCGATGGGCCCACAACGCCAGCGATGGGCCATCGATGGCGTGGTGCCGCCGCTCTTACATCCAGGTCACGCTGCTGGGACGGCCGGTTGAGTGAGCCGGATCCGGCGTGTGGCGGGGCACCCGTTCGCGCAGCGCACCCAGCGAGGCGGGCCCGTCGGCGGCGTGCTTGAGCGCCTTGCGCCACGTGTGACCTTGCGCGGTCGCGTCGAGATCCCGCAGCGCCTGCGTGGTCCGGGACCGGCCGTCGTCGGTTAGCCCGGTGAGGCCGCCGAGCATGGCGATCACGTCGATGGCGAGATCGAAGCACCAGATCTCCGCCGGCTCGTAGTACTTCAGGTGGTCGTCGAAGCCGTTTTTCAGTAGGCCCGCTTCATGTACCCGCAGGTCAGCGGCACCGACTGCGGCGCTGAGGGAGCGGATGTCCTCCAGCAGACCGGGCTCGGCGCCAACGAACTGCTGGACGGCGGGTTCGTCGCTCAGCCCGTATCCGAGCATCACCAGTATCAGGTGGATAAAGGGGACGTCGGTTTCGCGGAGCAGATCGTACGGTACCAGGCTGAACTCATCCGGCATCATGGCCCGATCTTAGCGGGGCGTACTCGCCGTGGGTGCTGGTCCGCAGCCCGAGTTCCACCAGCGACCCGACGATCCGTGCCGCCGCGGTGACGCCGTCCACCACGGGAAGGCCGAGCGAGGAAGTGAGCGGACCCGCCATCGCGGACATCCCTGCGCAGCCAAGCACGATCACGTCGCAGTCGTCGGCGTCGCGGGCCCGGGCGCATTCCTCGGCAAGGATCTTCCCGGACTCGGGCGAGTCCAGGCCGAGCGGCGGTACCCCGCAGGCATGGACCCCGCGGCACGCACGCTCGAACCCGTACCGGTGCACGAGGTCGTGCGTGTGCCCGACGGTCCGCGGCAAGGTGGTGACCACGCTGAACGATCGGCCGAGGAACGTGGCCACGTGCATCGCCGCCTCGGCGATCCCGACGACCGGCCCACGGGAAAGCTCCCTGGCCGCGTCCAGTCCCGGGTCGCCGAAACACGCGATCACATGCCCGTCCGCGACTCCTGTGCTGACGAGGGACAGTACACCCGGGACCGCGAGTGCCGCGTCGTAGTGGCTCTCGATCGCCTCAGGCCCGTCGTCTGGCTGCACCGCGCGCACAGTGACCCCAGGCCCCGCTGCCTCCCGGGCGGCGGCGCCGATCAAGGCGGTCATCGCCCGGGAGGTGTTGGGGTTGATCACCTGGATCAACGTCATGCAGCGATCACCGGCCGCCGCCGTTCCAGCAGGGCGAACGCCACGAAACCGAGGCCGCAGCCGATGAACCAGGAGTAGTCGGAGATCCATCCGATGTTCAGCGCCGGAGCGGCGATCGGGATGACAACGGCCGCGATCGCGGGGACGCCGCCCAGCGCGACGGCCCATAGCGCGTTCGGGTTGTAGCCGTTACGGAACCAGTACTTGCCTTCCCGGGTATACAGGTCGTCCACCGAGACCCGCTGGCGGCTGACGACGTAATATCCGGCGATGAGGATGCCGAACAACGGCCCGATCAAGGCGCCGAGTGTATCGAGCGTGTAGTCGATGGCATGCGCGTTGTCGTACCAGTTCCATGGGGTGATCAGCACCGACGCGACGGCCGCGATCATGCCGCCCATCCGCCAGGAGATCCGCTGTGGCCTGATGTTGGAGAAGTCGAACGCGGGCGCGATGAAGTTCGCCACGATGTTGATCCCGACCGTGGCCGTCACGAACGTGAGGCCGCCGAGCAGGATCGCGAAAGTGGTGTTGATCTGCTGCACGGTCTGGATCGGGTCGGTGATCAGCTTCCCGTACACCGGCACGGTAGCCGACGCGGTGATGACCGTGATGACCGAGAAGAAGAGGTAGTTGATGGGCAGGCCGACCATGTTGCCGCGCTTGACATCGGTGAACGACCGGCCATACCT
>JBEKHI010000349.1:0-8876 GCA_050012355.1 Streptosporangiaceae bacterium | reverse complement strand
CGCCCGTCGGATGGGTGGGGGGTGGGTTTACCGAACCGCGGGGGTCGCGGTTGGGGGGCGGTGGGTTGCTCGCTCGGTCCTGAGGTTGACCCTGATGGGGAGGGAGACTATGCCGGCTATCTCGTTGGATGCGAGATGCCGCGGTGCGCCGGCGAGCTCGAAGGATTCGATATCGGCGATCATCTCCGCGAACGATTCCTGGAGCATGAGCCGGGCCACGTTGCTGCCGAGGCACCGGTGGGCTCCGTAGCCGAAGACGACGTGGTGATTGGGCGAGCGCTCGAAGTCAAGCGCGTACGGCTGGGGGAAGAACGACTCATCGCGGTTGGCGGATGCGATCCACGCGGTCACGGCATCGCCGGCCTTGATCGTTTCGCCGTGCAGTTCGACATCGCGACGCGCCCGACGCATGAAGTGAGTCACCGGTGATGCCCAGCGCAATGCCTCGTCCACCGTCGTACGTATGGGCATCACTTCCGGCCAGCGGCCCTCGCCACCGTTCTGCTCGGCAAGCGCGATCAAGGTCGCGTTTATCGCGTGCGACGTCGTTACGACGGCACCGAGCAGCAGACTCAGGCAGTTAATGATGACGTCTTCGTCACTCATCAGCTGACCGTCTATCTCCATCGTCATCAGGTGGCCGATGACATCGGGCACAGGGTTGTTCTCCCGGCGTTCCTCAATATGCCGGGAGAAGTATCTTATGATCTCGTAGTGAGCGGAAACATAATTGTTCTTCGCCGAATCGGATCGGTACCGGGCGTCGTGCGGCGCCAATGACGCGTACGCGAGATTCAGCAGCGGATCGATGTCTTGCTCAGGAAGCCCCATCATCAGGGCACCGACTTCCATAGGCAAGCGAGCGAAGGATTCGGCCACATCCCATACCTGGCCGTCCAGAGCCGGACTCATGGCCGTTCTGACGAACTGCCGTACCTGTTCGGTAAGCGAGGTAATCGCATTAACCGAGAATTGCTTGCCTATCTGCTGCCTGAACTGCCTGTGCCGGGGCGGGTCGGTCGCTTGCATCATGTGCCCGGCTGAGGGGTCAACGGCGTCCAGCATTGCGATGGCTGTCCCGCTCTCGCTGGTGAACGTCTCGTATTCCGAGAGAACCCGCCGGACGTCCTCATAGCGGGTTACCGCCCAGAAGCCCTCGCCCGCAGACCTCGACTGCCAGAAGACGGGGCGTTCCGCCCTGAGTGTCTGCCAGACCAGGTGCGGATCTCCGTCGACGTACAGACCGATATCGGTCAGGTCAATCTCGTCGAGCCGCACCCGCACATCCGTGGATGGCCTAGTTATCCTCATCGCTTTTCCCATCTGGCCTGACAGTATCGACAACCGCCTTATTGCAGCCCTAGCCACGAAGATATTCCAGACCAGGCCCTGGCCAGGTTATCTGGCTGGAACATATCCGCGTGGGTGCACGGAAGCCGAACTTCCGATATTTCTCCTGAAATGTAGGGGTCCCAAAGCGAGGCGTAGCTATTTTCGGCCCCCTGATCGTCCATTGGTGACCGTTTGCCTTCTGTCGCGACGAAGACCAGCGCGTTCCCGTCGAATCGGCCGTACTCATGATGTGGCAAGAAGAGAACATTCCGTTGATAGGCTTTCGCGAGGAGCATTACCTCATCCTCTGTGATGGCCCCGAGCACCTCTCCCGCCTCTGCTCGCACCCATTCGATGAGATCATCCGATATTGAATCCTGATTCACCATTTCCCGTTCTTGCTTGCCTGCCTTTTCGACGGCCTTCGCTTCCCGTCCGGCACCCTCGGTACGGTGCCGACGGCGTCCTCTGGGATAGGCGTCCATGATGATGAGGGCCGCGACTTCTTCGCCTTGGGCCCGCAGCCGGACCGCGGTCTCGTGGGCCAGGATTCCCCCGAAGGAGGCACCTAGCAGGTAATACGGACCAGTTGACTGCACGGTCCGTAGCTGTTCGATGTAGTCTTCTGCCATTTCGCGGATGGAACCGGCGGGTTCGCTTTCCCCGTCCAGGCCCCGTGCCTGTAGTCCGTAAAGCCGGAAGTCATCTGGAACATAACTCGCCAGCGGCATGTAGCACCAGCTCAGGCCGCCGGCCGGGTGCAGGCAGAACAGCGGTGGCCGGTCGCCCTCGGCCCGGATCGGAAGCAGGACGCCGAACGCGTCACGTACCGACGTCAAGCTCATCGTGGCCATGAGCTTGCTGGGGGTCGGGGCCGTGATCAGCTGACGCACCGAGACCGACACCCCGGTCTCTCGCAGCCGTTCCACCAGCCGCACCGCCAGCAGCGAGTGCCCGCCGAGTTCAAAGAAGTTGCCGTCAGGTCCGACCGAGTCCAGGCCCAGGACATCGGCGAAGGCACGACAGATGGTCTCCTCGGCCACCGTCTGCGCTCGCCGCCCGTCGCTGGAGGCAACGTAGTCGGGCGCGGGCAGGGCGGCCCGGTCGAGCTTGCCGTTGGGGGTCAGCGGCAGCTCGTCTAGCATGACGAACGCCGACGGCACCAGGTAATCGGGTAGCCAGGCCGTGGCGTGCTCGCTGAGCCGGGCGGTGTCGATGCCGGTCTCGTCGGGGACGATATAGGCGATTAGCCGGTAGTCTCCAGGGGCATCTTGCCGCGTGATGACCGCGGCTTGCGCTACTCCCGGGCAGCCGATCAGGGCTGTCTGGGTCTCGGCGGGCTCGATGCGGTAGCCGCGGATCTTGACCTGGTCATCGGCGCGGCCGGCGAAGACCAGCTGACCGTCGTTCCGCCAACTAGCCAAGTCCCCGGTGCGGTACATGCGCTCCCCGCCCGGCCCGTACGGGCAGGCCACGAACCGGTCGGCGGTCAGGGCGGCGCGGCCGAGGTAGCCGCGGGCCAGCTGCGCACCGGCGACGTACAGTTCGCCCGCGACACCGGGCGGGACGGGCTGCAGCCAGCCGTCCAGGACATACAGCCGGGTATTAGCGACCGGGGACCCCGCCGGGATGATCCCGGCCGCGACCTGTGCGGCGTCTAGCCGGGTGGTGGCGACGCCGATGGTGGTCTCGGTGGGACCGTAGTGGTTGAACACGCCCCGGTCTCCGGCCGCCTGCATGACCTGGGCCAGCCAGCCCGGTTCGGCGGCCTCACCGCCCAGCACCAGCGACCGTCCCGGCAGCACCGCGGCGGCACCGCCCGGCCCTGAGCTCAGCGCGGCCAGGTGGCCGGGGACCGCCTTGAGGTAGTCGATGGCCCGGCCGGCCAGGTAGGCCGCCACCCCGGCCGGGTCGGTGACCAGGCCAGCGTCCAAGACGTGCAGGACGCCGCCGGTGGTCAATGCGGTGAACACCACCGTGTTGCCCAGGTCGGTCACTGGCGCCTGCAGCAGCCCGTACCGGCCGCCCGGTGCCCCCCAGCCCGCCCGGCCAGGAACCGACCCCACGTAATTCGCCAGGCCCCGGTGGGTAACCCCCACGCCCTTCGGGGTGCCGGTCGACCCCGATGTGTACATCACGTACGCCAGCTGACCCGCCCGCACCGGACGGAGCGTCGCCGCGGTGCCGACGGCGTCGGGGGTCAGGACCGGGGTGCCGGGGAGGCCAGCGGCCAGCGCCCGGTCGGTGACCACCGCGGCCGGGCGGGCATCGTTGAGCATGAACTCGATCCGTGCGGCTGGATAGCCGGGGTCGACCGGCAGGTACGCCGCCCCGGCCTTCAGCACCGCCAGCAGCACGGTGATCATCTGCGCGGACCGCTCCATCACCACCGCCACCACACTGTCCGGGCCCGTACCCGCACCGGCCAGCGCCCCGGCCAGCCGATCTGCCTGCTCGTCCAGCTCCGCGTAGCTGAGCGCCGCGTCGCCGAACGCCACCGCTATCGCGTCCGGGGTCCGTGCTGCCTGGGTCGCCACCAGTTCTGGCACCAGCACCGCCGGCGCCGCCACCGCGGTGTCGTTCCAGTCGGTTAGCACCTGCGTCCGCTCGCTGGCGCGCAGCACCTGTACATGCCGCAGCAACGTGCCAGGGGCCTGCTCGAGCGTCGCGGCCAGGCTGCCCAGCGCGGTGTGCAGCAGCACGCCCACCAGAGCTGGGTCACCCGGCGCGACCGCTTCGACGGTGATGCCGAAGCCGCTGCCGTTGTCGTCTACGGAGACGGTCAGCGGGTAGTTGGTGCGTCCCCGCGTCGGCATCGGCTGGGTCTCGGAAAGGGGCGGCCTGCCGTCGTGTTGCTGTTGGCGAGATCGCTTGTGCCGGTAGTTCAGCAGCGCGGTGAACAGCGGCGTCCCGGCGGGCAGCCCGCTGGCCTGCTGCGCGACCACGAGCGGGGCGTGCTCGTGGGCGAGCAGCCCGGCCAGCTGAGACCGCATCCCGGCCAGTTCCCCGGCGACGTCCCCGGCCGCGGTGTTCGTCCGGACCGGCAGCGTGTTCATGAACAGGCCCGGAACCCGGTCCGCGCCGCGCCCAGCGGCCAGCCGGCCGAATAGCACGGTGCCGAACACCACGTCGTCGCGTCCGGACAGCGCCGCCAGCACCCGTGCCCAGGCCAGGTGCAGCACCGTCGCCGGTGATACCCCGGCCAGCCGTGCCTGCTCCCGCACCCGGACCGCGACGTCGTCTTCCACCTGAAGCCGGGATCGCGAGGCTGCTGTCCCGTCCTGGCGGGCGTCCATTAGGCCGAACGGCGCGGTGGGCTCCGTCACGTCACCCAGCAGCCTCGCGAAGTACTCCTGATGCTCCTCACGCGAGACCCCTAGCCGAGCTTCGGCCACGAAGGCACGGAACGGCAGCGGCTCCGGTAGCCGGTCCTCCCGCCCGGCCAGCAGCTCCGTCAGCTCGCCGATCACTATCTCCAGGCCGGTCTGATCCAGTGCCAGGTGATGGAACTGGATCAGGGCCAGCCACCGGCTGGTTCCCGCCTGCTCCGCGATGTGCAGCCGCATCAGCGGCGCCCGGCTCAGGTCCATCCGCGACCCCGCCGCGGCCGTCAGCGCGGTGATCGAGTCTTCGCCTTCGGGAAGCGTCACCTCGGTGAGCGGCAGCGGTGCGTGCCGCCACACCACTTGCACCGGCTCCGGCAGTCCCCGCCACGCCAGCGACGTGCGCAGGATGTCGTGCCGGGCAATCACCTTCTCCAGTGCTGCCGTGAACTCGTCCAGCCGCTCCCGGGACTCGAACACCAGCGGCATTGACTGCAGGTACACATCGGGAGCACCGTCCGCTGCCAGCAGGTGATGGAACAGCATCCCCTCTTGCAACGGCGCCAGCGGGTAGATGTCAGCCACGTTCACGGCGCCGCCGTCCACTCCCGCCGCCACTGCCGCCAGCTGGGCTTCATCCAGGCTGACCAGGGTCACCATGCTGGGGATGATCTGGTCTGCTCCAGCCGGGATCAGGTTCGGCGGCACCACCACCCCCTCCGGCACGTCCGCAGCCGCTAGGGCGCCCGGGGTGGGTGCTTCGAACAGCGTCCGTACCGCCACCCGGATGCCCTGCTGACGCAGCCGCTCCACCAGCCGGACAGCGAGCAGCGAATGACCGCCGAGGGCGAAGAAGTCGTCGTCTGCTCCGACCGAGTCCGTGCCAAGCACATCCGCGAAGGCACGGCAGATGATCTCCTCGGTGACGGTCTGCGGCCCCCGGCCAGTGCCGCGAACATAGTCCGGAGCGGGCAGGGCGGTCCGGTCGAGCTTGCCGTTGGGAGTCAGCGGCAGGGCGTCCAGGACGGTGACGGCGGCGGGGATCATGTAGCCGGGCAGCCGGGCCGCGGCGTGCTGACGTACCGCGTCAGCCAGCGTCTCCTCCCCCACTCCGTCGGCAGGGGCGATATAGGCGGTCAGGCGCTGGTCGCCGGGAGTGTCCTCGCGGACGATGACGGCGGCCTGGCCGACGCCCGGGCACGACGCCAAGACGGCCTCGACCTCGCCGGGCTCGATTCGGGACCCGCGGATCTTGACCTGCTCATCGGCCCGGCCGGCGAACACCAGCTGCCCCCCGCCCGCCTCCCCTTCCCCATTCACGGTCCACCGGGCCAGGTCTCCGGTCCGGTACATCCGCTCGCCGGGACCGCCGTAGGGACATGCGATGAACCGCTCCCCGGTCAGGCCTGCCCGGCCGAGGTAGCCCCGGGCCAGCCCTGTCCCGGCCGCGTACAGCTCCCCGATAACCCTGGCCGGCACCGGCCGCAGCCAGGCGTCGAGGATGTAGATCCGGGTGTTGGCGACCGGGATGCCGATCGGCGCCGCGGGCCCGGGCGGGGGGCTGGTGATGATGGCATGGGTGATGTCGTCGGAGCATTCCGCGGGGCCGTAGGCGTTGACCACCGGGATGCGGGGGTAGCGGGCTAGCCAGCGGGCGCATAGCCCGGCGGGCAGGGCCTCGCCGGTGACCACCAGCCGCCGCAGTCCCGGCAGCGCCGCGGGTTGCCCGGCGGTGTCCCAGGTGTCGAGGATGGCACTCAGCAGCGAGGGGACGATTTCCAGCACCGTCGTCCGCCCGGCCGCCACCGCCGGGACCAGCCGGGCTGGGTCAGCGGCGTCGGCGGGCGGGATCACCTGGACGCGGCCGCCAGTGATCAGCGCGGCCAGCATCTGCCACACCGATATGTCAAATGTCACCGGCGCGTTGACCGCTACGCAATCGCCCGCGGACAGCTCCAGGCAGCCGACCTTGGCCAGCAGATGGTTGACCATCCCGCTCCCGCGGACCGCCACCGGCTTCGGGGTCCCGGTGGATCCCGACGTGTAGATCACGTATCCCAGATCCCCCGGCCCTGCGGGCGCCGCCATCGCGGCAGGCTCGAGGGGCTGGCCGTCGGGGTCCAGGATCAGGACGGGGACCCCGTCCGGGACCAGCGCGGCCGACGCGGCGTCGGTCACCGCCAGCACGGCGCCGGCGTCAGCCAGCATGAACTCGATCCGCGCGGCCGGGTACCCCGGATCGGCCGGCAGGTACACCGCGCCCGCCTGCTGGATCCCCAGCAGCGCGGTCACCAGCCCGGCGCAGCGGTCCATCACCACCGCCACCACCCGGTCAGGACCCGCACCCGCCGAAACCAGCAGGCCGGCCACCCGGGCCGCCCGCCGTTCCAGCTCCCGGTAGGTCAGCGCCAGGCCTCCGTCACAGACCGCCACCGCATCAGGGACCCGCGCCGCCTGCATCCCGAACAGCTCCGTCACCGGCACGTCCGGCACCGGCGCGGCCGTGTCATTCAACCCTGTCAGCAACTGCTCGCGCTCGTCCCCCGACAGCACCCCCACCTGATGCACCCGCACCCGCGGATCATCAGCCACCGCTGCCAGCAACCGGGCGAACCGGCCGCTGATCACCCGGACCGTCGCCTCGTCGAACAGGTCCGCCGCCACGACCACCGTGCCGCGCAGCCCGGCAGGCTGGCGTTCCGCGTCCCGTGCCTCGGACACGGCCAGGTCCAGGTCGAACCTTGCGGTCTGGGTCTTGGCCGGCATCGGAGCGCCGCGCTGTCCTGGGATCGCCATCTCGACGCCGGCAAGGTTCTGCACGGTCAGGTTGACCTGGAATAGCGGGTGGCGGGCCAGTGATCGTTCCGGCGCGAGCACCTCTACCAGCCGCTCGAACGGCACGTCCTGATGGTCAAGCGCGCCGAGCCAGTACTCCCGCACCCGAGCTAGCAGGTCCGCGAACGACGGATCTCCCGACACGTCGGTGCGCAGCACCAGCGTGTTGATGAAGAACCCGACGATGCCGTCGAGTGCCTCGTCGGAGCGACCGGCCACGCCGGTGCCAACGGGGATGTCCTCTCCGGCGCCGAGCTTGGAGAGCAGGATGGCGAGGGTGGCCTGCACGACCATGAACATCGTTACGCCCTGCTCGCGTGCCAGTGCCACCAGCCGGGCGTGCACCTCGGCCGGGACCGCCAGCGGCGCGTTGTAGCCGCGATGGCTGGCCATCGCCGGACGCGGCCGGTCGGCCGGCAGCGCCAGCTCGAGCGGCGCCCCGTCCAGGGCGTCCCGCCACCACGCCACCTGCACGGCCAGCAGGCTGTCCGGATCGTCTTCTGAGCCCAGCAGTTCCCGCTGCCAGATCGCGTAATCGGCGTACTGCGCCGGCAGTGGCACCCACCCTGGCGCCTGGCCCGCCAGCCGCGCCTCATACGCTGTCCCCAGATCCCGCGCCAGCACCTCATCAGACCAGCCGTCGGTCGCGATGTGATGGATCACCACCACCAGCACATGCGCCTCCGGCCCGGTCTCGATCAGCCGCACCCGCACCGGCACCTGCACCGTCAGGTCAAACGGCTCCCTGGCGACCGCCGTCGCCAGCTCGGCCGCCTCCTCCGGCGACCCCGCCACGGTCACCGGCAGCTCCCAGCCCACCTCGGCCATCTCCAGCACCCGCTGGTACGGCACCCCGCCCGCCGCCGGGTATACCGTCCGCAGCACCTCATGCCGCTCGATCACATCGCCCAGGGCTGCCTCTAGCACCCCGGTGTCCAGGTCACCCTCCAGTCGCATGGCCGACGGCGAGTTGTACACCGCATTGGGCCCGTCCAGCTGCGCGATGAACCACAGCCGCTGCTGGGCGAACGACAACGGCACCAGCCCTGGCCTTGGCCGAGGTCCCATCCGCAGCCGGGCCGGGCCCGCCTGCTGCAGCCGCCCGGCTAGCCCGGCCGGCGTCGGTGCCTCGAACAGTGCCCGCACCGGCATCTCGACACCCAGCACCACCCGGATCCGGCTCACCAGCCGGACCGCCAGCAGCGAGTGCCCGCCAAGAGCGAAGAAGCTGTCGTCACGTCCGACGTTGGGCACGTCGAGGATCTCCGCGAACGCGCCGCAGATGATTTCCTCGGTTACCGTTGCCGGTCCGCGGCCTGTGCCGCCGGCGTACTCCGGGGCGGGCAGGGCGGCGCGGTCGAGTTTGCCGTTCGGGGTCAGCGGCAG
>JBEKHI010000348.1:0-9506 GCA_050012355.1 Streptosporangiaceae bacterium | reverse complement strand
CCCTTCATGGGATTTGGATTGGCGGCAAACGGCGCGCTGATGTGAATTGCGCGCATGCCAAAAAGAGGAAGTGGCGCTTCGCTAGGGCCACAGAAAAAACGTGTGGAAGTCCGCTGGTCAGGAGGACCGTCCGGAGGCTGAGCTGAGAATCCGGGAGTTACCGCGCCACGTTACTAGCAGTATCAAGTCGCTAACGCTGGGCTTCAGCCTCATCATCGCGAGAACCGCGATCTATGAATCACCGTACGCTATAGCACAGCGCCCCGCAAGTTAATTCCCCGTCCATTCTCGTCGCCCCCGGTGAAGCCCCAGCCAGAAGGCCCGAAGCGAACCCCAGCGATGGGCCATCGATAGCGCCCTAGCCCCATCAATGGGCCATCGACGGCCCTGTAGAAGCTCCCCGACCGGGCGACATGCCCTATATGTGATTATTGCCCCACGGGGGCCCGTCGCGGCGCCGCCGCGAGAGCCGCCCCGCCCGCGCCGCCCCGCCGCGGGCCACGCACCGCCAACACCAAGAGTGACAAAGCAACCGCGCTGGGTATGCACAACCCGTGAGTAACGAAGGTATGGACGCTATGGTCATCTTCGGGGCCACCGGCGATCTCGCGAAACTAGAGACATTTCCGGCGCTGGTCGACCTGGTGGCCAGGGACGTGCTGCATCAGCCGGTGATCGGCGTGGGCAAGAGCGGCTGGACCCGAACCCAGTTCAAGGATTACGCGGTCGAGTCGCTCAAGCTGAACAAGATCGACCCGGAAAGCAAGCCCGCCCAGCGCATGCTCAGCCTGCTCGACTACATCGACGGCGACCTTGACGATCCAGCTACCTATGAGGCGATACACGAGAAGCTCGGCAAGGCCCGCAAGATCCTCTACTACCTTGAGGTCCCGCCAAACCTGTTCGCGAGGGTCGCCGCGGGCATCGAAGCGGTGAACCGGGCCAAGAACGCGCGGGTCATGGTGGAGAAGCCGTTCGGCCACGACCTGGCGAGCGCCAAACAGCTCAACACAACCATGCACCAGTTCTTCCCCGAGGAAGACATCTACCGGGTCGATCACTGGCTGGCGCTGGACCCGGTGGACAACCTCATGTTCGTCCGCTTCGGCAACTCCATACTCGAGCCGCTGCTGAACCGGACGTATGTCAAGGAAGTCCAGATCACGATGGCCGAGGCGTTCGACGTCGCCGATCGAGGCGCGTTCTACGACCAGACCGGCGCGATCCGCGACGTCGTGCAGAATCATATGCTCCAGATCCTGTCGTCGGTGCTCGCCGATCCGCCGAGCGGGACCAACCTGGACTCCTGGCGAACCAGCAAGGCGCAGGTCGTCGGAGCGCTGCGGCCGCTCACCCAGGCCAAGACGGTCAAGGGCCAGTATCAGGGGTACCGCTCGGTCAAAGGCGTCAAAAAAGACTCCCGCACCGAGACGTTCGCGGCGCTCCGGCTGACCTGCGATTCCTGGCGCTGGTCGGGGGTGCCGCTGCTGATCCGCGCGGGCAAGAGCCTGCCGGTGACCGCGACCGAGGTGAGCATCCTGTTCCGCAAGCCACCGCTGGACCCGTACAACCTCGGGCTGAAAGAGGTCGACAACCGGGTGGTGTTCCGCGTCTACCCGGAGAACCGCGTCACGCTCACCCTCTGCGGCAAGAAGCCGGGCAACGGCTGGGAACCGGCGCCGCAGGATCTCGTGTTCAGTGAACGACCCGGCGAGGACATGCGTCCGTATGACCGGCTGATCGGCGGCGCGCTCAAGGGGGAGCACTGGCTGTTCGCCAAGCAGGAGAGTGTCGAGGCGGCTTGGCGAGTGGTGGATCCGGTGCTGGACGACGGCCCGGTGTACCCATACAAAAAGGGAACGTGGGGCCCAACCGAGGCGGATAACCTGCTGCTTTCCGGTGAAGCCTGGCACAATCCTGGTTAAGGCTTGCTACCGTTGCCTGGGGATTCCGGGATGAAAGGGGCCGACGGGGCACCGTGGTACAGGTGGTGGGCGCACTTATCAGAGACAGCCGGAACCGGGTGTACGCGCAACGTCGTTCTGGCAGTCGCAAGCTGTTGCCCGGGATCTGGGACGTCGTCGGCGGGCACGTCGAACCGGGCGAAACGCTTGAGCAAGCTCTTGCCCGCGAGATTGAAGAGGAGACCGGCTGGCGGCTACGCCGCATCGAGGCGATGGTCAGGGAGTGGGACTGGACCGTCGACGGAGTGACCCGTCAGGAGACGGACTACCTGGTCGAAGTCGACGGCGATCTCACGAACCCGCGGCTCGAGGAAGGCAAGCACGACGCGAACTCCTGGGTCGGCCCGGACACCCTCGAGCTGATGATGGTGGGACGCACCGACGGCGACCGCAGGCTGCGCGACATCGTGGCGGAGACGGTCCGCATCCGGCTGACCTCCCGGCTACGGCTGGCCCCGATGGGCCGTGCCAACGCCGGCGACCTGTGGCGAGTGCACCAAGACGACGCGATCGCCGCCTGGTACTGGGGCCGGTACACCGTGTCCCAGGCCTTCGCCCGCGCCGAGCGGGCCGACAAGGGCTGGGAACTCGACGGAGTCGACAAGTGGCTGGCCTACGACCGCGGATCGGGCCAGCTCGTCGGCCGCGGCGGGGTGTCGCTGACGTTCGTCGACGGCGCGGACCGGTACGAAGTCGGCTGGGCGGTGCTCGGCGCCCAGCAGGGCAACCTGTACGCGACCGAGATCGGTGCCACCGGCTTGGAGTACGCGTTCACCGACTGCCGCGCCCCCGAGGTCGTCGCCTTCACCGAGCCGCACAACACCCGCTCGCGCGCGGTCATGGAACGCCTCGGGATGCGGTACTCCAGAGACATCACGCACGACGGCCACCCGTTCGTGCTGTACGAGCTCACCAGCGACGAGTACCGGACGCTCAGCGCTAGAAAATTCAGTGCCGGAACAGCCTGACCCCGGTGTGCACCAGCTCGATCCCGTGCTCACGGCAGGCAGCCTGAACGTCGGGCGTCCGTGTCGACCCGCCCGGCTCGACGATGCACCGGACGCCGTATTCGTGCGCCACATCGACGTTGTCGCGGAACGGCAGGAACCCGTCTGACACCATCGTGACGTCGTCCAGCGGCGCCACCGGAAGCTCCGCCGCCCGCTGGATCAGCTCGTTCAGCCGATCCTGCCTGCGTCGTTTTGGTGCAAAGGCTGGTTCCCGGGCGGCGGGATCGCGGCGTCGCCACCAGACCTCCGCCTTCTCCCCGGCGAGCCGGGTGCAGTCCACCCGGGACTGCTGGCCGGCGGCGACCCCGATCGTCATGCCGTCCCGCACGAACGCCACCGAGTTCGACTGGGTGTAGCGCAGCGCGATCATGCCAAGCGTCGCGTCCGCCGACAGCGCGGGCAGCGGCCCCGCGTCCCGCTCCTGCTCAAAAACCACCCCGAACACTTCTCGCCGTTCCCAAGCTGGCGGTTCGTACTCAGGATTAACTTCGATGACGCAGAACGCCGCATGCTTCTTCCTAGCGAGCATCTCAGCCGTCCCGGGTGCGTAACCCGGCGCGATAATCCCATCGGCGATCACCCCGCGCACGAAGGTGGCCAGTTCCTCGTCGACCGGCTCGGAGACCGCGATCATGTCGCCGAACGACGATTTCGGATCGCAATCACGTGCCCGCACGTACGCGCTGGTGAGCGGCCCGACGTTGCCGGTACCCAGGTTCCAGGAGCGCCGCGCCGTTCCGTCCAGGTCACCGGCGACCGCGACCCCAGCGGGGGAGACGTGCTTGAACGATGCCGCGACCGGCGCGCCGAGCGCCCGTGACGCCTCACGGACCAGCTGCCACGCGCCCAGCGCGTCCAGGATGTTGATGTAAGACGGCGTTCCGCCCCGCACGGTCAGCGGCCCGGTGTCGGTCAGCCGTGCGGCCTGGTGCGGATTCGTCCCGTATCGCAGATCCATGTGTTCTCCTCAGCGCAGTGCTCTGCTGCCGAGGAGCACCCAGGCGTCCGATGCTCCGCTACGCGCTTCCCGGTGGTACCCCACCCAACGCCAGTCGCGATGTCTCGATCGTAGCCGGCCCCTGAATTCCGCGCGCCCGCCACACCTGGTATAGTGAAGTTTGCTACGGATGAAGCAATTTTATTGCCTCTCTCGCTTTCTTCAACGGGTCAGCGCCTTGGTGAATTCCGGGTAATGGGCGTGACGTTTCTCCTCTTTCTATGTGGTGTTATTGGCCGCATACTCGTCGCTTGTGAGAAAGCGTGACCTAGGGCTAATCCGGCGGCCCACCTTCCGGAACATCTTCCTCGCCCGCGCCGTGTCGCTGCTGGGCACGTCGATGGCACCCGTAGCGCTGGCCTTCGCGGTCCTCGGCGAGCCGGGCGGCTCGGCCGCGCGGCTCGGGATAGTGCTGGCCGGGCGATCGGTCGCGCAGGTGGTGTTCCTGCTCTTCGGCGGCGCGCTCGCCGACCGCTTCCCCAGGTACCGGATCATGGTGAGTTCGGACCTGCTGGGGTTCGTCGCGCAGGCGAGCGTCGCCGTGCTCTTCATCACCGGCACTCCGCCGCTCGCCGCGCTGGTCGCGCTCTCGGCGGTCAATGGCGCCGCGAACGCCTTGTTCATTCCCGCCTCGCGTGGCCTGGTGCCGGAAATCGTGGAACCGTCGCAACTGCAGTCCGCCAACGCGCTCATCCGGCTATCGGAGAATTCCGCGAGCCTGGCGGGTGCGGCGGTCTCCGGCGCGATCGTCGTCGCGGTGGGCGCTGGCTGGGCGATCGGGGTCGACGCCGCGACGTTCGGAGTATCGGCGGTGCTCGTGCTGACCTCGGGCGCGCCGCGGACCGGACGGGGCGGGCGGACCTCGATGCTGCTGTCCGAGCTTCGCGAGGGCTGGAACGAGTTCAGGTCCCGGCGCTGGGTCTGGGTGGTCGTCAGCCAGTTCGCACTGGTCAACCTGTGTTTCGGGCCATGCGTCTACATCCTCGGTCCGGTCGTCGCGAAACAGCACTGGGGCGGAGCGCTCGGCTGGTCGGTGGTCGTCACGGCCAACGCCATCGGGCTGGTATTCGGCAGCTTCGTCGCCATACGCCTGCGTCCCGCCCGTCCGATGCTTGTCGCCACGATCGCGGCGTTCGGGTTCCTCCCGCCGTTCTTCTTGCTCGCGGTACACGCCCCGGTGTGGCTGGTCGCGATCGCAATGTTGATCAACGGGATCAGCGTGGACGTATTCGAGGTGCTGTGGATGACGGCGCTCCAGGAGAACATTCCCGAAGACAAACTGTCCCGGGTGAATTCCTACGACGCCTTCGGATCCTTCGTGCTCGGGCCGCTGGGCCTGCTGGCCGTGGGGCCCATTGCCGCGGTGGCCGGGATCGGGACCACGCTAGCCGCCGCCGGCATCCTGGTGGCCGCCGGGAACGTGTTCGCGCTGTCCAGCCGGTCCGTTCGCGAGCTCCGGGCGGACCGTCCGGGCCAGGAGTGAAAGAGCTTCCGCCGAGGGGGAGTGCTTGGGGGCGCTGCAGATCACCAGGGTCTGGCCTGGCGCCTGGGCTGTGGTGAGCGGCTGCTGCGTGACCGTGAGGCGCCCGACGACAGGGTGTTGCATCCGGTACACCACGGACTGGGACGGGCGGATTATGTTGGCGGCCCACATGGCGGCGAACTCGGCGCTTTCCACGGTCAGCAGACCGATCAGCGCTAGCAGGCGTGCGTCATTGGGGTATTCCGAGGCCAGGATCCGCAGGTGGCCGACGCTGGACAGGGCCTTCTCCTCCCAGTCCACGTAAAGCTCGCGGGTGTGCGGATCGAGGAACACGAGCTCGGTGGCGTTCGGCCGGGTCTGGGCATTGTCGACGTCGTGCGGATCGAGATGACCGGCGAACAACGCGTGTCCGGCGGGATTCCACGCGAGGATGTCCCGATGCCGGTCGAAGACCATCGCGGGTGCGTCGCCGACCGTGTCGAGCAATTCAGCTAGGCCCGCGTCGACCGTCTCCTCGGCAGGCTCGACGGGCGGGGTCCGGAGGTGTCCGCCGCGCGCCAGCCGGTGCAGATGCTCGCGTTCCGCGTCGCTGAGGCGCAGCGCGCGCGAGAGCGCGTCGATCACCTGATCAGACGCGTTGAGGGCCTGCCCTTGCTCCAGCCGCGTGTAATACGACGGGCTGACGCCGGCCAGCATCGCGATCTCCTCGCGCCGCAGCCCCGGCACCCGGCGCCGTCCGGAGAAGACGACCCCGGCGTCGGCGGGTGTCAGGCGAGCCCGGCTGGCGTACAGGAACTCCCCGAGGCTGCCGGGCTGGGGGGTCGGTGGCATGTCCCCAAGTATCACACCTGGCGCGCAGCGTTTCCTGCCACTGCCAGGGGTAGTCACGCCGCGGGCTGGTTGCCCAGCAGATCAGGGGCAATGCTGGTTCGAGACTCAGCCCAATCGAAGAGGAGTTCAGATGAACACGGTCGCCATCGGCGATGTCACGATCACCCGAGTCGAGGAAATACACGGGCCGATCATGCCCCCGAAGGTGTTCTTCCCGACCATCGAGGAGACCGCCTGGGACAAGCACCGGGACATGCTCGTGCCCGACCATCTCGACGCTGGTGGCGAGATGGTCCAGGTCGCGATGCAATCCTGGGTCCTGCGCAGCGAAGGCAGGACGATCGTTGTCGACACTGGTGTCGGCAACGACAAGGCCCGGCCAGCGGTCGAGCCCTGGGATCACCTGCACTCTGGTTACCTCGGCGCGCTTGCCGAGGCCGGCGTGCGACCCGAGGACGTCGATCTGGTCGTCAACACCCACCTCCATGTCGACCACGTCGGCTGGAACACGATGCTCAGGGACGGCGTGTGGGTACCGACGTTCCCGAACGCGACGTACCTGATGCCGCGCGCCGACTTCGAGTTCTGGAACCCGGCGAACAATCCGAACCTCGTCGGCGGCGTCAACGAGAACGTCTTCGAGGACAGTGTCGCGCCGGTGCACGCGGCCGGTCAGGTCCAGCTGTGGGAGGACCGCCGCGTAATCGACGCGGCCCTGCGGCTGGAGGCCGCGCCGGGTCACACGCCGGGATCGAGCGTACTGAAGCTCGTGTCCGGCTCGGAGCACGCGCTGCTCGCGGGAGACCTGATGCACACTCCGCTCCAGGTCACCGAAACCGGTCACAACAGCTGCTTCTGCGAGGATCCGGCCGCTGCCATCGCCACCCGCCGCGGGTTGCTCGGCTGGGCTAGCGATCACGGTGCTCTCGTGCTGCCGGCCCATTTCAGTGGCCACGGCGCGTTCGAAGTGGAGTCCCGCGGCGACGGCTTCGGTATCCGCCGCTGGGCCGGATTCGACCGGCTATGAGCGCGCTTCGGACCGAGCAGGTTACGACTACCTCCGGCTTGATACGGGGAACACGGACCCCGCAGGCCCGGGCGTTTCTGGGCGTGCCGTACGCCGCGCCGCTGACCGGGCAGGCGCGGTTCGCCGCGCCGCGACCGCACCCCGGCTGGACAGGGGTCCGCGACGCGACGCGGATTGGACCGAACGCGCCGCAGCCCCCGCGCGGCCGGTTCGGGCGGCTGGACGTCTCCCCGTTCTTCGGCGGCGGCTGGGAACCGGGGGATGACTACCTGACTGTCAACGTGTGGGCGCCGCCCGAGCCGAGCGCCCCTGCCCCGGTCCTGGTGTTCGTGCACGGCGGTGCCTTCATCGCCGGCTCCGTGCGCGGGCCGGTCTATGACGGCACGGCGTTCGCTCGCGATGGGGTGGTGCTGGTCACCGTCAATTACCGGCTCGGCATCCCGGGTTTCCTCCGGCTGCCGGACGCACCGGACAACCGCGGCCGCCTCGACGTGATCGCCGCGCTGCGCTGGGTCAGCGAGAACGTCTCCAGCGTCGGCGGTGACCCTGACAACGTCACGCTCGCCGGGCAGTCCGCTGGCGCGATCCTCGTGACCAGCATCGTCGGCGCGCCGGACGCGCGGGGACTGCTGCGGCGCGCGATCGTCCAGAGTGGCAGCGGGACCGCTGCCTTTACCCCCGAGCAGGCGGAAATCGTCACCGCGGCCGTCGGACGCGAGGTCGGCGTCGTCCCGGCCGCGACCGCCCTCGGGCAGCGATCCGACGAGCAACTCCTAGACGTGCAGTCCAGGCTGTCCGGGCTGGACCTCGCCACGGCCGGTGCGCACGACCCGCTCGGCGGGATCACGCCGTTCAGCCTCGTACTCGATCGTCAGCCCGCCGATACCGATCATGGTGCCTCGGCGACGGAACTGCTGATCGGGTCGAATCTCGACGAGGCCAGCCTGTACCTCACGCCGTTCCAGGATCTGGGTGACTCAACGGACGCCGACTTGCGTTCCACCGCGGCCCGGTTCCATCCCGCTCCGGACCGGCTGATCGACGCGTACCGCTCCGCGCGGCCGTCGGCGACCACCGCGCAGCTGCGGGTCGCGCTGCTAGGCGACGGCATGTTCGGGGCGGGCACCCGCCGTTTCGCCGACGCGCGCGCTGGTACGGCCCGGACGTTCGTGTACGAGTTCACTTGGCGGTCAGCGGCCCTCGACGGGAAACTCGGCTGCTGTCACCTCATGGAGTTGCCGTTCGTCTTTGACACGGCGGACCTGCCCGCACTGCACGGGTCCGGAGCGCTGCTCGGCACCCAGCCGCCACCCGCTGACCTCGCCCCGCGGGTGCACGCGACCTGGGTCCGCTTCGCGACCCACGGAAACCCGGGCTGGCCGGCTTACTCCCGGGCGATCCCGACCGTGCAGCAGATAGGGGAGACCTGGACACAGGTCATCGACACGAAATATCACACTAATTACATACACTACGCACATACCATCTGGAGGAGTACTTCGAGATCCTCGGGTACAGCCTCACGATGGCGAGAACCTCGAGGGCGCCGACCTCGATGCCGTCAAGTGCGGCGCGCACGACGTCAACTGGCTCGCTCTTGTCGACGTCGAAGCCGGCCATCATGTCAGTGTCGACCGAGCCCACGTGCAGGGCGGTAACCAGGGTGCCCTGTCCCGCGAGTTCCAGTCGGATGCCGTTGGTCAGGCTCCATTCGGCTGACTTCGCCGCGGAGTAAGCGTTGGCGCCGTCGTAGGCGAGCCACGACAGCACCGAGCAGACGTTGAGGATCGCCCCGTCGGCCAGGATCGGGGCGAAAGCGCGGACCATGTTGAGCGTGCCGAAGTAATGGGTGTCCATCTCCAGCCGGATCGCGTCCAGGTCTCCGGTAACGAGGTTCTGGTAGGTGGATATCCCGGCGTTGTTGACCAGCAGCGTCACGTCGCTTGCCGCCCGGGCGGCAGCGGCGACCGAGGAGGGGTCAGTGATGTCCAGTCGCAGGATTTCCGCACCGGGAACATCGACTAGTCCGGGGTTGCGGGCTGTCGCGTAGACCTTCGTTGCCCCGCGCTCGAGCAACTGCGTGGCGAAGTGCCGACCCATGCCGCGGTTCGCGCCGGTCACCAGGGCGACCGAGCCAGAAATTTTCATGTCATCAGCGTATGGAGCAGCTTCGGAAAGGTCGATGATTAAATCG
>JBEKHI010000347.1:0-8914 GCA_050012355.1 Streptosporangiaceae bacterium | reverse complement strand
CTCGGTGTCCGCGGCACGCTGGCCCTCCTGGGCGGCGGCCTGTCCGTCCTGGCCCTGGTCCACATCCGGCGTTTCGTGCGGCTCGACAAGGCCATGCCCGCTCCGGGTCAGGAGGTAGACCTGCTCCGGCGGCTAGCCATGTTCGCGCCGCTGCCCCTGGCCGTGATCGAGCTTCTGGCCAGCGATCTCCAGCCGCATGAATTTCCTGCGGGCACCGTGGCGGTGCGTGAGGGGGAGGCCGGCGAGCTATTCCACTTGATAGTGGCCGGATCCGCCGCGGTCAGTGTCGGGGGAGAACCGCGTCCGGCGCTCGCCCCCGGCGACTGCTTCGGGGAGATCGCGTTGCTGCGTGACATCCCGCGAACGGCGACCGTCATCGCGGACCAGCACCTGCGTACCCTGGCCCTGGACCGGGAGACGTTCCTGGTCGCGGTTACCGGCAACAGCATGAGCAGTGCCGCGGCCGACGCGCTCGTGACCCAGCGGCTTACCGCCGGACCCGGAGGTCCTACCGAGGGACGCAGCGCGTTACCACAGCGTCCACGGCATCTCGGTCTTCGCGATTCCGGGCCGCGCCGCGGGTTACGGTCGCGGCCCGGAATCACGCCTCAGTTGTCGCCTATTAGGTGAAGCCGACGTTCAGCACGAAGTGTCCGAGCCGCAGGTTGAGGACTCCGCCGCCGGCCCAATGCACGATGAACGCCAGCAGGATGATGGCCAGGATCACGACCACCAACCAGAAGAAGAACACGATGATTCCCGGGATGGCGTACCCGGCTACTGTTCTCGCTCTAGCCACGGCCTCCAGCTACCCGGCTCAGCCCGACTTATCCGCGGCGGGCGTTAGCTTCGCGACCACGCTGCGGGCCACACCGCGCCGACCGGATATCGTGCTGGTCGAGCCGTACCTGGCCGGGGCGCTGAGCGACATCCCGCACCGCGTGATCGGGCTCGGTACGGCACCCCACCCGAGCACATGGCCGCACGGCACAGGGCTGAGCCGGTGCTAACAGCACCGGCTCAGCCCGCCATCTACCTGTGGAAACTGCGGCCCACGGTTAGATCTGGCTGAGCTTGTCGTACAGGGTGCGGTAATCACGGAAAGCGGTGCGGAGCCTTTCGGTGTCCGTGCCGTTTCCTTCCCAGGCACCGCGCAGCACCCGCTCGCGCTCCTGGATCGTGGCGACGAGCGTCTCGGCCGCTTCCTCTACGATCGCAGCGGCTTCCTCGACCGAGGCCCGTGGGTCGTCGACGAACCCGGACTTGATCCGCTGCCAGCTGGCCTGCGAGTCTTCCTGGTCGGTCGCGGTCTCGGGCGTGGTGGTCTCGGACGTGGGGGTGAAGCTGGGCGAAGCGCCAGTCGATGGGGCATCAGGTCCGGGGAAGGCTGGCAACGGGTACCGGTGCGCGCCACCGGTCCGGACCGGCGTCACGGGCGATGCGTCGTCGGCCATGACACCGGTGGCCGCGTCGTTATCCACTGCGTCGTCGGTCACAACGCCCGTGGTGTCGTCCGCGTCGTCCGTATCCGTCACGACGCCGATGACCACGTCGTCCTCGTCCTCGTCCTCGTCGTCTTCCGAGTCCGAGTCCGAGTCCGAGTCCGAGTCAGCGTCCGCGGACGAGTCCATCACGAGGCCCGTGACAACGTCCTCGTCCGCCGGGTCCGCGTTCTCGTCGGCAACGTCCGTCGCAGTCTCATCTTGCTCGTCGTCGTTGTCCTGCGCCGTCCGCGGGACAGGGGGATGCTCAAACTTGGTTGGGTAATCGTCGTGGTCGACGGACATGACTTACTCCTTCGGGGTGGCGTTGACTTGGGCCGCGCTAGCCGACTGCTCGTCGGCGAGTTCGTCGTCGGCGGGGCGGTCGCCGACCGTGACGCTGGCCGGCGTCCGCGAGTCATCAATGGCCGAGCCATCAATGGCGCCCGCTGGCGAGCCGGCTAGCTCGCTGAACAGGCTCCGGTAGGCCAGCACGGCGTTCCGGAGTTGCTCGGTAGATACGTCGTCCTCGCTGGACAGGACCTGCTGGGCCTGGCGGTAACCGTCGACCGCCTGGGCGTGGTCAAGCGTTAGCGCGTCCAGGTCGTCGTCTGGGTACCCGCGGACCCGCTCGACGGCGGTGATCAGCTCACCGGCCCGCCGCACGGAGGCCGCCGGATCGTCGACGAACCGCGATTGAACCGCGTTCCACTGCTGGATATAGCCCGCGCGCTGTTCGGGCGTGAGTTCGCGGATGTCAAGCTTGGCGAAACGGCGCTGCCTCTCGGTCAACTCGGCCTCAGCCTGCCGGGTGCCCTTCTCCTTGACCAGCCGGTCGTATTCCGGGCCGAACCGGTCGCGTAGCGCCTTGCGGCGCATCTCCACGACCGCAAGCACCGCGGCGGCGGCGACGACAATGACCGCGATCACGATCGCGATAATGGCTCCTGTAGACATTGCTCTTACCTCCGAGGGGTCAGAACCACCCGTGCATCTGCCCGTCGCGCATCCACCCAAACAGACCAGGGCACGCGGGACTGCGAACCATATTCATAAGGCGGCGGCGATATGATCGTGCGGATGGCTGGTGACGAGTGGTGAAGGCACGGGTCTGGTCCGCGGTGATCGCGTTCGCCGGGAGTGCCCTGCTAGGAGTACTCGCGGGTCTGGTCTGGGCCTTGGTGGCGCCGCGTGCGGTGCTGCAGGAGGTCAGCCAGGGCACCGCCGAGGTGGTGAACGCCGAGACCAGCGCGTTCATCGCCGCCGACGGCTGGTTCTGCGTGATCGGCGCGGTCTGCGGGCTGATCACCGGTGTGCTCGGCTGCTGGCTGGCGATGCGCCAGAACAAATCCACGGTCGCGCTGGCGTTGATCGCCGGAGCGGTGGCCGGGGGCCTGGTCATGCTCTGGATCGGCGACAACATCGGGCTGTCCACCTACAACCACCAGCTCGGCACCGCCGCCAACGGCACCATATTCAACTCGTCGCTGGCGCTCGGGGCCAAGAGCGCGCTGGTCTTCTGGCCGCTGGTCACCAGCGTTGTCATCCTGCTGCGTGAGCTGGGCGTCCGCGGCGCCGAGCCGCCACAATCGGAGTCTCTCCCGCCCTTCGGCACCGTCCAGGATGCGGACTGATGAGCGCCTGAAAGGCGACCCTCCGTAAACTGGGGCGGGTGAACGCCTCCAGCCCTATTCAAAACCGCATTGACCTGCGCGGCCGTGCCGCCGCGAGCCTGACCCGAGCCGCACTCGACGGCGTACTGCCGAGGGCCGCTCTCGACGTGGATAAGGCCGTTGACCTCGTAAAACCCATTTGCGAGGACGTTCACCATCGGGGCGCCGCCGCCGTCCGCGACTATACGAAACGGTTCGACCATGTCGACCGCGAGTCGACGCTGGTCGACGAAGCCACGATTACCGGCGCGCTCGACACACTCGATCCAGCCGTCAAGGACGCGCTCACCGAGGCCATCCGCCGCGCCCGCGTCGTCCACCAAGCGCAAATACCAAGCCCGGTAACCAGTAACCCCGCCGAGGGCCTGACCGTCACCACCAAGTTCATCCCCGTGCAGCGGGCCGGCGTCTACGTGCCGGGCGGGCTCACCGTTTACCCGTCGAGCGTCGTGATGAACGTGGTGCCCGCCCAGGCCGCCGGCGTCGCCAGCATCGCGGTCGCCAGCCCGCCCCAGCAGGACGGCAACCCCGATCCGGTCATCCTCGCCGCCTGCGCGCTGCTGGGGATCACCGAGGTGCACGCGGTCGGCGGGGCCCAGGCGCTGGCGATGTTCGCCTACGGGACGGACGACTGCGCGCCCGCCGACGTGATCACCGGCCCCGGCAACGTGTACGTGGCCGCCGCCAAGCGGGTGCTGCAGGGCGTCGTCGGCATCGACGGCGAGAACGGCCCGACCGAGATCGCGATCATCGCCGACGCGGCCGCCAATCCGGCCTTCATCGCGGCCGACCTGATCGGCCAGGCCGAGCACGACGAGAACGCCGCCTGCCTGCTGATCACCACCGATCCGGAGCTGCTACCCAAGGTCGACGCGGAGCTGGACCGCCAGATCCCGCTGACCAAGCACCAGGAGCGGGTCGTGACGGCCTTGGAAAGCCAGTCCGGTTATGTCCTCGCGGACGACATCGACGCCGCGATCGCGATCTCCGACGCCTGGGCGCCCGAGCACCTGGAGATCCAGACTGATAACAGCAAGATGGTATCCGCCCGCATCCAGAACGCGGGGGCTATCTTCTCCGGCCCCTACTCGCCGGTCTCGCTCGGCGACTACCTGGCCGGGTCTAACCACGTGCTGCCGACCGGCGGCACCGCCCGGCACACCAGCGGCCTGTCGGTCTACCCGTACCTGCGGGTGGTCAACGTCATCGAGTGCGACGAGCCCGCCCTCAGGGGGACAGCACCGCTGATCGACGCGCTCGGCGGCTCGGAAGACCTGGCCGCCCACGTCGACGCGGTGAGAATAAGGGTGCCGAAGTGATGGAGTTCGGCGTTCGGGATGACCTAAAGGACCTCAGCCCCTACGGCGCGCCGCAAATCGACGTGCCGGTGCTGCTGAACACCAATGAAAACCCGTACGGGCCGAGCGACGCACTACGGCGGGCCATCGGTGAGGCGGTGGCGGCGACGGCCGGGACGCTGAACCGGTACCCGGACCGCGACGCCGTCGACCTGCGCAAGGACCTGGCGGATTACCTCGGGCACGGGCTGACCGGTGACCGGGTGTGGGCCGCCAACGGATCGAACGAGATCATCCAGCAGCTGCTGCAGGCCTACGGCGGGCCGGGGCGCCGGGCATTGGGGTTCGAGCCGTCGTACTCGATGCACCCGCTGATCTCGAAGGTCACCTCGACCGAGTGGATCTCCGCGGAACGGGACGCCGACTTCGGCCTCTCCGCCGCGACAGCGGCCCGCCAGGTCCGCGAGCACGCGCCCGCGGTGGTGTTCCTGACCTCGCCGAACAACCCGACCGGCACCGCGATGGACCTGCCGGTCATCGAGGCGGTCTACGACGCGGCGCCGGGGATCGTGGTGGTCGACGAGGCCTACTTCGAGTTCGCCCGGACCGGCACGCCGTCGGCGCTGACGCTGCTGCCTGGCAGGCCGCGGCTGGTCGTGACCCGCACCATGTCCAAGGCGTTCGCGATGGCGGGCGCCCGGGTCGGCTACCTGGCCGCGGCGCCGGAACTGATCGAGACGTTGCTGCTGGTCCGGCTGCCGTACCACCTGTCGTCGGTCACCCAGGCGGTGGCGCGGGCCGCGATCGAGCACCGGGCCGAGCCGCTGGCGTCGGTCGCCGCGATCAGGGACGAGCGCGACGCGCTGGTGTCCTGGCTCCGTGGCCGCGGGCTCGACGTCGCGGACAGCGACGCCAACTTCGTGCTCTTCGGGAAGTTTCCCGACCGGCACGCGGTCTGGCAGGGAGTACTGGACCATGGGGTGCTGATCCGCGAGACCGGCCCGGCGGGCTACCTGCGGGTGACGGTCGGGACTTCGGCTGAGGTGGCGGCCTTCCGTGCCGCGTTGGAGGATGTTCTTATATGACCAGAACGGCGAGTGTTTCACGCGACACCAAAGAGACATCGATCCTGGTGGAGCTGGACATCGACGGGTCGGGCCGGTCGGAGATATCGACGGGTGTCCCGTTCTTCGACCACATGCTGGCGCAGCTAGCCAAGCACGGGCTGCTCGACCTGGTGGTCCGCACCAAGGGCGACATCGAGATCGACGCGCACCACACGGTGGAGGACACGTCGATCGCGCTCGGCCAGGCGCTGCGCGAGGCGCTCGGCGACAAATCGGGAATCTCGCGATTTGGTGACGCGATGGTGCCGCTGGACGAGGTGCTGGTCCAGGCGGCGGTCGACCTGTCGGGTCGGCCGTACGTGGTCCACTCCGAGCCCGAGAGCATGGCGCCGATGATCGGGACCTACGACACGACGCTGACCCGGCACGTGTTCGAGTCGTTCGCGTTCTCGGCGGGGATCTGCCTGCACGTGCGGGTGCTCTACGGCCGGAACGCGCACCATATCGTCGAGGCCCAGTTCAAGGCCCTCGCGCGGGCGCTGCGGTCCGCCGCGTCGCTCGACCCGCGGGCGGCGGGCACGGTGCCGTCGACCAAGGGCGTGCTGTGAAATCGGTCGTGGTACTCGACTACGGGTCGGGGAACCTGCGGTCCGCGGAGCGGGCGGTCGCGCGGGCCGGTGCGTCCGTGACCGTGACGGCCGACCCTGACCTGGCGTTGTCCTGCGACGGGCTGGTGGTCCCTGGCGTCGGAGCGTTCGCGGCCTGCATGGCGGGGCTGCGGGCCGTTGGCGGGGACAAGCTGATCCTCGAACGGATTCAGCTCGGCCGTCCGGTGCTCGGGATCTGCGTGGGCATGCAGGTGCTGTTCTCCTCGGGTGTAGAGCACGGGGTCTCAGATGACGGAGTCAGCGTCTGGCCGGGTGTGGTGGAGCGGCTGGATTCCGGGTCGCTGCCGTTGCCGCACATGGGGTGGAACACCGTAGCGGCCGCGCCTGGCTCGGTGCTGCTGCGCGGTGTCGAGGACGCGCGGTTCTGCTTCGTACACTCCTACGCGGCGACGTCGCCGGTTCCAGGCGCGCAGATGTCGTGGACGGAGCACGGCTCGCGTTTCGTCGCCGCGGTGGAGACCGACCTGGTGCGGGCCACCCAGTTTCACCCGGAGAAGTCGGGTGACGCGGGTGCCGTGCTGCTGAGAAACTGGCTGGAGACACTGTGAGTCTTGAATTGCTGCCCGCCGTGGACGTGGCGAGCGGACAGGCGGTACGGCTCGTCCAAGGCGAGGCCGGATCCGAGACGACCTACGGCGACCCGCTGTCGGCGGCGCTCGCCTGGCGAGACGCCGGGGCGTCCTGGGTTCACCTGGTGGACCTGGACGCCGCGTTCGGCCGCGGATCGAACGCGCCGCTGCTGGCCGAGGTCGTCGGAAAGCTGGACATCAACGTGGAGATGTCCGGCGGTATCCGGGACGACGCGTCCCTTGAGCGAGCGCTCACTACCGGCTGCACCCGGGTGAACATCGGGACCGCCGCCCTGGAGAACCCGGACTGGGTCGCGTCGGTCATCGCCCGGTACGGGGACCGGATCGCGGTCGGGCTCGACGTGCGGGGAACCACGCTCGCGGCGCGCGGCTGGACCTCCTCCGGCGGCGAGCTGTTCGAGGTGCTTGACCGGCTCAACTCCCAGGGCTGCGCCCGGTACGTGGTCACCGACGTTCTCAAAGACGGGACGCTGCGCGGTCCCAACCTGGATCTGCTCCGTTCGGTCTGTGCCGCGACGTCGGCCCCGGTGGTGGCCAGCGGAGGAGTGTCGTCACTGGATGACCTGCGGGCCATCGCCACGGTCGCTGGTGTGGAGGGCGCCATCGTCGGCAAGGCCCTGTATGCCGGGGCGTTCACGCTACCGGAGGCGCTAGCCGCGGTATTGGAGCCCAGACCGTGAGCGTCGCGGTCCGGGTTATCCCGTGCCTCGACGTGGACGCCGGGCGGGTCGTCAAGGGGGTGAACTTCCTCAACCTGCGGGACGCCGGTGATCCGGTGGAACTGGCCGCGCGTTATGACGCCGAGGGGGCCGACGAGCTCACCTTCCTCGACATCACCGCGTCGTCCGGTGAGCGTTCGACGATGTACGACGTCGTACGGCGCACCGCCGAGCAGGTGTTCATCCCGCTGACGGTGGGCGGCGGTGTCCGGTCGGTCGGCGACGTGGACGCGCTGCTGCGGGCGGGTGCGGACAAGGTGTCGCTGAACACCGCGGCGATCGCCCGGCCGGAACTGCTGTCGGAGGCCGCGCTGCGGTTCGGCGCGCAGTGCGTCGTGCTCTCGGTGGACGCCCGGCGCGCCGACGGCACCGAGTCGGGGTTCGAGGTGACCACCCACGGCGGCCGTCGCGGCACCGGCATCGACGCGGTTTCCTGGGCGGCGCGGGGCGCGGAGCTGGGTGCCGGAGAGATCCTGCTGAACTCGATGGACGCCGACGGCACCGCCGACGGCTTCGACCTGTCACTGATCCGGCTCGTCCGCTCGAAGGTGACCGTCCCGGTGATCGCCAGCGGCGGGGCCGGTACGCTCGCGCACTTCGCCCCCGCCGTGGACGCGGGCGCCGACGCCGTACTAGCCGCGTCGGTCTTCCACTTCGGCACGCTCCGCATCGGCCAGGTCAAAGACGCCCTGCGCGCCGCCGGTCACCCGGTGCGTTAGGCCCGCGGCGCCCGCGACCCGTCCCGACCCCATGGATGTCCCATCGGAGGCGCTATAGCCCCAGCGATGGGACATCGACAGGCACGTAGAAGGCCTCCAGCGAGGCGATATGCGAGCTACGCGTACTTCTGTACTAGGGCGCCGACCCGGGGGAGGGCGGCGGAGACGTGCTTGACCGCGTGCCCGCGCACAGCCTTGTAGGCCTTCACGACGACCGGCCGGGCCGTCGGCGAGGCGGCGTGCGCGTCGGTCACCGACAACAGGGCGCCGGTCACGTCTTCGGAGTTTTTGGTCAGGTAGTCACCGAAATCGCTGCCCCCGCTGGCGTTGAAATCCGCCCAGTAGGGCTCAAGCTGCTGCACCATTGCCGGCAGTTTGCTCTCGACGGTGAACTGAACATGGTCCGCGGCGAACGTCGTCACCGACTTGTAGGCGACCTTGATCGCCGTCCCCGAGATCCCGGACATGTCCTTGACCTCTTGCTGGATCAGCGTCATGCAGTCGGCAACCACCGACGGCTTTGTGCCGGGTGCGAGCAGGGTTTCCTGAAGCGTGGTCATCTGAAGCCTCCTTAGCGTCGGCCACAGGAGGCGGCGGCCCGCTCGCTTGATACGCGTTCCGGCGGTCGGCACCCCATGGATGTCCCATCGATAGCGTGATAGGCCCCTCGATGGGACATCCATGGGGCTAGTGCCGGGC
>JBEKHI010000346.1:0-10264 GCA_050012355.1 Streptosporangiaceae bacterium | reverse complement strand
GACGGGCCCGGCCCATCGCCAGCCAGCGCTCGCAGCGCCTGCGAACCGTAGCGGACCGCGACCTGGGTCGCCCGGTCGTACACCCGCGTCGCGTGCATCGCCGCCGCGTCGGAGCGGCCGAGCTGGTGGATCTTCTCGAACAGGTACGGCACTCCGACCAGGAAGGTCGCGCCGAACGACTCCAGGTCGGGCCGCAGCTCGGCGGGCTTGATCGACGGGCTGTGCCCGAGCCTGATCCGCGCCTGGACGCAGCTCACCTCGATCGTGCGGCCCAGCACGTGCGCCAGCGGCAGGAACAGCAGCGTGCACGGTGCCTGCCCGGAGACCGAGTCGAACACCGGCCGCAGCAGCGCGGTGCAGTTGGCCCCGGCGTCCAGGAAGTTGCCGTGGGTCAGCGGCGCGCCCTTCGGCTCGCCGGTGGTCCCGGAGGTGTAGATGATCGTCGCGATGCTATCCGGGCCCAGCGCCGAACGCCGACGCGTGACCTCGTCGTCCGGTAGCGCGGAGCCGAGTCCGGTGAGCAACCGGATCGCCCCCTGATCCAGCCGCCGCGGGTCAAGGAAGGCGGCAGCGAGCACGTCCGCGCACGCCTCGTCTTCGGCGAACACCATCGTCACCCTGGCATCGCGGAGGATCGCGGCCGCCTGCTGCGCCGACGCGGTCGGGTAGAGGGGTACCAGCACCGCGCCCGCCGCCCACGTCGCGAAGTCGAGCAGCGTCCACTCGTAGCAGGTGCGCGACATGAGCGCGATCCGGTCGCCGGGCTCGATACCCGAGGCGATCAGCCCCTTTGCTACCGCGGTCACCTCGGCCGCGAACTCGGCCGCGGTGACGCCCCGCCAGTTCCCGTCGGAGCCGCGACGGGAGAACACGACGGCCGACGGCTCCTCGGCGGCGTTCACATACGGCAGGTCGCCGAGGCTGCCGTGCGCCTGCGGCTTGACCAGGTACGGCGTGGTGGCCGTATCCCCGGAGGCGGAGACCTCGACCGGCGCCCGGTCAAGCATCGCGGACAGGTTCTTCGTCTTAGTGAGCGAAAACATCAGCGCTCCAGTAGTGCGGTGATTCCCTGGCCGCCCGCCGCGCAGATGGAGATCAGCCCGCGGGCAGGCCCGTCCGTATCAGTCAAGATCTTGGCCAGCGTCGCGGTGATCCGGCCGCCGGTCGCGGCGAACGGGTGCCCGGCCGCCAGCGAGGAGCCGTGCACATTAAGCCGCTCGCGGTCCACAACCCCGAGCGCTCCGGTCAGCCCGAGCCGCGAAACGCAGAACTCCTCGTCCTCCCAGGCAGCCAGCGTGGCCAGCACCTGGGAGGCGAAAGCCTCGTGGATCTCATACCTGTCCACATCGGCCAGCTTGAGCCCGTTGCGGTCCAGCAGCCGGGGCACCGCGAACACCGGCGCGGTCAGCAGCCCGTCGGGCCCGGCCACGAAGTCAACCGCGGCGACCTGCACGTCGGCCAGGTAGGCTAGCGGTTCCAGGCCATGCGCCGCCGCCCACTCCTGCGAAGCCAGCAGCACCAGCGCGGCACCGTCGCTCAGTGGCGTCGAGTTGCCAGCGGTCATGGTGGCGGTCGCCGGATCCGCCACCCCGAACACCGGCTTCAGCCGGGCGAGGCGCTCAGCCGACGAATCGGGCCGCAGGTTCTCGTCCCGCCCCAGTCCGCGAAACGGCGTCACCAGGTCATCAAAGAACCCGGCCTCGTAGGCGGCGTGCAGCCGCTGGTGGCTGGTCGCCGCGAGCTCGTCCTGTTCGGCGCGCCCGATCCGCCACGCAGCCGCGGTTCGCGCCGCGTGCTCGCCCATCGAGCGCCCGGTGCGGGGCTCGGCGTTGCGCGGGATGTCGGGGATGAGGTGCCGCAGACGCAGCCCGGCGAGCAGCGTGCCCGCCTTGCGAGCGGGCGACCTGACCGTCTGCGCCCGCAACAGCAAGCGGCGCAGGTCATCGTTGAGGCCGATCGGTGCGTCGCTTACCGAATCGGAGCCGCCCGCGATGGCGCAGTCGATCTGGCCGAGTGCGATCTTGTTAGCGGTCAGCGCGATCGCTTCCATGCCGGTGGCGCAGGCCTGCTGTATGTCGTAGGCCGGGGTGCGATGGTCGAGCCGGCTGCCGAGGACGACCTCGCGGGCCAGGTTGAAGTCGCGCGCGTGCTTGAGCACGGCGCCGGCCGCGAACTCCCCGAGTACCACGCCCTCGAGCGAGAACCGGTGGACCAGACCGTCCAGCGCGGCGCCGAGCATCCGCTGGTTGGACGCCCCAGCGTACGGCCCTCCCGCGCGGGCGAACGGGATCCGGTTACCACCGAGAATCGCCACCCTGCGAATGGATCGAGTCATCGCTCTATATTATTTACTCTTGAGTAAAGTTACTAGTGGGTAAGGAGGCGTCGTGTGGCGATCGACACCGCTCGCTAGGTACCGGCCGGGCGACCCCGCGATGCCGGGTCCGGTCGTGCTGGCGGGATCCGGCCGGCTGAGTCAGACACTGGCCGGCATCATCAAGGCGGCGGACCCGAAACCCGAGGGCCGCCCGGCGGCGCTCGTGTACGACGCGACGGATCTTGAATCGCCCGCCGCGTTGCGCGGCTTGTATGAGTTCGTCCACTCCCGGATCAGGGATCTCGCGCCCTGCGGCCGGATCCTGATCGTCGGGGACGCCCTCCCCGGAGCGGTTCCGGCGGCGCTGGAAGGCTTCACCCGCTCGCTGGGCAAGGAGCTGCGCGCGGGCAGCACCAGCCAGCTGCTGCGGGTGACGCCAGGCGCGGAGGACTGCCTCGAGTCGCCGGTGCGGTTCTTGCTTTCCCCGCGTTCGGCTTACGTCAGCGGCCAGGTGATCGTCGTCGGACCAGGGCGAGTACCGGGACCGGTTGACTGGGATGCGCCGTTTTGGGGGAAAAAGGCAGTGGTAACCGGTGCGGCGCGCGGCATCGGTGCGGCGATTGCCGAAGTGCTCGCCTTCGGCGGCGCCCAGGTGTTCTGCATCGACCTGCCGGCCCAAGCCGGACCGCTGGGCGAACTCACCGACCGGATCGGCGGCACCGCCGTACCCATGGATATAACTCAGTCCAAAACGGCGATCGGCACTCTCTCCGAGCTAGCCGGGTCTCTCGACGTGTTCGTGCACAACGCGGGCATCACCCGCGACCGCACTATCGCGGCGATGCGCCCAGCCGATTGGGACGCCGTGCTCGAGGTCAACCTCGGCGCCGTCATCAGGATCACGCAGGACCAGTCGTTGCTGAACGACGGCGGGGCGATCGTGTGTGTCTCGTCCATCGCGGGCATCGCTGGCAACCGAGGCCAGACCAACTACGCGGCGAGCAAGGCCGGGATCATCGGCCTAGTGCGGGAACCGATGCCCAGGGGCATCCGTATCAACGCGGTCGCGCCCGGGTTCATCGAGACCGAGATGACCGCGCGCATGCCGCTGTTCATCCGCGAGGTCGGACGCCGGATGAACAGCCTCCGGCAGGCCGGGCTGCCGGTCGACGTCGCCGAGGCGGTCGGCTGGCTGGCCGCGCCCGCGACGGCCGGGGTTAGCGGGCAGGTGCTGCGGGTCTGCGGCCAGTCGCTGCTGGGAGCGTGAGCGGTGATCGCCCTGTCTTATCTGCACGCGCTGACGCGGCGGCGGGCCACGTCGGATGCACTGCCCGCCGGCGAACTGGTGCTGAGCGACGTCGTCGCCGACCGCGCGCGGCTGGCGAGATACGCCCAGCTGTGCGGATTCCCGGCCGGTGACACGCTGCCGCCGGTCTATCCGCACGTGCTCGCGTTTCCGGCCGCGCTCGCGTTGCTGACCCGTAGGGATTTTCCGCTGCCGGCGCTGGGCCTAGTCCACGTCGCCAACCGGGTCACGGCACGCCGCCCGATTGGCGCCGGCGAACGGCTCACGCTGCGGGTCCGGGCGGCTGATCTGCGCGGCACCGCCTTCGATATCGTGACGCGGGTCAGCGTCGGCGAGGAGCCGGTCTGGGAGTCGGCGAGCACCTATCTCCATCGCGAGCCGGGGCGGACCGGTGAACGTTCGCCGACGCCGCTCGCGGTCCAAGGCGAGTCGATGGTCTGGCCGGTTCCGGTGAACACCGGGCGGCGCTACGCCGCGGTCAGCGGCGACCGCAACCCGATCCATCTGCATGCGCTGACCGCGCGGATGTTCGGCTTCCGGACCGCCATCGCGCACGGCATGTGGGCCAAGGCCCGAGCGCTGGCCGCGCTTGGGCCGCCCGGCGCCTTTACCGCCGAGGTCGCCTTCCGGTCCCCCATCGCGCTGCCCTCGTCGGTACGTCTAGTGACCGACGGCCGCCGCCTGGCGCTCACCACACCGGACGGCGAGCGGACTCACCTGTACGGGTCGATCACGGAGTCGTGAATCGTTCGCCGTTCGCGCTGCGGTCCAAGCCGACCCAGATGATGCCCATCAGCCGGCGGGCCGTGGTCTCGGGCTGCTCGCCGGGGACGGTGAGCGCCCATTCGGCCATCGCGTCGGCCGCCCCGACGATGGTGTGCGCGATCGCGGCCGCCTCCCGGGTCCTGGCCCCCTCGTCGTGCGGCTGCCGGGGAACTGCCATCGCGTGCAGCACCAGGCCAGCGACGGTGTCGATAATTTCCTTGCGCACCGCGGCCAGTTGCTCGGCGGCGGCATCGCTGTGACTGCGCGCCTGCTGGTAGAGCACGATCCAGCTCGCGCGGTGCTCTGCGACGAACGTGAAGAACGCGGTGAGACCGCGCCAGAGGCGCTCGGCTGGGTCCGCGACATCGCCGATTATCGCGGCGCCGATCGTCTCGACCAGCCGCCCGGATTCTCTCGCGATACAGGCGCTGAACGTCTCGTCCTTGGAGCCCAGATACATGTAGAGCAGCGGTTTGGAGACCCCCGCCAGCTCAGCGATCTCGTCCATGGACGCGCCGTGAAAGCCGTGCTCAGAGAAGATCCGTACTGCCGCGTCGAGCATCTGCTGCTCGCGAAGCTGGCGGGGCAGCCGTCGGTGCGAGGAAACCGTCACCTTGCCAGAGTATCTACCTGAAAAGTAAAGTGACTCACGAGTAAACTTACTAGTGAGTAACTAAGGAGGTGGCCATGGTCGATGTCGAAGCCCTCGACTTCGCCAAGATCTCGCCGGGCGGGTTCGCCAGTCTGATCAAGGACCTGCCGAAACGCGAGCTCGCGACCGTCGCCGCCGGGCCGTCCCGCGGCCGGATCGTCGATGAGATCCTCAGCCGGATGGCGGCGTCGTTCGATCCGGGGGCGGCCGGGCGGCTCAAGGCGCTGATCCGCTGGCGGATCGTGGACGCCGGGCAGCCCGACATCCCCTTCGAGATGGACATCGCCGACGGAACCTGCCAGGTCAGCCCGGGCACGACTGACCGTGCGGCCCGGCTGGGCTTGACCATGTCCACCGCTGATTTCGCCCGGCTGGTGTCCGGCAACGCCACCGGAACGGCGCTGTTCATGACGCGCCGGCTGAAGGTGACCGGTGATCTCGGGCTCGCCGCGTCCCTCGTCCGCTACTTCGACATCCCGAAGGCCTGACCCATGTCCTTTGGTTTCGACCTCACCGACGATCAATCCGAAATGCGTGACTGGGCCCATGGCTTCGCGGCCGACGTGATGCGCCCGGCCGCGGCCGAGTGGGATGAACGCGAGGAGACCCCCTGGCCGGTCATCAAGCAGGCGGCCGAGATCGGCCTCTACAGCTTCGACACGCTCGCGGATCTGTGGGGCGACCCGACCGGGTTGTCGCTGCCGATACTCAACGAAGAACTCTTCTGGGGTGACGCGGGCATCGGCATGTCGATACTCGGGACCACCCTCGCCGTGGCCGGCATCTTCTCCAGCGGCACACCGGACCAGGTCATCGAGTGGATCCCGCAATGCTTCGGCGATGCCGCCAACCCGAAGCTGGGCGCGTTCTGCGTCTCCGAGCCAGAGGCGGGCTCGGATGTCGCCTCGATGCGGACCCGTGCCCGGTACGAGGAGGCCACCGACGAGTGGGTCATCAGCGGGCAGAAGGCCTGGATCACCAACGGCGGCATCGCCAACGTGCATGTCGTCGTCGCCTCCGTCGACCCTTCACTGGGGTCCCGAGGTCAGGCGGCGTTCATTGTCCCGCCGGATGTGAAGGGGCTGTCGGGCGGGCGCAAGATCAGGAAGCTCGGGCTGCGTGCCTCACATACCGCCGATGTTTTCCTCGACGACGTCCGGGTGCCCGCCGAGTTCGTGCTGGGCGGGTCAGAGAAGCTTCGCGAGCGGCTGGCTCGCGTCCGTGAGGGCTCCGCTGGCTCCGGCCGTCAGCAGGCGGCCATGTCCACCTTCGAGCTCTCCCGGCCGATCGTCGGCGCCCAGGCGCTGGGGATCGCGCGGGCCGCCTACGAATACGCCCTGGACTACGCCACCCAGCGAGTCCAGTTCGGGCGGCCCATCATCCGCAACCAGGCCGTCGCCTTCGCCCTCGCGGACATGCACACCGAGATCGACTGCGCCCGGCTGCTGATCTGGCGAGCGGCCTGGATGGGCCGCAACGACCGTCCCTTCACCGCCGGAGAGGGCTCCATGGCCAAGCTGAAGGCGGGCGAGGTCGCCGTCGCCACGACCGAGAAGGCGGTCCAGTTGCTCGGCGGGGCCGGCTACAGCCGGGAGCACCCCGTCGAGCGCTGGTACCGGGACAGCAAGATCTACACCATCTTCGAAGGCACATCGGAGATCCAGCGCCTAGTGATCTCCCGCGCCATCTCCGGCCAGCCAATCACCTAACCCCCCCCCGCCCCGGCGCCCAAGGGGCATCGATGACTCATCGCTGCCCATAGAGGGGCCTCGATGTGACATCGATGCCCTTGGCGGACTAGCTGTAGGCGGGTGCGCCCGCGTAGTCCTTGGCGATGACTGCGGCTAGGGCGGAGACGATGGGGGTATCCGTCGTGCGCAGGCCTAGCTCCCGGTTGTAGTCCAGGCTTGCCTCGGAGAAGTTCTCCGAGCCGACGAACGCGTCAGCGTCCGGCAGGCCGGCGTCGGCGACGACGGCCTTGGCGTGGATATAGAGCGCGTTGTCGGCGTCGGGGTACACATGGACGCTCACGCCGGCCTGGGCCAGCTCGCTGAACGCGTCGTCCCACTCGCTGTCGGACGTCATCACCACGGTGACCTTGACGCCGCGGCGAGCCGCGTCCGCCAGCGCCCCGGTGATCGTGGAGTCGTCCATCTCCTCGTTCTCGACCGCGAGCGTGTGCTTCGCGCCCTTGATCACCGCCAGGATGGAGGCCTGCGAGTTGGTCGGCGACCACACCAGATCGGCGCCGTCGGGCGGGGTGACGGGCCGGTCCGCGAAGTCCGCGTTGAACGTCGCGACGATGGCGGTGACATCCGCGTGGCTGGTGTCGATGACCGCGAAGTCCCTGGTGTCCGGGTAGTCCTCGCTCACCATGTTGAGCGTCATGATCACCGAGGTCTTGCCATCCACAGTCAGCGTCTTCTGGTGGTAAGTAGTGTCCGAGGACGCCCAGGCCACGTGCACGTGCCGCGCCTTCAGGTAGTCGTAGGCGGCAGTGTTCCTGGATTTCTCCAGATGAGCGTCGAGCAGCACTGAGACGTCCACCCCACGGCCCGCGTCCGTGGCGAGGTCAGCCTCCGCAGTGGTGTCCCGGAGCTCGTACATGGTCAGGTCCACGCTGGAACGGGCGCTGGTGATCAACTTGTATATCTGATTCATCCCGGCGCTGGGCTCGGTGATCAGGCTCAGGTCCGACGGACTGGCCTTCGGCGCAGTGGGTTTGGGCTTAGCTGGGTCCTTGGTCTTGTCCTTCGCGGAGATTGTCGCCTTCACCTGGGCAGCGGGCGGCGAGGAGCCCGCTGCTGCGTTCACCGCCACCCGGCACCCGGTCAACGCGAGCACGGTGCCAATGCCCGCCACAAGGAACGAAGTTCGCATGGCGCTGCAACTTCCCAGAATTCCCGACAAAACTCGCGCACCGATTCCTTTCCTGGGGTCGGCGGTCTGCATTATCGAAGGCTTCGTGAAGGGAACCGATGATGATGGGGCAGGTGAACCTCGATGGCGAGTAAGCAGTCAGAGGCGGTCAGGAGACACTGGGAGGTATCCCGGCTGGCCATGGTGCAGCCAGACTTCGACGGGCCGGACAACGAATCGTGGGGTGACCTCACGGCCGAACCACGGGGGGTCGACTACCTGGAGACCGAAGCCGGCGGCCTGCCCGCCATGTGGGCGGTGCCGAAACACGCGAGCACGGACCGGGTGCTGATGTGCATCCACGGCGGAGGTTTCGTTGGCGGTTCGATCTATACCCATCGCAAGATGTTCGGCCACCTGGCGAAGGCGACCGGTGCGCGGGCGCTGCTCGTCAGCTACCACACGCTCCCCGAGGGTCTGTTCCCGGTACCAGCGGACGACGTGATGAACGCTTACCGGTGGTTGCTGGATCAGGGGATCAGCGCATCCCATATCGCGTTCGCGGGTGATTCGGCCGGCGGCTGGCTCGCGGTCACCGTCCAGCTGCGCGCCCGGGACCAGGGGCTGCCGCTGCCGGCGGCAACGCTGCTGATGTCGCCGTGGGTGGACATGGAGACCACTGGTGAGTCGTACGAGACGAACCGGGACTCCGATCCCTTCTTCAAGAAGGAGGTCGTGGTCAGCCTCGGCCGGGGCTTCCTGGGCGAGGGCACCGATGCCCGCGATCCGCTGGCTAACCCGCTTTACGCCGACCTCAGCGGTCTCAGCCCGGTCTACATCCAGTCGGGCGGAGCCGAGGCACTCGCCGACGACGCGCGGCTGCTTGACTCCCACGCCAGGAAGGCTGGCGTTGACGTGCGCCTCGACATCTTCCCGGGCATGCTGCACACATTCCAGATGGCCGCCGGGCGAGTACCGGAGGCCGACGATGCGATCCGCGAGCTGGTGCACGGCACCGAGCCGTTCCGGCGGGAGCTGCTGGCACACTGCTACCGGATGCTCGGCGCGGCGGACGAGGCCGAGGACGCCGTGCAGGAAACCTACCTGCGGGCCTGGCGGGCATACGACACGTTCGAAGGCCGGTCGTCGCTGCGCTCCTGGCTCTACCGGATCGCTACCAACGCCTGCCTGACCGCGCTCGAGCAGCGCGGCCGACGAGCGCTGCCGTCGGGACTCGGCGGCCCGGCCGACGACCCGGACGCCCCTGCGGCCACGGCCGAGCCGGGCACCGCGTGGCTGGGACCGGTCCCGGACGCCCTGGTGACCCCCGAGTCGGACGACCCGGCCGTGATCGTCGCCGCCCGCGAATGGCTGCGGCTGGCGCTCATCGCCAGCCTGCAGTACCTGCCCGCCCGGCAGCGGGCCGTGCTCCTGCTCCGGGAGGTGCTCGGCATCCCGGCGGCCGAGGTCGCGAGCATGCTCGACACCTCCACCACGGCCGTCAAGAGCACGCTGCAGCGAGCCCGCGCCCGGCTGGCGGAAGTCGCTCCGGCCCCAGAGCGAGTCATCGAGCCGACCGAGCCGCGCGCACTGGAACTGCTGGGCCAGTACATCGCCGGGTTCGAGCACGCCGACATCACAGCCCTGGAAACGGCGCTGCGCGCCGACGCCGCGATCGAGATGGTCGGCACCCGCACCTGGTTCTCCGGCCGCGCGACCTGCTTGCGGTACCTCGCGCACGTCATCGGATCCCCGGGCGACTGGCGGATGGCCCCCACCCTGGCCAACGGCCAGCCCGCCGCGATCGCCTATTACCGTGACGGCGGTTTCGGGCTGGGTGTCCTCACCGTCACGCCGGGCGGCATCGCCCGCATCACCGTGTTCGGCGGCGGCGCTGAGCTGGTGGCCAAGTTCGGCTTCCCGCCGACCCTAACGGGCCGCTGAGTTCCTGCGCGCCAGCAGGCTCCGAGCGCAATCCACGATGGTCTCCTCGGCAGGCCTGGATAGCGGCTGCCGCCCTAGTACTCGTGCTCGTCGAGGCCCCTGCCCGCATTGACAGGGAGCATTCTCAGCTCGATGGACGCGTCGTGGATTTAGTTGTGGTTTCGGTGAGTGCGCGGCGGGCCGGACCCGCGAAGCGCATCCCGGGCAAAAGCGAACCCCGTCGCGGCGCCGGCTCCCAGGCATCCCCGCCAGGCATTATCAGCCCCAGGCAAACCCCGCATGACAAGAACCCCAGGTGCCCCGGGCCAGACGAACGCAGCGGCGCGTACCGCGGCAGGCAAGCCACCGGCGACGGGACGCCACCCCGGGACAGCGGATTCCCAGCACCTCAGGCCTTGCCGTTTAACCTTCGAGAATCTCG
>JBEKHI010000345.1:0-8998 GCA_050012355.1 Streptosporangiaceae bacterium | reverse complement strand
ACCTGCAGGCGCAGCAGGAGAAGACCGCCAACCTGGAAATCTTCGCCGAAGGCTCGGTGATGGAGCCAGGCGCCCAGGCACTGTATGTGATGCCCAGCTCGCACATCTCCTCGCTGCGGGATCTGGTGGGCAAGACGATCGGCATCAACGCGCCGAAGAACATCCTGTACCTGCTGGCGGCCTCGGTGCTGGCGGACAACGGCATCGCGGTGAACAGCGTGCATTTCGCGGATTACCCGCTGCCGACGCTGGCCGCCGAGCTGAAAGCCGGCAAGATCAACGCGGCCGTTCTGCCCGAGCCGTTCGGCAGCGAGGCGATGGCTGCTTACGGAGTCACCGAGCTCGCCGACCTGGATCAGGGCGCGACGACGAACTTCCCGGTCCAGGGATACGTCGTGACCCGCGCTTGGGCGGAGAAATACCCGCGGACGCTCGCCGCGTTCAATACCGCCTTGCAGCAGGGCCAGGAGATCGCCGACACCAACCGGGAGGCCGTGGAGTCCGCGATGGAGAGCCTGCCGATGAAGCCGACGCCGCTGGGTGTCTCGGCGGTCATCGCCGCGATGATGTCGCTGGACACCTACCCCGTCGGCACGGTGAACCAGGTCCGGTTGCAACGCGTCGCCAACGTGATGCAGCAGTTCATCGGATTCCCGTCCTTCAACGTCAGCCCGATGATCTCCAATCCGGGCAGCTAAGCTCCCGGCGCGTCTCGTGCCAGGGCGCGCCGGGCAGACGGCCGATGAGCTAGCGGCGGCCGTGCTTCGAGGAGGGGCGCGCGGTACGCGTAAAGCGTGCCGCGCGCTTCTCGATGTTTTCGGTGCGGACGGGAGTCGCCACGATCCGACCGGTTTGTCGCGGTATCGCCCAGTTACACCGGCCGTCGCCACCGCCCCCAAGCCCAGGTTTTGCTGGTCAGTGTGACACCAACCAGCAAAGAGGCTTGTTAATGCAGCACCGACCATGATCCGAGAGCGGGGCGGCAGGGCGGGACAGCGGGGCGAGATGTCGCGGATGCCCGGTTCGCGAAGCGCGGCGGACGCGAAGTGAGTCGGGCCGGAACCTAGCCGACGCATCCATAGCGCGGATAGCGCTCCGGGTTAACGTTAGCGGCCGGTTTGTGCGGACGGGGGGACTCGAACCCCCACGATGTTTCCACCAACAGGACCTAAACCTGTCGCGTATGCCAATTTCGCCACGTCCGCGGGTGAGCTAAACGCCTAGGTCGGCGGTCAGCCGGGCCACGTGGCCGGTCGCCTTCACGCCGTACTGCGCCTTCTCGATCTTCCCGTCCGGGCCGATCACGAATGTGGAGCGGATCACGCCCACGGTGGTCTTCCCGTACAGCATCTTCTCCCCGTAAGCCCCGTACGCCTCAAGGACCTTGCGCTCCGGGTCGGACAGCAGCGGGAAACCGAGGCTTTCCTTCTCCCTGAACTTCGCCAGCTTCGCTGGCGGGTCCGGCGAGATCCCGAGCACCGCGTAGCCCTTGGCGCTAAGCGCCGGCAAGCTGGCGGTGAAATCGCAGGCCTGCTTGGTGCAGCCCGGGGTCATCGCCGCCGGGTAGAAGTACACGATCACCTGCTGGCCCCGGTAGGAAGACAGGGTTACCTGCTCCCCGTCCGCGTCCGTCAAGGTGAAATCGGGCGCAACATCTCCTGGTTCGAGCCTCACGGTTTCACGTTATCAGCGATCAGCGGAGCCAGTGGCCAGGTCCGACCCCCGCGAGCCCGATCTGGGCAATTTGCCCCGGTATGGCACTGGGGTGCCCCCGCCATCGATGGCCCATCGCTGGTGCTATGACGCCAGCGGTGGGCCATCGATGGCGTCGGGGCGCGGGGGCTGGCGCGCGCCGGGGCGCTGGGGCTGGGGCTGGGGTGCGGAGGCTAGAGCAGGTGGGTGGCGATCAGCGGGGCCAGCGCGCGGAAGGCGCGGCCGCGGTGGCTGATCGCGTCCTTCTCCTCCGGCGTCATCTCGGCCGTCGTGCGGGTTTCTCCGGAGGGCACGAAGATCGGGTCGTAGCCGAACCCGCCAGTCCCTCGCGGCGAGCGGATCAGTGCGCCGTGCACGACTCCGGTGCAGGTCCAGGCCTGGCCGCTGGGCAGCGCCAGGGCCGCGACACAGACGAACTGCGCGCCGCGGGCGTCGTCCGGGATGTCGGCAATCTGCGCGAGCACTAGATCCAGGTTCGCCGCGTCAGCGCCGTGCTGGCCCGCCCAGCGGGCGGACAGGATGCCTGGCATTCCGTTCAGCGCGTTCACGCAGAGCCCGGAGTCGTCGGCGACGGCGGGCAGCCCGGTGGCGGCGGCCACTGCCCGCGCCTTGAGCAGGGCGTTGTCCGCGAACGTGAGTCCCGTCTCGGGGACGTCCTCATCGGACCCCGCCAGCTCCACGCCGAGGATCCGCGACACCTCGGTGACCTTATGCGCGTTCCTGGTGGCCAGGACGAGGCTAGGCGAGGGCATCTTTCTGCATCCCCGTCAGCGTGGCGCAGCCGTCAACCGCGAGGTCGAGCAGCCCGTTGAGGAGGTCGCGGCTGAACGGCTCCCGCTCCGCCGTGCCCTGGATCTCCACGAAGTCGCCGGTGCCGGTGCAGACCACGTTCATGTCGGTCTCGGCCGCCACGTCTTCTTCGTAGCAGAGGTCCAGCTTGGGCTCGCCGTTCACGATGCCGACGCTTACCGCGGACACCGAGCTAACCAGCGGCTGGCCCTTGAGCGATCCACGACCGCGCAGCCAGGCGATGGCGTCGGCCAGCGCGACGTAGCCGCCGGTGATCGCGGCCGTCCGCGTGCCGCCATCCGCCTGCAGCACGTCGCAGTCGATGATGATCGTGTTCTCGCCGAGCGCCTTGTAGTCGACGCACGCCCGCAACGACCGCCCGACGAGCCGGGAGATCTCCTGGGTACGGCCGCCCAAACGGCCCTTGACCGACTCCCGGTCCCCGCGAGTGTTCGTCGCGCGGGGCAGCATCGCGTACTCCGCGGTCACCCAGCCGAGGCCACTCCCCCGTCGCCAGCGCGGCACGTCCTCGCTGACACTCGCCGCGCACAGCACGCGGGTCTGGCCGAACTCAACGAGCACCGACCCCTCCGCGTGTGAGAGCCAGTTGCGGGTGAAGCGTACCGGTCGCAGTGCGTCGGAGGATCGTCCGTCAGGTCGTGGCATGCGGGCTAGCCTACCTCGATCACCATGCCCGCCTCAGCGGCGGTCACCGTCCCGTCGTAGACGCTGATCGCATCGCCAACCGAACGCTGCGGGTCATTCCACGCGACCAGGTGGGTGAGCACGAGTTCCCCGACCCCGGCGCGGGCCGCGTGCTCGCCCGCTTGCGTGGCGGTCAGATGCACGTTCTTCGGCAGCTCCGGCCCGTCCAGGAACGACGCCTCGGACAACAGCACGTCCGCCTCGCGCGCGAGGCGGACCAGCTCGTCGCACGGGCCGGTGTCCGCGGAATAGGTGACCGTCTGTCCGCCCTGTTCAATCCGGAAGCCAAACGTCGTGACCGGGTGATTCACGTAATCCGTCGTGACCTTGAATGGGCCGATCTCGCGGATGCCCGGTGTCATGGTCTCGAACGTGAACCTTCCGGTCGGCTCGCCGTCGCCAGGGCCGTGGATCATCGCGATCCTTTCCCTGGTTCCCTCCGGGCCATACACCGGGATCGGCGGTCTCGGCCCGTCCGGGGCGATCTGCCGGGCGACCTGATACGAATACAGGTCGCTGCAATGGTCCGCGTGCAGATGGCTCAGGCAGATCGCGTCGATGTCGAACAGCCCGGCGTATTTCTGCAGCGCCCCCAGGGCGCCATTCCCCATGTCGATGACCAGACGGAAGCCATCTGCCTCGAACAGATAGCTCGACGCCGGGCTCGTCGGCCCAGGAAAGCTCCCCGCACACCCCACCACCGTCAACCGCATGTCCCCATTGTGCCGGAACGTGCGGGCGACTAAGCCCAGAGCTGACCGTCCAGCCGCGACTCCGCCTCATCGAGAGTGCCGGCGTAGGCACCAGTCGAGAGATATTTCCAGCCGCCGTCGGCGACCAAGACCACGATCTCGGCTCGGTTCCCCGAGCTGACGGTCTTCTCGGCGATGGAGATGCCCGCGTGCAGCGCGCACCCGGCCGAGATTCCCGCGAAGATGCCCTCCGCGTTCAGCAGCTCACGGGTCCTGCGCAGCGCGTCCGCCGAGGAGACCGAGAACCGGGTGGTGAGCACGGACTCGTCGTAAAGCTCGGGGACGAAGCCCTCGTCGACGTTGCGCAGCCCATACACGAGCTCGCCATAGCGCGGCTCGGCGGCGACGATCTTCACGTCCGGCCGGTGCTCGCGCAGGTAACGCCCGGTCCCCATCAGCGTTCCCGTCGTGCCGAGGCCCGCCACGAAGTGGGTGACCTCAGGCAGGTCGGCCAGGATCTCCGGACCGGTGGTCTCGTAGTGCGCCCGGGCGTTCGCCTCATTGCCGTACTGGTAGAGCATCACCCAGTCTGGGTGCTCAGCCGCGATCCCCTTCGCGACCCGCACCGCCTCGTTCGACCCGCCGGCCGCCGGCGAGTAGATGATCTCCGCCCCGTACATCTGGAGCAACTCACGACGCTCGGTGCTGGTGTTCTCCGGCATGACCACGATGAGGTGATAGCCCCGGAGCTTCGCCACCATCGCGAGCGAGATACCGGTGTTACCCGACGTCGGCTCGAGAATCACCGATCCCGGGGTCAGCAGCCCGTCCTTCTCGGCCTGGGCCACCATGTAGAACGCGGCTCGGTCCTTAACTGACCCGGTCGGGTTCCTGTCCTCGAGCTTCGCCCACAGCCTTACCTGCGGAGAGGGCGACAACCTGGGCAGCCCGACAAGGGGGGTACCGCCCAGGGAGTCGAGGAGCGAGTCGTACCGCATTGGCGTGCGGGTCAGCCGCCGGCTACGGCGGGAAGGATGGTGACCGTGTCGCCGTCCTTGACGGGCGTGTCCAGCCCGGACAGGAAGCGGACATCCTCGTCGTTCAAGTACACGTTGACAAAACGGCGCAGCTTGCCGTCGTCAATCAGCCGCGCCTGCAGGCCGTTGTGCCTGGTCTCTAGGTCCACGAGCAGCTCGCCGAGGGTCGATCCGTCGCCCTCGACAACCTTCTCGCCAGACGTGTGCGTGCGCAAGATCGTCGGGATGCGAACCTCTATGGCCATGAACAACGCTCCTGTCGTGATTACCGCGTGCCGATGGTGGCAACGATAGGGCTTTCCCTATCTATTCCGTGGGTACGGGAGGCGTCCCCCGGGAGACTACTGGGCCGCGAGGATCTCGACCGTTTCCTCGGTGACCTGGGCATCGATGATCCGGTAAGACCGGAACTCGGCGTTATGGTCATCTCTTGTTGATACAAGTACGTAGTGAGCGTTCGGCTCGCTCGCGTACGAGATATCGGTCCTGGACGGATACGCCTCGGTCGCGGTGTGTGAGTGATAGATCACCACCGGCTCTTCGTCGCGATCGTCCATGCCGCGCCATACCTTGAGCTGCTCGGCCGAGTCGAAGCGGTAGAACGTCGGCGAGCGCTCCGCGTTGATCATCGGGATGAACCGCTGCGGGCGGTCTGAGCCCAGCGGGCCCGCCACCACGCCGCAGGCCTCGTCTGGGTGGTCGGCGCGGGCGTGGGCGACGATTTTCTCGTACAGCTCGCGGGAGATCGTCAGCATGATCGGTGAGATTACATCAGGGCCTGGACCAGCGAGGACTGGACGGCACCGAGCCAGCCGTAGACCTCGAAGGCGGCGGCCGCGGGGTCCTCGGGATTGAGTCCGGCGAGCTGGTCCTCGTAGTCCTCGGTGACGTTCAGCCGGGTACCGAAGGTCAGCCGCACGTCGTTGAGCGCCCGCAGCCACGCCCGGGCCTGATCGCCCGACAGCTTGATCTTCCCGCCGCGGGTGGGAAGCGTGTCCAGCAGGATCTGCGCTGACTCCCGCTTGGTGTCGCGCAGCGAGGACTCCGTGTACCGGCGGAACTCCTTGGCGGCGTCAGGATCGTCGGGGTACGCGTCCGGCAGCAACCGGGCAAGTACCGGGTCTTCCGGTATCTCGACCGATACATCCGGGTCGAAGATGTCCGCCAGGGCATCCTCGGCGCTCTCCCGCTTGGGACGCGGCACCCGGTCGCCGATGATCATGCCCATCACCTGGCTAATCAGGTCGCGCAGCAGTACCGCCTCGGCGGCGTCGATCCGGGCGGCGGCGCCGCCGTCCCGGGTTGGACGGAAGATCTCCATATTGATTAATCCTGAGCTACGGTCGCCCACAAACCGTAACCATGTAGTACCTCGACGTTGTGCTCCATCGACTCACGGGTGCCGGAGGCGACAATCGCCTTGCCTTTCTGGTGGACGTCGAGCATGAGCCGCTCGGCCTTGGGCTTGGCGTACCCGAAAACATGCTGGAAAACGTACGTAACGTAGTCCATCAGGTTAATGGGGTCATTCCATACGATAGTCACCCACGGCTTGTCGGGTACCGCCTCGTCCTCGGATCGAGGGGCTTCGACCTCAGCGGGTGCCACGCTCATTAACCAGCACCTCCCTCACCGCTGCGCTGCCAGGGGGCCGTTCCCCCAGGTGATGCTGTCCCCTGGGGTAATACTGTGTCACCTGTGACGCATCCCCTGAACACTGCCCCCGGCGGCGAATCCGGCGGCACGGCACTGCTGACCGACCACTACGAGCTGACCATGTTGCAAGCTGCTCTGCACAGCGGCGCGGCGGAGCGCAGGGCGGTATTCGAAGTGTTCGCCCGCCACCTACCGCATGGCAGGCGATACGGGGTGGTCGCAGGCACCGGACGGGTACTGGATGCCATCGAGCGCTTCCGGTTCGGCCCATCGGACCTCACCTTCCTCTCCGATGGCGGCATCGTGGACGAGACCACGCTCCGTTACCTCTCAGAATACAGTTTCACGGGAGATGTATGGGGATACGCGGAGGGCGACTGTTACTTCCCCGGGTCCCCCATCATGGTGGTGGAAGGCACGTTCGCCGAGGCGGTTGTGCTGGAAACTGTGATCCTGTCGATACTCAACCATGACTGCGCCATCGCGTCGGCGGCGTCCCGGATGGTCACCGCCGCGGGCGGTCGTCCGCTGATCGAGATGGGCTCGCGGCGCACTCACGAGTGGGCCGCGGTCGCCGCCGCCCGCGCCGCGTATGTGGCCGGGTTCACCGCTACCTCGAATCTGGCGGCGCGCCGGATGTACGGCGTGCCGTCCACCGGGACAAGCGCGCACGCGTTCACCCTCGCGCACGACAGCGAACGCGACGCCTTCGACGCGCAGGTCAGCTCGCTCGGCGCGAGCACGACGCTGCTCGTCGACACCTACGACGTGCCTCGCGCGGTGCGCACCGCGGTATCGGTCGCCGGGCCGTCGCTCGGCGCGGTCCGTATTGACAGCGGAGACCTGCCCGCGCTTGCCCGGTCGGTGCGCGGCGAGCTTGACTCGCTAGGGGCCACCTCGACCCGGATCATCGTCACCGGGGATCTCGACGAGTACTCGATCGCAGCGCTGGCCGCCGCCCCGGTTGACGGCTACGGGGTTGGCACGTCGCTAGTCACCGGTTCCGGCGCGCCGACCGCCGCGCTGGTTTACAAGCTGGTCGCCAGGTCCAACCCGTCCGGCGGCATGTCACCGGTTGCCAAGCGCTCGGTGGGCAAGCCCGGTCGCGGTGGGCGGAAGTGGGCGGTGCGCCGCCGGTCCGATAGCGGGGTCGCGCAGGCGGAGATCGTCAGCACCCTGCCGCCGGAGATCCCGCCGAACGACCGGGGACTGCTCGTGCCGCTGATCCGCTCGGGTTCGGTGCTCGAGTACTCGGATGTGGAGACCGCGCGGGCGCGGCACCGTTCCGCGACCGCTGAGCTTCCCGGGTACGCGCTGCAGTTGTCCCGCGGCTACCCCGCGATCCCGACGGTCTTCACGCCAAACGGCGCCGAAAGCGAGTGAGCGATGCTGGTTAGTAGGGCCGCGGTTACGCGAGGTGCAGGTCGAACTCGAGGGTTACCTCGTCGCGGACTTTGAGCGCGCCGAAGAAGCCCGCGTACGGGGTGATTCCGAATCCGGTCTGCTGCACGGTGGCGGTGCCCCGGAAGTGGCCGGGGGACGGCTCACTTACCTGTAGACGCACCGGCTGGGTCTTACCGCGGAAGGTGACCGTGCCCTCGATGGCGCCGCCGACGTTCGACGGCACGACGCGGGTGGAGCTGAAGGTGGCGGTTCCGTCGCCCAGGACCTTACGCGTTGTCTTCTCGATGTCCGCGCGGTCGGAGGCGGTGAGCGGACGGGCGCCCCCGGTTCCTTCGCGGACCGCCAGCGAGCCGAAGTCCAGCTCGGCGGTGATGGTGGCCGAGGCCAAGCCGCCGGTCTCGGGTACCTCGGCCCGCGCTTGCCACCTGGTCACCTCGAGCAGCAGGTCATGGCCGGCTCGCGCCGCGATCCCGACCCGGGCCGTCCTGATCCCGACCCGGCCGTTGGCCGGGCTGAGCTCGTACGTACCGGGGCCGACGGTCATTCGCTCACGCTAAACGATCGGGACACAACTGTCCATCCCAGCCTTCCACAAGTGTCCGTCGCCAGGAACCCGGAGGATAGCCGCGGCGGCGCGAGAGTGGCACCGGCTCCCATGGATGTCCCACCGCTGGCGCTATCACGCTAGCGATGGGACATCGATGGGGTCGCCTAGCGCGGAAGAGGCGTTAGGGGAAGGGCATGTCGCCGAAGAGCTCGCGGATGCGGCGCAGGTCGCGCAGCCTCGGCTCGGTGGCGCCGCCTACCCAGCGGCTGACTGTCTTCACCGAGACGCCGAGCTGACGCGCGGCGGCCTCCATCGTCATGCCCTCACGTCGCAGCACCTCGGACATCCAGTCCGCGAAGGACGAATCCGAATCATCACCCACGCCGCCCGCGGCCGGCGCGGGAAGAGGCAGGCCCGCGGGCCGACCCGGGGGCTTGCTCAGCAAAGAGGACAGC
>JBEKHI010000344.1:0-9083 GCA_050012355.1 Streptosporangiaceae bacterium | reverse complement strand
GTTCCCGGACAGGCGCTGGCGGCCACATCGGCCGCTCATCCCAGTTCGGTGCCGGCCCACTGCCCGACGACGAACCTGCGGGTTGATTTCGGCAAGCCCGCCGCGACCAAGGTCGCCTATCAGCACCGGGTGCAGATCACCCTGGTCAACGTGGGCCACAGCACGTGCAGCATGGCCGGCTACCCGGGGCTGGACCTGGTGGGCGACGGCGGCCAGATGCGGCTTCCGGTAGCGCGGGCACCGGAACGCTACCGCACCGTCATCCTCAAGCGAGGTCAGCACGCCTCGTTCGACTTGACCTACCTGCTCGAGACCCCGCAGGAAATCCAGGGTGAGCTGGGTGCCTGGGGTCCGGACACGGCGGTCATCACGGCGCCAGGCTCCGTGAGCCACCAGACCCTTACGTGGCGGCTCGGGCCGGTGTACTGGGAGAGCATCAAGACCGGACGGGGCACCTACCTGTCCGCAGTCGGCCACTAGCCGGCTGCTGGCAGTCCGCGGGCGGCCACCGGAATCCCCGGTGGCCGCTCCGCTATGTTTATTGGTAGCGGCTGCCGCAATCCCTTGAAGCGCAGAAGGGGAAGTACCTTGAGCGCATCCCCTATCCGCGGGCGGGACGAGCATCTGGATATGCTCGCCGGTTTCCTGCGGCGGGTGCGGGGCGGGGCGGGCGGCGTCGTGATCATCGAGGGTGACGCTGGCCTGGGCAAGACGAGGCTGCTCACAGCGGCCCAGGAGACCGCTCGCGCGCTGGACTTCCGGACCGGCCTCGGCGCCGCGGAAGCAGGCCACGGCTCGGTGCTGATGGAGGCGCTGTTCGGCGGCGCCGATTCACTCGTGGACCGGACCGCGCTCGGCACCCGCGACCGCTCCCGCGAAGAGCCGTTCTGGCTGCTGGCCGATATCCAGACCCTGATGGAGCGCGCGGCGCTGCGGCAGCCGCTGCTGGTATGCCTCGATGACGTCCAGTGGGCCGACGCGGGATGCGGCCTGGCCTTGCGGATGCTGACGCAGTGGCTGGCGCCGCTGCCAGTCGCGTGGCTGATCGCGGTGCGGCCAGATCAGGGGGCGCCGCACATCCACCGGGCGCTGACCGAGCTGACCGTCGCCGGGGCCACGACGATTGCGCTCACGCCGCTGTCCGCCTCGGCGATCGCGGAGGTGGCGAAGGACATCCTGGGGGCGCGGCCGGCCGGTGACCTGCTCCGGACCCTGGCCGGCGCGCAGGGCAACCCGTTCCTCATCGTTGATCTGCTCGCCGGGCTGCGCGAGGAAGACCTGGTCCGCGTGGTGGACGGGCGGGCGGGCATGGCCGGGAACCGGGTTCCGCACCGGCTCGAGGACAGCATGCGGCGACGCATCTCGCGTACCACTCCCGCGGGCGAGCGGGTGGTGACGGCCGCCGCGTCCCTCGCCCGCCAGTTCACGCTCAGCCAGATAGCGGCGATGGCCCGCCTGCCGATAGCCGACCTCGTCGATCCGGTCAGGGAAGTCATCTACGCCGGGATCTTCACCGAGACTGGCGGCCGCCTCGCCTTCCAGCACGACCTGGCCCGGGAGGCGGCCCGAGGCGCGGTGCCCGGCGCGGTTCGCCGGGCCCTTGACCGGGAGGCGGCTGACGTCCTGCTGGCGGGCGGCGCGTTGCCAGCGGAAGTAGCGGCGCAGCTGGCCGCCAGCGCGGAACCTGGTGACATCGCGGCCGTGCGCATTCTCGCCGACGCTGCTGAGTCACTCGGCATGACCGACCCCAGCGCCTCGGCGGACATCGCGGAGGCGGCTTTGGCGTTGGTCCCGCCACGGCATCCGCTGCGGAGCGCGCTGGTGGCCCGCCGGGCCGTATCGTTGTTCGCCGCCGGACGGAGCGAGGAAGCGCACGCCTTCGCCGACAAGGCCCTGCGCCGGGCGCTGCCCGCCGAGCAGGAAGCCGCCGTGCGGCTCAGCCTGGCCGCGATGTTCGCCATCTCGCCAGACGACCGCACCGACAATGCCAGGAAGGGCCTGTCTCTGCCGGGCCTGGCCGCCGACACGCGAGCACGGCTGCAGGCGTCGCTGTTTCACAACCTATTGGTCGCCCACCGGCTGGACGAGGGCCTGGCGATCGAAGCGCAGGTGCGCACGAGCGTACTGGTCAGCAACGACATCGCGGCCCAGTACTTTTTCCAGATCGGCTGCTCAGCGATGGAATACCAACTCGGGCATTTCGACGCTGGCCTGCGGCTGCTGGCCGACGTGGACTCCGGGCAGCTCGCCGCTTTCGACGATCCGCGCGAGCGCCTGATGCACAGCTACCGATCGTGGCTGCTGGCCGCACTCGACCGGCTCGATGAGGCACTGGGCGTCGCCGACGACGGGCTGGCGGCCGCCCAGCGTGACCGGCAGAACTGGGCCATTCACGTCTTCGAGAGCTGGAAGGGCCGGCATCTGCTCCACCTCGGCAAGCTCGATGAGGCCAACACGCTGCTCGAAGACCGGTTCCACGTCGCCGATGCCCAGCTGATCGTCGGCGTGCTGGACGCCGCGGCGGTGACCGCGCTCGGCCGCGTCAAACTCCACCTCGGGGACGAGCGCGGGGCCCGGGAGATCGCCGAGATCGCCCGGGTCATGCTGACCGCGACCGCCCCCGTCGTCCGCAAGCTCGCCGCCTGGTACCTCGCCGTCCACTCCATGTCATCCGGCCACCCGGACCAGGCCTACGACTGGCTGTGCACGTTCGGCCAGACGGAGCGGCTGTCGCTGTTCCCGCTCTTCCCGATGGAGGCCGCCGACGATCCGCTGCTGGTCCGGATGGCCCTCGCGGCCGACGATGAGGAACTCGCGAAGGCCGCGACCACCATCGCCGCACGCCGGTATGAGCTCAATCCCGGCGTGCCGTCCGCGGCGGGAGCCGCCGCCCATACCCGAGGCCTCCTCAACCAGTCCAGGCACGACCTAGAGCAAGCCGCGACGATCCTCGCGGCTGGCCAGCGTCCGCTGGCCGCGGCGGCCGCGTTGGAGGACCTGGCTTGTGCCCGGCTGGCCAGTGGTGATCGTGGCGCGGCGGTGGACGCCTTCGATCGCGTCCTGCGCATCTGCGTCGAGGCGGGAGCCGCGCGCGACGCGGCCAGAGCCCGCAAGCGGCTGCGTGAGCTCGGCATCCGGCGCCGGGTGCAGTCGCTGGATCGCCCGAAATCGGGCTGGGAATCCCTCACGGACGCCGAGCTTCAGGTCGTGAGTCTCGCCGCCGCCGGCCATACCAACCGGGGGATCGCCGACCGGCTGTTCGTCTCGCCCCACACCGTGAACACCCACCTGCGTCATGTCTTCGGCAAGCTGGATATCACGTCCCGGGTGGATCTCGTCCGAACCGTCGAGCGCCACTCCTAGCGAGGATGGCCTACTCAGTCCGGCGGAGGCTCTCAAGCGTGAGCCAGACCCTGGTGGCCAGGTGAAGGTCGAGCCGGGTCGGCCCGTCGTTCAGGTCTTGGCCGAGCAACTCGCGGATTCGCTTGAGGCGGTACTTCAGTGTGCTGCGGTGGATGGAGAGCTCGGTTGCGGCCCGGTCGATATTGCCGCCACTGTCAAAGTACTGCGCAAGCGTGATGAGAAGGCCGGAATGGTGCTGGCTGTCGTACTCCAGTAGCGCTCCGATCTGGTCATTCATGAAGGCTTCGATTCCGGCTGGGTCGGTGACCGACGAGAGCATCCGGTAGCTGCCAAGTGAGTCGAACAGCAGCACCGGTGCGGCGGCGGATGAGGGCAGATTGGCCACGAACTGTGCCTCGCGGTAACTCGCGGCGACGTGCCATGCGTCCGGGTAGCGAGACCCCACCGCGAGCTGGCAGGCGCTGTCCGGCAACTGGCTGGCGATGTGCGTCCGCAGCTTCATCCAGTCGGTCTCGCGGTAGGCGATGATCACGACGTAATTGGCTCGGCCCACCATCAGCGTCGCGATGTCGATGCGGCGTACCTCACGGACAACGGCCTGGAAGAATCGCTCGTCGAGGCCATCGTGCGGTCGCCCGGTGGCGATGACGACCCGGTGGGATCGCTCCGGGTCGTATCCCAGAGCGTGCGCGGATGCCTTGACCGTGGATTCGTCCGCGCCCGCGAGCAGTTCCTCGGCGAAATCGCGCTGGCCGCGCAGTTCCGCCTCGGCGACGCTCTGCAGCCGGGAGAGTTCGACGCTCAGCACGGTCGCGGCGTATTCCAGCGCGGCCAGGTCGGTCTCGGTCGCCGTGTGCGCGGCGTCGGCGAGCGCGATGACCCCGAGGATGCCGGGCCGTGGGTTGGCCAGGACCAGCCAGGCCTGGCGGTGGTAGAGCGCTCGCCGGGTGATCTGCAGCCGGCGGATGAGCTCGTGCCGCTGTCCGGGCTGTTTTTTGGCCCGTCGGCCAGCCGGCCGGTCGCCGGCCGATGCCCGGGTATTGCCGTGCACGTCCTGGATGAGGACGGGGAATCCGGTGAGCTGGTGCAGGGTCTGCGCGATGCCGGACTCCCCGGCGTTCACGACGATCTCGTTCAGCCGCCGGTGGGTCTCCATGATCTTGCTGAGGGTCGAGACAGTCGACTCGAGATCAGCGTTGAGCTGGGTTTCGGCGTCGAGCAGCTCCAGCTTCGCGATCACCGTGCCGCACAGTTGCACGAGAACCGAGAGCAGGAACTTCTCCTGAGGGGATAGCGGGTCGGTGGTGGCCACGACGAGGAAGACCGGGTTATTCACCAGCGACGGAGCGAGCGGAAACGCCCACCAGGAAGACGACCCGTCCAATTCGAACTGCCCCGGAACCGTGATCCCGGTCAGTGTGTCGCTGATGCTGTCGGGAGCACGCTCGTAGTAGTCCCCAGACCTGCTCGGATGCCACGTCAGTACCTGATCGCAGCTCGCGATCGACGGGACCGCGGTGGTGAGCAGCCGGATGGCCTGGCGCGGTGAGGTGGCCTGGGTCAGGATCAGCGCCAAGGTGAAGGCCGCGTTCACCGACGACAGGGTGGCGTTGGCGACCGGCGAATCTCCTGCGTCCAGGCTCATCGCGCGCACCTCCAGCCGACGATCGCGGTCAGTCTACGCCCGGGCGGTTGCTCCATTCCGGACCAATTTTCGCCCCGCATTCGTCCACGGTGGCCGACGACATCGGGAACCGGCGTGACGACAGTGGAGACAAGGCAAACGCGCCACGGAAACCACAGATGGAGGGATCATGTCCGCCAAACCGAGCCTCGTGTTCAGCCACGGGATTCTTGCCGACGGCTCATGCTTCAGCAAGGTGATGCCCACGTTCCAGGCCGAAGGCCACGAGGTGATCTCCGCCCAGTACGGTCTGGACACCAACGTGGCCGATGTCGAGGCGACCCGGTATTACCTGGGTCAGGTCCCCAGCCCGGCCATCCTCATCGGCCACTCCTACGGGGGCGCCGTCATCACGGCCGCGGGCACCGACGATCGCGTCGCCGGCCTGGTCTACATCGCGGCCGTCGCCCCGGACGCCGACGAGACCACCCAGAGCCTGATCGACAAGTTTCCCGCCACGGCCCTTTTCGGCAAGGTCACGGTGGCCAGCGGGCGCGTCTGGATGCCCCACGACGCCACGGCGGACTTCTGCGGGGACCTGTCCGAGGCCGAGCAGCAGATCGTCTGGGCCACCGCCACCCCGCCGTCCACCGAGCTGTTCACCAGCCAGGCCCCTGGCGTCGCCTGGAAGACCAAGCCGAGCTGGTACATCGTCGCCAACAACGACAACGCCGTCAACCCCGAGCTGGAGCGCTTCGTGGCCAAGCGCATGAAGGCCACCACCTATGACATCGACAGCAGCCACGTCCCGATGCTCTCCCATCCCGACTTCGTGATCAACGTGATCCGGGACGCCATCAAGGCCATTCAGAAGTAACCGTCAGGGGTAACCGGCAGCAGAGCCTCCGTTTCCCGCGAGACGTCCCGGGCGATGCGAGCGGCGGCCGCGCTCGCATCGAGCGGCACGGGTGCCTCGCCGAGGACCCCGGCGAGGGCATCCACCGCCCGGGATGCGAGCGGAGTCCACTTCCGGATCCAGCCGCGGATCACCTCGGTGTTCTCGGGGGTGTCGTCGATCAGGTGCCGCAGCAGCGCCGCCGACCAAGCGCGGTGCCAGCGCGCGTCCTCGTCGAGCGAGAAGTGGATGCTCGTGAGGATCGGGTCACCGTTCGCCGTGGCCAGCGCGCCGGCGATCTCCTGGTTCACCAGCCGGTCCAGCCGGGGCTTGATGACCAGGTTCGTCACCGTGAACGCCTCGCCCCAGTCGTAGGCGGTCAGGGCCCGTTCGAGGAGCTCGCGTAGCGGCTGAAACGCTTCCGCGTCCTCCCAGGCGGCCCGCTGCGACATGGCGGCGGCCGGGGACAGCGGGCCACCTAGCTGGACGGTGCGGTAGGCGATCCGCTGGACGCGGCGTAGCTCGTCGGCCGACTGGAACGCGGCGCAGTTGGTGATCCGGGAGGCGGGCGCCATCTGCCCGACGTAGGCGGCGAGCATCTGCAACCCATGTACCGGGAAGCGGAGCGGGGCGTACCAGCGATCCAGGAAGCTCAGCCATGCGTCGTTATGGTCGCTGGTTTCGGCTGCCTCCCTGAGCAGACCGTCAACGACATCCTCGCGCGCGTCCTGCGACTGAACATAACCGTGGTAAGTGGTCCGGCGCGGGTCGGCGAACTGCTCCCAGTCGCGGGCCCGCAACGGGGAGCCTTCCCGGTAGCGGTAGTACCAGGCGACCACCGGGTTGGCGGCCGGCAGCTCGAATCGCATCGGGTAGTTGTAGTGCAGGTCGGTGCTCACCAGCTCATACTCGAGCGGAACCCGCCGGCCCGCCGCGAGCCGGCTGTACGCCTTGCGGCCCGGCGGCCTGGTCATCGCTCACCCGCCGGGGTGCCCGCGAGCCGCCAGACGGCGTCGTCCTCGGTCAGTCGCAGCACACCCGTGAACGACGACATCACCAGCTCGAGGTCACCGGGAAACCGGATGGCAAGGCCGGTCGCCGCCTCCAGCCCGGCCCGCGACAGCCGGCAGACCCAGGGCACCAGCACACGCAGGTATGCCCCTTCGTCCCGGACGAGCACGTCCATGTTCTCCTCCTCGATGACGGCGACCACCGACCACGCGAACGGCGTGACGTGCAGCACCGGACCGACCCGGTTCATAGCCGCACGAAGATCTGCTCGCCGTCCAGCCGCACCGGGTAACGGCGCAGGCACGCGCTGGCCGGGTTGACCCCGCGCCCGGTCCGTGCGTCGAACTGCCACTCGTGCGCGCCGCAGGTCAAGACGCCGCCGTCGAGGGCACCCTCGGAAAGCGGACTCCCCAGGTGTGGGCACCGGTCCTCGTAGGCGACCAGCGACCCGTCGAGGTTGCACAGCAGGACGTCGGCCGCTCCGAGCTTCACGGCGATCATCTCGCCGGCCCAGATGTCGTCAAGCGATCCGGCGTACCGCCACGGTCTCATCGCTCGACCCGGAAGATGTCGCCGTTCGTGAGCCCAGCCTGGGTGATGGTCGCCTCGGGATCGAGGATGTCGCCTGCCTCGTTGCGCACCGTCAGGGATGCGCTTCGCTCGGATGCTAGGCCCCAGGCCACCAGCTGGCCGGCTAGCTGGGCCACGGTGCGGTCATCCGGGGTGAGGACGACGCGGCCGAGGAAATCGTCGCTCGCGAAGCCGAACAGGTACACCCGCATCACGCACTCGGAATGGGGTCAAGGCGCCACGGGTCGAGGCCGCGGCGCAGGTCCTTGCCGGTCTCGACGGGTGCCGCCAGGCCCATCCACCCGTGCAGGTCGGTGAGCTTGCCTGGTGCCTCTCCGGCGACGATCCGGTCGACAACGCTCGCGTGACCGGCGAACCGCGAGGCCTCCCGCTCGAAGATCCAGCGGCATGGCTCCGAGCAGAATAGGTACCGGCGTCCGGCCAGCTCCAGGGTGCACGCGGTGTTTCGCCCCGGCCGGATGAACAACGCGGGGAGCTGGCACAAGTTGCACAGGGCAGGGAGCCCATAGGACAGCGTATTGGCTTCGCCGCCGGTCTCCCAGCGCCGCTCCAGCCGCGCCCATAGTTCCCCGTAGGTCTTATCCCACCGCGGGTACTTCGAGTTCAGCCACTCGCGCTCGTCCGCGTCAGGCATCGCCACGTCGAACCACAACGTGGTCCGGTAGGTATAGAGGCCCAGCTGGAAACTGTGGTGCGCGTAGTCAAGCTCTTCCATGAACAGGTCCCAGAACCAGGGTTTTTCGAGGCCGAACTGGGCGAGGTTCTTCATGAACTGCTCGGTTACCCACTCGGTCATGAACTCCTTGAACGAGCGGGTCCGCGCCTGAAGCGGGGCGAGATACTCCATGGCCGTTCCGCTGAGCGCCAGGAACAGCCGCCAGCATCGCCACCACATCTTGTCGATGAGGTACTGAGCCCGGTCACGCGAGCCGTTCTCCAGCAATGTCGCCAGCACGGGATGCCCGATCTGGGCATGGCGCGCCTCGTCGGTCTGGATGCTCGCCACCGTCTTCTCGAACAGATGATGGTGAGCACGGTCCGCCATGGCCGCCATGGCCATGAACTGCAGGCTGGTAAAACCCGTCTCGAACACGAAGTTGAGTTGGATCGCGAGGTCGATGGCGTCGGCGGCGAGCATCATGTCGTCAAACAGGTGACGGGCGGCGAGAATCACCCACTCGTTGGTGTGGTACGCCTTGTGGGTCCAGTCGAAGTTGCCGTCGTGAGCCATCAGGTCGTGACCGAGCAGCAAAGGAATCTGGGTGTGGCGGATCTCATCGAGCGCCCCTAGGACCGACATCGTGCGCCAGGCGCTGTCGCGTCCGAACCGGGCCATGCGCAGCTCGGCGACCGCGCCCGCGTATTCCGCCAGGGTGACCGCGCCGTTGTGGAATTTGACCAGCTCAACCCAGCCGGGGTCGAGCTCGTCGAACAGCCGAGGTTTGCTGAGTGCCGCTCGCACACCAAGCACGGCGGCGTCCTTTTCCCGCTGGTTCGCGACGTACTCCCGGTAGGTCGTGCGGTACGCCTCATTCCAGTCGCGCCACGCGTCGTGGGGCAGCCACGGACTGCCGCTGATCTCCTCCGGGAACAGCTCCC
>JBEKHI010000343.1:0-9173 GCA_050012355.1 Streptosporangiaceae bacterium | reverse complement strand
CAGGACCCGGTTCAACCCCACCTCGACGAGATCCCGGCCCAGTAGGTCGGTCCGCCTGCCCTGCATCTCCGGGCTCGCGAGCTCAACGGCAAGCAACTCGGCCGTTGCCTGCTCAAGTTGCCGTGGTCCGGTGGCCGTCAGCAGACCCGCGGCGTCCTTGAGGAGCCGCTCTGTCACCCTTTGGAATGCGACGTTCTCCCCCGCGCTCGCCCCTATTTGGCCGAGGCTCATCTCCAGCGGACCGTTTCCCACGAGATCCGGTGCGTCGTACACCCCCGGTGCCTGGCCGACACCTGTCCTGAAGTCCAGGACGAGCGGCCCGCGATCGTCCACCGGGAGACGCGGGTTCGCCTTCCTAGGCCCGCTCTTCTTCTTGTTCTTGCTTTTACGTCCGCGAGACTTCGGAGACATGCTCGCGAGGTTATCCGCGTCGGTCTCCTTCCACCGCTAGTTTGCGAACATCACGGCGGTTTGCGCTCTCATCGCTTGAGGCTGACTCCCTCAAGCACCGTAACGGCGTCCCACGGGTGATGCGGCGCCGTGGTCAGGTCTCCTCGTATACCATCCCGCCGGCACGAGGACTGGATCCTCAAGGTGTGCTGGCCTCGCGGCGGATCCGGTCAACGATGCGCATCGCCTCGTCCTCGGTGATCTCCAAGAAGTCGTTCATCGTGTCACCACGCTCCGCGGAACGCAGTGAGCCAGTACGCTCCCATATCAGCTCGCGGGTGAATGCCTCATCGTGATAACCACCCTCGTGCTTGACTCTACGAAGCACTCCCCCCGGACGATCATGGCTGCTGTACTCGTTGACGATCGCGTAGTAGGTAGTTTCATCTGCCATTGCGTTCCTCCCTGGGATGTTCTTCGATCTCACCGGCACCCGGAGGCACGGGTATGCGGGCACATACCTCGTGCTGAAGTTCGTCGAGTTCATCAAGCTCAGCGTCCGGAGTGTCCGAGCTCCGAATCCGTTCGTAAGCACAATGCGTGAGTTGCTTTGCTTCGAAGCTGACATGAGTGTGGAACTGCACCTCGAAGCGCTGGCCAGTCTCCGGTTCAAGCCACTGGCTGTTGATCCCCTTGTACTGGTTATCGTCCCAAGAGTTCTTTAGTGGCTTGGCAAGCTCAAACCCAAGGGCATGCAACCGACCCAGATCGGTTCGAACGCCGTCAACATAGTGTTCGTCGCTGTAGCAGAACGTGAAGCGGATTGCGTCTGGCACCAGTGACATGGCCTGGCTCGGGGCTAGGTCAGGCTGCTCTTCAAGGGCTCGTCCCACCTTTTCCTTTAGGCGGTCGGGGCCTTTTAGGCGGTGGTCTAGGCCGACTAGGGATCGGTCGGGGTCTTCGGTCTCGATTTCGCGCATCGCGGGGGTGATCACACGCTGCTCAACGTCGCGGATACGGTCACAGGCACGGTCGACTTCCGCATCGGCGTCCGGGGCCAGGCGTCGAGGGGTGTCCGCATCGGCAGGCCGGGGGTAATCACGTTCATGGGCCGACCATCGTTCTGCGAAACGGGCGGCTGCCGTCTCCCAGCGGTCAGCGGCGACGGCAGCGCGAAGTTCAGCCGCATACGTGACCGGGTCGCGCGTTTCCGCGGGGACACGGTCGACCGGCGTGGCGCGTTCAGCAACCGCCGTGGCACGGGCGTCCGGTGCCGCGTCGTCCTCGTCGGGACGGTCAACGGGCACGAACCGATACCCAGTGTCCGCATGTACTCACAATGAGTAGGGTAACCCGTCGCAGTGGCCCGGCCAGTAGTTCAGCCTCAGATGCGAGTGCGGCGGTATCGTGCGCGGCCCCAGCGACGGGACATCGAGGGGCTAATAGCGCCATCGATGTCCCATCGCCGGGGCCGGCCTCCGGATGGCCGCGCGGTGCATCCTCCGCCTGGGTTACTGAGCGGAGGCCGCTGGGACAAGCTTTGTCTTGTGCTCCGCAACGTTGACGGCGTGTGTCTTGTTACGACCGTGCTCTTTCGCGTAATACAGAGCCGAGTCCGCAGCGGCGAGTAGGTCGGTGAGCTCGTGGCAATCCTCGGTCAGCGCCGCGACGCCCGCTGAGATCGTGAGCTTGACAACCTGCGACGTATCGGCCGGATCATCCCCGATCGGGATCGGCGTGGCCTCGATGTGCTGGCGAAGACGTTCTGCCACGGCAAAGGCATCGCGCTCGCCAGCATTTGGAAGCAACACGACGAATTCCTCACCCCCGAAGCGGCCCGCTATGTCGGTATGACGGAGATGCTCGCGGATCTCATCCCCCATCGCCCTGAGTACCTTGTCGCCGGCGAGATGGCCGTGGGTGTCGTTGACGAGCTTGAAGTGGTCGATATCAATGAGCGTGAGGGAGATAGGAGTATTTGCACGGATGGACCGCGCAATCTCGGTGGCCGACGCGGCTTCCCAGGTGGACGCGTTGAGCAGGCCGGTCTTGGTGTCGATGCGCGCCTTGGTGAGGAGTTGAGCGTGCATCATGAAGCGGCGGATGAGCAGCACTGTGGGGACAGCGATGATTGCGAGGAAGACGTTCACCCCGACGACCACAGTTACCACGACACCCAGATCGAACTCCGCCAGGTCCGCCTGGAGCGATTCGCGAGTCAGATCTTGTTTCACCACATGAATCTCGGGGGCGGAGAGTTTGATCGCTCCCATGATGAAAGCTCCGTGCCCCCGGCGACCGATCAGTTCGGCCAGCACAACCGAGACAGTCCACGTAAGCGCATGTGTGCCCGAGCCGATGGCACCACTGGCAAACGAGGCAGGAAGCGCATGGAACACAATCGAGGCCGCCCCGTAGCAGCCCCCGACTGCGGCGACAGTGAACACCTTGCGGTACACCACGCCCCTGTGTACTTGGGCATGGATCAGGATAAGCAGAGGCACTGGCGCCAGCATCGAGTAGACGGGCGGCAATAGCACCGCGATCGGCAGTACCCAGACCGTAATGAAGTCCCGCGTCAGTCCGCCCGACGTGTATATGACCCGTGGCGTCGCCGCGACTGAGATCAGCCCACAGCCAAGCAACAAGGCGAACTTCGCTGCGTCCTCAGCATGCCAGCTCGTTTGCGTGGCTGCAGCGCAGGCCAAGGCCAGCCAACCAAGTGTCACAACTGCCACGTAGCTTCTCAGCAGCACCGGCAGTTGCCACCAAGCCCAGGATCGGAAATTCGCACGCGTCAGCGGTATGCGGATGACGGACGATGTCTCCATACTCCACCGTTCCTGCTGTTACGCCGTAGTCCCCTGTCTAGTTCGCAGCTCACCGTAAATGACTAGCTCCGTATAGCTACCATAACCCATCTATTGCCAGTTTTGGAGCTAAAGGAGCCCGTTTATGCAACTTGCACCGCAAGGTCGTAGCTGAATGGTCTTTGACAAGCAGCGATTACACGCAGTGATTTCATCGAGTTGTCACGGGATCACTGGCTGTGACGGCCGGAGGGAGGCCCAGCGTGCGCATCGTGTGGGTGTGAGACTCTCTAGCGCGGGAGGGCGGCCCGCGAGGCTCAACCGCTCGACTTTCCATGGCGGGACGCGGTGTTTGATGCCGCGCCCCGCCAAAGTGTTGTGTAGGCGAGTTAAATCGCTTGTGTATTCGAACGATAATCGCTATAATCTGATCTAGATGGCAATTACTAGCGACCCTTGGGGAGGGCGCGATGCCAGGTCAGATCGAGTATCTCTACGAGGAAGATCTCTACGATCCCGCAGCCGGCGAGCTGACTACCGAGGACATCCGGGCGCTCTTCGGCCAGGTGCGAGACCTCCCGGTGGCGGAAGCGACCCAGCCGGACCCCGACAGCGAATGGCTCGACACACTAGTCACCTCGGCGCTCAAGGCACGGGACGCGCTGCGCGGACTTCCGGACGACGAACTGATCCGGACACTCCCGGTGCTGCGGTCCATCAGCTCGATGGCCACCGCCAGGGAACTCGCGGTGACGCAGGAACTGATCCGGCGGCGCAGGCCAGCGAAGTGGGACACCGGGACCGAGCAGGCCACCGGGATCGCTCGCGAGGCCGTCCAGGAAATCGCATTGGCGCTGACCCTGACGAAGTACGGGGCGGAGAACCAGGCTCAGCTCGCGAAGAACCTTCAGGATCGTCTGCCGGCGACGTTCGCCAAGATGACCACCGGAACGCTAGACGTCGCGCGGGTAAGGGTCATCGCCGAAGCAACCTCGCTGATGGATCTCGAGACCGCCGGGAGGATCGACCAGGCGATTGCGGACAAGGCCGCCGGGATGACCACCGGCAAGCTGCGCGACGAACTTCGGCGACTGGAGATCAAGACCGATCCCGAGTCGGCGGAAAAGCGCCGCCAGCGAGCAGAGCGGCGCGCCCGAGTCCGGCTGTACCCGGACTCGGACTTCACCGCCGCCCTCTGCGGGGAGTCTCTTCCAGCCGATCTAGCGGCTGCGGCGTTCGCGAGGGTCGCGGCCATCGCGGCGGCCTGGAAGGCGGCCGGTGCGCAGGGATCTACCGGGTTGCTCCAGGCGAAGGTGTTCCTCGGGCTACTGCTCGGCAGCCTGCGATTTGTTTCGCCACCGCAGGATGAGGAGCCGGGCGGAGACGGACCCCGAGGCGGCCGGCCACCGGACGACGAGCCACCCGACAACGAGCCAGACGGCGACGAGCCACCCGGCGACGGGCTACCAGATGACGGACCTCGAGGTGACCGGCCACCGGATTACGGGCCGGGCAGCGATCGGCCAGAAGACAGCGGGTCTAGTGGCGACAGATCGGCTGACGACGAGCCAGACGAATGGCCGCCGGTACCGGGGACCGCAGCGGCGAAAGCGCCAGGGTGCGCTGGGCTTCCCGGAGATCTGACCATTAAGCCAGGCCGGTTGAAGCTCACCGCGGCGTGGCGGACAGCGGCGGGGATCGGGCCGGAGCCTGGGCAGCTCTCTTGGCTCGGGCCGATCACCCCGGCGCAGACCGCCAGGCTGGTCGCCACGGCGGCCAGCGATCCGACAGTGCGGTGGACGGTGGTCGTCACCGACGACGATGGGCTCGCGACCGCCGTAACGACGATCAAGCCGAAGCCCGCCGGCCCCGTGACCCCAGGGATGATCGGGGAGGTCACCATCGCGATCCCGGCGAGCCTGGCGGAGAAATGCCTGAGCGAGGGATGGGGTCGCGCCGTTATGGACGAATGGGTACAGGCAGCGGTGGTGCGGGCCGCGGGCAAAGTGCGGGCACAAGCCAACGACGGCGAGTGCGCGCACACCGCCGAGGTGCCTGGGTACCGCATCCCGGACAGCATGCGACGGTGGGTCAACGCGCGGGACCGCACCTGCTACAACCCGAGCTGCCGATGGCCCGCCGCACGCTGCGACACCGATCACACGCTGGCCTACGAGAAGGGCGGGCGGAGTTGCCCGTGTAACCTCGGGCCTGCCTGCCGAGCCCACCATCAGCTGAAGCAACTCCCGGGGTGGGAGCTCACCCAGGCCAAGCCCGGGCACTTTACCCTCCGGACCAGGGCGGGGCTCAGCTATACGAAGACGCCAGACCCCTACCCAGTCTGACCGGCGCCTCCAGAAACGGCGATAATCGGCGATGACTGGACGGAGGACGATCGTGACCCATCCGCTGGACCCGCTGACCGCCGACGAGATCGGCCAGGCCGCCGCTATCGTGCGCCGCGACAAAGGCATCACCGACAGCTGGCGCTTCGCCTCGATCGAGCTGAAGGAGCCAGCCAAAGCGGCGTCGCGGGACGGGCGCGAAGCGCTGGTCGTCTGCTGGAACCGCGCCGACGGCCGGGCCTACCGGGCCACCGTGTCGCTGACCGAGGACGCGGTCGCGAGCTGGGAGCACCTGGCCGGCCAGCAGCCGAACATGACCGTGGACGAGTGGCACGAATGCGACGAGATGCTCCGTGCCCACCCCGCGCTAATCAAGGCCCTGGCCCAAAGAGGCATCACCGACCTGTCGCGGGTGCTGACCGACATGTGGGCCTACGGCGCGGCGCTCGTTCCCGAGCGCTACCGGGGACGCAGGCTCGGCTGGTCCGATGTGTGGTACCGGGGCAGTGAGCTGGGCAATCCGTACGCCCACCACGTGACCGGCCTGCACCCCGTCGTTGACCTGAACACGATGACGCTGCTCGAGCTGGAGGACAGCTACGACGGCACCAGCCTCCCGGACGTGATGGGCGAGTACCTGCCCAGCCTCATCCCGATGCGGCTGCGCGAGGTGACACCGCTGGAGATCAGCCAGCCGGAGGGCGTCGGCTTCGCCCTGGACGGGCATCAGCTGAGCTGGCAGAACTGGCGGCTGCGGCTCGGCTTCAACCACCGCGAGGGTCTCGTGCTGCACCAGGTCGGCTGGCAGGACGCCGACAGGCTCCGCTCGGTTGCGAACCGGCTCTCGTTCGCCGAGATGGTTGTGCCTTACCGGGACGCCAGCCTCGAACACTACCGGCGAACGGCCTTCGATATCGGCGAATGGGGACTCGGTTTCATGACCATCTCGCTCGAGCTTGGCTGCGACTGCCTGGGCGAGATCACCTACCTGGACGCGGTGGTGCACGACTCCCGCGGCGAGCCCCGGACCATACCGAACGCGATCTGCATCCACGAAGAGGACAGCGGGGTCGGCTGGAAGCACGTGGACGAACGGGCCGGCGTCGAAGTCCGGCGGGCCCGGCGGCTCGTGGTCTCCTTCCACGTCACGGTGGCGAACTACGAATACCTCGTGTACTGGCGCTTCTACCAGGACGGGAACATCGAGTGCGAGGTCCGCGCGACCGGCGTCCTGGTCACCTCGCAGACCGCCGCGCCGGGCAGCAGGCCGGCCAACGGGACGCTGGTGGACCAGGGCACCTACGCACCATTCCACCAGCACTTCATCGTGGCCAGGCTGGACCTGGACGTGGACGGCAGCGCCAACACGGTCTACGCCACCGACTCCGTGCCGGCCTCGGCCAGCGGCGATGACCCGTACGGGCTAGGCCTGACGGTCCGCAGCACCCCGCTGCGCACCGAGGCGGAGGGAAAACAGGACTACGACTGGAACACGCAGCGGGCGTGGAAGATAGTAAACAACGATGTCCATAACGCCGTGGGTACCTCGGTCGGCTACAAGCTCGTCCCGTCGTCGGTGTTCCCTCCGCTGATCGATCCTGCCTCACCGCCCTTCCAGCGTGCCCAGGTAATCGGCCACACCCTGTGGGTAACTCCGTACCGCGATGACGAGCGCTGGCCTTGCGGCGATTTCCCGGTGCAGAGTGAGCGTGACTCGGGCCTGGCTGTCTGGACCGAAGCCGACCGGAACATCGAGAACACCGATGTGGTGCTGTGGTACGTGTTTGGGATCCATCACATCACGCGGCCCGAGGATTGGCCGGTGATGCCTTCGGACGTGGTCTCGTTCTGGCTCAAGCCATCCGGCTTCTTCGACCGCAACCCCGCACTCGACGTCCCCCCGAGCCACCATGGGTGAGGTTCGCTTGTCGACGGCGGCGTCATGGCCGACAGCTCGCTGAACTCGACGCGCCGTCATGGCCGGTGGAGCTACAGGTGTCGCCGCCGCAAGACGCTAGCTAGCCCTTCTTCACAGTGTGGCGCCAGCCCGGCGATGTGCCCGTCGTCGAGCTGGACGCGTCGATCGCCAAGTTGACGGTGCGCTTCTCGCGGCGGCGATAACGGAAGCTCGCCGCCGTGGCGTCGCGAAGATGTTCCGCCTGCTCGCCCTTGTATGTGGTTACGGCCTCTTTTTCATGTGCCCTCTTCCCCAGGGCCGGCGACGTGGTCGCCCGACCAGGCGCCATCCCAGTCGCCACCCTGAAACCGCTTCCGGCCTTCGCCGGCGATCCTCTCGAGCATGTGCATGAGGTCGGCCACGCTGGTCACGTCCAGCGCGGTATCTTCCTCTGCTTCTCCCACTGCCTGAGTTTCCTCTGCCGGCCCAGCGTCCTGGTCCTGCGAGGTCTCATCTGGGTTGGGGTCCCGCACCTGGACAACAATGGGATCGCCGGCTGCCAGCCTGAGCTTGAACAACTGTCCGCGCCGGGCTTCCCGCTTGACGTGCACCGACACGATCGCGTCGTAGTGGTAGCTAGTTCGCTCACGTATGACAAGCGTTCCTGTAATGAAGTCGAGACTGGCCCTTACATAGCGGACTCCGTCCTCAGCCAGCAAGAACACCCGGAGTTGGTATCCGGCGTACCGCCACGGGTGGTCTTCGATCCGAGCACGTTTGACCGCCACTCCGGCTTTCTCGAGGAACGCGTGAGCGATCAGTCGGCTTCGGCGCAGACGGAAGTGGTCGAGTGCCATGCCGAGCAAGACCGTACGGTCGTACCCCAGCCAAGTGACCATGCCCGCGTCTTCCGGCCTGACCTCTAGTTTCTCGCTCCATCGCCTGAATTCCTTGTCGATCGCTGCCTCTCGCTGAGCATGCTCTTCGCTGTCGGCGGTGTACCTTCTGCGTTCCAGGTTGATGCGCAGCCAGGACCGCCACATCCAGAAGCCACTTGACAACGCGACCACGCCGGCCAGCGGGTGTGACCGCAATACCACAACGGAGCAGATACCGCTGAGGACCAAGACTGTCAGCCCGATCCGGCGGACTGCTACTGTCCCCGGCCGCGGTACAAGCTGCCGTCGGTACTCGTACAAATTTTCGTTCTGCCAACGCTGCTTCAGCTGGCAAACCTGGTAACGGATCAGCCAGGCCACCGCGTTGACTGGGATCCCGCGGCCCCGGCATATGCCGATGATCTCGTCTCTGTAGAACCTCCCGATCCCAGCGGTGGCGGCCTTCCAGCGCTCCAGCTCAACCTCGTCCTGGGCGTACTTGGTGAAGTATCGGTCGAGCAGCTTGTCCACCTGAGCGGCGAGTTCATTGTCTGTAGCGAGTGGTGCGGACTGGTTCGGCAGCCGGAACAGTTCGTCCTTCAGGCGGCGCCGACCGGTCACGAAGCGCCATTCCAGGTCGGCCGCTGCCGCGACGACGCCGGCCGTTAGTGCGCCTACATAGGCGAGCAGCCCGAGGAAGGCGCTGTGCCAAAGCAGTTCCCAGCCGAGGTACCCAACTGCCGCAACGAACAAGCAGGTGCTTGCGCGCAGCGCGAGCCGGTCAGCGGTGCTGATCCATTCAGGCGTGGGCGAGGGGAGGCGTATCTGGGCCGGGATCGGCTGGAAGAACATC
>JBEKHI010000342.1:0-11667 GCA_050012355.1 Streptosporangiaceae bacterium | reverse complement strand
CGGCCTCGCCGCACCCGGCCCCGCATACCCCGAACCCGCGCGACCCGAACCCGCGGGACCTCCCGCGAACCCCGAGCCATCCGGAAACCGAGAACCTTCCGGAATCCGCGAAGCACCCGCAAACCCAGAAGCACCCGCATACCCGCCAGCCCCAGGCATCCCGCCAGCCCCGGGAGCGTGGCCATGGACCAATGGGTCTCCGTCGGCGCCCGGAGGCGGCCCGGCGGGCGCCTGCGGTCGGGGCGGCCGCCGCCAGCTGCTGCCGAGCGGATCCTGGCCCGGGGGCTGCCCCGGACCGGGCTGATCCCATGGCCCCCGCATTCCGCTCCCGGGGCCCGGCGCCTGCGGGCGGTACGGACGGTCGGCGCGCGACGGCACCCGGCGCCCGTTCGGCAGCCGGTACTGGCGCCCGGGCATCGGCCCGCCGTTCGCCGCGCCCCCGGGCATCGGCCCGCCGTTCGCCGTCCCCCCGTTCATCGGGCCGCCGTTCGCGGGGCCCGTGGTCATGGGAGCGCCGTTGCCCGGCGCGCGGTTGGGTGCGAAGCCGTCGGCCGGGTCTCCAGGAGGCGGCGAGAAGCGGCCCGGCGGCGGCCGCATGCGCGAACGGTCCGGCTGGAACGGCCTTTCCCCGGGGCGTCGCAGCAGCTGGCCGTACTCGTCGTCGTCGTCGCCGTCCGGCCCGTCCGGGCCCGCGTCGTCGTCGGGCCGGTAGGCGCGGCGATCACCCAGGCGTCTTCGCCTGGGCAGGCCATAGGCATCGCGGCCCAGGCCGGTGTCGCCACGTTCCACCAGGTACCTCCTGGGCTGGTTACCCAGCCGCGCCGCAGGACATGCCTTACCTCACGAGTGTAGGTCGGGAGAAATCCCCCGTAGGACGGAGACGGTCAATTGTCATCAATTGCACATAATCAGGCGGTATTGAACTGATAGCTCCCGGTATCGAGATGCGGCAAGTGACGCAGCCGGGTTGCGATGCGAACCCATCGCGACGGGGGATACTCTCAAGGCAGAAGCATTCAGCGGAGCGGCCATGGTGTCTTGGATCGTGTGGCTGATCGTGGCAGCGGTACTTGGCGTTGCCGAGCTGCTGACCATGACGTTCGCCTTCGGCCTCATCGCGGTCGCGGCGCTGGTCGCAGCCGCGGTCGGCGCGTTCCACCTCGACTTGGGGGTCCAGCTGGCCGCGTTCGTCGTCGCGGCCGGAGCCGGGCTCGGCGTCGTCCGCCCGGTCGCGATCCGGCACCTCAAGCAGGCGCCGATGCTGCGCACGGGAGTCGCCGCCCTGGTCGGCCGTTCGGCGATCGTCCTGGAAGAAGTGAACGAGCACGGCGGCCGGGTTCGCATCGAAGGCGAGGAATGGTCCTCGCGTCCCTACCTGGACGAATCGCTCGTGATCCCGGTCGGCACCAAGGTCGACGTCATGCAGATCAAGGGCGCTACCGCGCTTGTCTATCCCCGGGAGTAGCCATGGTCCTGGCTGAAGCCATCATCGCGGCCATCGTCGCGATCTTCGTGGTCATCACGGTGGTGCGGTCGATACGGATCGTGCCACAGGCCCGCGCACGCAACGTCGAGCGGCTCGGCCGCTACCGCAAGACGCTGGAACCCGGGATGAATTTCGTCATCCCGATGATCGACCGGGTGAAGCCGATGATCGACCTGCGCGAGCAGGTCGTCTCGTTCAATGGCGCACCGGTGATCACCGAGGACAACCTCGTGGTGCTCATCGACACGGTGCTGTTCTTCCAGGTCACCGATCCGCGCGCGGCGGACTACGAGATCGTCAACTACATCCAGGCGATCGAGCAGATCACCGCGACGATGCTGCGCAGCGTGATCGGGTCCATGGATCTGGAGCAGACGCTGACCTCGCGCGACAAGATCAACGCCTTGCTGCGCGGCGTCCTGGACGACGCGTCGGGGAAGTGGGGCATCCGGGTCACCCGGGTGGAGATCAAGGCCATCGACCCGCCGAAGTCGGTGATCGACGCGATGGAGAAGCAGATGCGGGCCGAGCGGGAGAAGCGGGCCGCGATCCTGAACGCGGAGGGCGTCCGGCAGTCGCAGATCCTGACCGCCGAGGGGGACAAGCAGTCCGCGATCCTGCGCGCCGAGGGGGACAAGCAGTCCGCCATCCTGCGGTCCGAGGGCCAGGCGGAGGCGATCGAGAAGGTCTTCCAGTCGGTGCACGAGAATGACCCGGACCCGAAGCTGCTGGCCTACCAGTACCTCCAGATGCTGCCACAGCTCGCGCAGGGATCGGGCAACACGTTCTGGGTCATACCGAGTGAGGTGACCTCCGCACTCAAGGCCGTGACCAGCGCCTTCTCGGGTCCCACCGAAGGCGACGGCGACGGCAAGCCAGATTCCGGGCTGCGCGCGGCCCTCGACAAGGTGGTCCCGCCCCCCGCCGAACCAAACGGCACGAGCACCCCGCAGGCCTCCTGACCCTCACGCCTCGCGCTGACCCCCGCGCCCCGCCGGAACAACATCTCGCCGGGTCGCCTCGCCCGGTGATCATGGTTGGTGTGGCACTAGCCAGCCTCTTTGCTGGTTGGTGCGGCACTCACCAGCATCGCCCGCGGCCGACGGAACCGGCGGCGCGCGGGATGCGGCGCTGAAACGACCGATATCCGGTCGTTTCAGCCCGCGACTTCGTCAGTTCAATGCGGTTACCAAGATGATGATTAGCAGCAGCACCCCAACAGCGACCAGCGCCAGCCTGGCTTGCTTAGGGATGGCGCCAAGGACACCGGCGGCCGACTGCGTGGACGGCAGGGAGCGCCCGTTGACGCTGGAAACCGCGGCCGCGTGCTTCGGCGCCGGCTCGGGGGAGGGTCGCCCTGCTCCGAGGCCGAATACCGGTGTCTCGACGCTCGCGGCGGGCGAATCCGGCACCGAGGCGAGCACGGGCGAATCCGTGCCGTAACCCGACGGGACGCTGGCCAGCTCGGAAGGCGCGGGCCCGGTCGGGGCGGGCACGTCGGGGACGGCCGAGGTCGCCCGGGCGAGCACGGCCATGATGAACGCCGGATCGTGGTCGTCCGGCGGCGCCGCCGAAGCGCCGGCCGCCGCACCCGCCGCCGCGGCGGCCGATCCGCCGACTGGCCGCACCGGCAGGTTGACGCCGGAACCTTCATCGAGGTCTGGCAGCGGGGTCGCGCCGACGCCAGACAGCGTCCGCCAGCGGTCCTCCCACTCGGTCACCTCACCGCCGCATCCACGCACGTACGCCGACAAGACGGGCAGGTCCGGCAGGGTAGGTCCGACCTCCGCCGCCTGAATCAGGTCAATCGGATAGTGCGCGCGGGCAGCCAGCTCCATAGGCAGGAGCCCGGCCCGGTCGCGGAGCGTTCTCAGCTCCGCGAGAAAGCGCGCTGGGCTATCAACTGAGTTGTCCCGGGGCTGCACCCAAGCACCCCTCCCGTTGGTTTCAGTTCGTGGCCTCGGTGCCGTCGCTGCACCCCCCCTCACCAGGGATTCGTCCGCAGATTACCTCTTTTGGGCGTCCTTGTCGGGGACTTCCGGCTCATTGAGTGGCATGTGTCGCTAATTTAAAAAACGTACCGCGAGTCCGATAGTGAACAGCACACCGAACACGAGTTGCACCCGCCCCGTCTGTCCCAATGTTCGTATCAGCGCGGGCCCCAGCGCGCCGCCCCGAACCGCCCGGACTGGCGGCGCCGTGAGCGGCAGCGCGAGCAAGGTCAGCGTGGTCAGCGGCCGCACGGCGGCGACCGCGACCGCCGCGACGAACGGGATAAGCAGGCAGCCTACGTAGGTGGTGCGGCTGCGGGCGTCGCCGAGTATGACGGCCAGCGTCCGTTTGCCCGCGACCTCATCGGACCGGATGTCGCGCAGGTTGTTGATCATTAGGAGCGCGCAGGACAGTAGCCCCGCGGGCACCGCCGCCACCAGCCCCAGCCACGACAACCGGGACATCTCGACGAACGCGGTCCCGGCGACGGCCCCGATGCCGAAGAACACGAACACCGAGACCTCGCCAAACCCGCGATACCCGTAGGGCCGGCTGCCGCCGGTGTAGAACCAGGCCGCCGCGAGCGCCGCCAGGCCGAACAGCAGCACCCACCAGGAGGTCACCGCCGCCAGGACAAGGCCCGCGATCCCGGCCGCCAGGAAGCACCCGAACGCGGCGGCCAGCACCTGACGAGGCGGCGCGAGCCCCGACGCGGTCAGCCGCACCGGCCCGACGCGCTGCTCGTCAGAGCCACGCACCCCGTCGCTGTAGTCGTTCGCGAAGTTCACGCCGATCTGCAGCGCGAGAGCGACGAACAGCGCGACGGCCGCCCGCCACCAGGAGAAATCGTGGTACCCGGCCGCTACACCCGACCCGATGAGCACAGGAACAACAGCGGCCGGCAGCGTCCGCGGACGCGTGCCGGCCAGCCACTCACGCCTGCTCGCCACCGTAGGCTCCGATCGCCGTCACATATCGCAAAACGATGAGTGGTTTCCCCATATCAAGTTCTCCTCGGGCCCCGTCGGGTTCGAGGCCCGCGGCGGCGAGGAACTCCCGGTAGCCGCTGTCGGCCTCGAGGACCCAGGTAGTGAGCGTGCGGAATCCGTCCTCGGCAAGCGTGTCGGCCACCGCGTGCAGCAGCCGGCTCGCGTGCCCCCCGGTGGCACGGTTCTCGGGAGCATGGCCCGGCAGCACCCGCAGCTCGTGCAGCTGCCCGTCCGTCGCCGGCCACCGGTCCTCGTCACTGGCGGGCCCCGCCGAAGCAAACCCGACCGCCATCAGCCCCGCCACGCCGCCCCCCGCAGCGCCGCCCCCGGCCGCCCCCTCTGTCGATGTGACATCGACCGGCATAGAGTCCGGTCGATGTGACATCGACGGGGCTGGGCTGGGGGCGGGGCTGGGCGGGGGGTCGGCCTTGGTGACGGCGACGAAGACGCGGTGCCTGCTGCTGGGCGGGCTGGTGATCGCCTCGCGCCAGCGAGACTCCCATTCCGCTAGCGCCTGCGCCGAGGTGAGCTGGTCCAGCACGTCGTCAGATACCAGCCCGGACAGCCCATCCCGCCAGGATTCCACCTGGATGCGGGCCAGGCTGGGGGCATCGGACGCCCTAGCTGCCCGTACGAACGCGGCGCCGTCCTCGGACGGCGCGGCCTCCGAGCTCAACGGGCGAGCTGGCTGATGTCGCGGGCCGCCCCGGTCGCGGCCGAGGTCGCGGTCGCCGCGTACAGCTGGAGGGCAGCGCTGACCGGGCGCTGCCGGTCCACCGGACGGTAACTGCCGAGCGCGGCCAGCAGCTCGTCGCGGCGGGCGGCCAGTTCAGCGTCCGGGACATCGAGCCGCAGCTCGCGGCGCGGGATGTCGATGACGATCCGGTCGCCGTCCTTGACCAAGGCGATCGCCCCGCCGCCCGCCGCCTCGGGTGCGACGTGGCAGATGGACAGGCCCGAGGTGCCACCGGAGAACCGGCCGTCGGTGATCAGCGCGCAGGACCGGCCAAGGCCCTTCCCCTTGAGGAAGCTGGTCGGGTACAGCATCTCCTGCATGCCGGGGCCGCCCTTGGGACCCTCGTACCTGATGATCACCACATCGCCCTCGGTGACCGCACCACCGAGGATGCCGTCGACCGCCGCCTCCTGGGACTCGAAGACCACCGCGGGACCCTCGAAGGTGAACAGCTCCTCCGGCACGCCCGCCGTCTTCACGATGGCGCCATCCGGTGCCAGGTTGCCGTTCAGCACCGCCAGGCCGCCGTCCTTGGTGTAGGCGTGCGGCACGTCGCGGATGCAGCCGGCTTCCGCGTCGGTGTCCAGCGACTCCCACTGGGCGCCCTGGGAGAACCCCTGAGTGGTCCGGACCCCGCCAGGGGCCGCGTGGTACAGCTCGACGGCCTCGTCGAGTGTCTCGCCGGAGCGCAGGTCCCACGCGGCCAGCGGCTGGCCGTGCACGGTGTGCACCGTTCGATTGAGCAGCCCGCCCCGGTCGAGCTCGCCCAGGATGGTGTAGATGCCGCCCGCGCGGTGCACGTCCTCGACGTGATAGACGGCGCTGTTCGGCGCGACCTTGCACAGGCACGGGACCCGGCGGGAGACCTCGTCGATCTCCTTCAGCCCGAAGTTCACGCCAGCCTCGTGCGCGGCGGCCAGCAGGTGCAGGATCGTGTTGGTCGAGCCGCCCATCGCCACATCCAGCGTCATCGCGTTCTCGAACGCGTCGCGAGTCGCGATGTTGCGGGGGAGGACGGAATCGTCGTTTTGGTCATAGTGCTTTTTGGTGATCTCGACGACGAGACGGCCCGCGTTCTCGAACAGCTCCTTGCGGGCGGTGTGGGTGGCGAGCGTGGTGCCGTTGCCCGGGAGCGCGAGGCCGATGGCCTCGGTCAGGCAGTTCATCGAGTTCGCGGTGAACATACCGGAGCAGGAGCCGCAGGTCGGGCAGGCCGCCTCTTCCATCTGGAGCAGCTCGTCGTCGCTGACCTTCGGGTCCGCCGAGCCGATCATCGGGTCGATCAGGTCGAGCTTGCGGGTGCCAGACACCGGCTTGCCGGCTTCCATCGGGCCGCCGGAGACGAAGACGGTCGGGATGTTGAGCCGCATGGCCGCGATCAGCATGCCCGGCGTGATCTTGTCGCAGTTGGAGATGCAGATCATCGCGTCCGCGCAGTGCGCGTTGACCATGTACTCAACCGAGTCGGCGATCAGCTCCCGGCTGGGGAGCGAGTAGAGCATGCCCCCGTGGCCCATCGCGATGCCGTCATCGACCGCGATCGTGTTGAATTCCCGCGGTATGGCGCCCGCCTGCTTGATCGCCGCGGCCACCACCTGGGCCACCTCACGCAGGTGCACGTGGCCGGGGACGAACTCGGTGAAGCTGTTCGCCACCGCGATAATGGGCTTGCCGAGATCCTCCCGGGCTACACCGCTGGCGCGCATGAGGGCTCGAGCACCCGCCATGTTCCTGCCGTGAGTGACCGTCCTGGATCTCAAAGCTGGCATGATGAACTCCCTAAGTAGCTGAGGGAATTCCCAGCCTACCGGCGGTCCGGCTCTACAGCGGCAGGACCGTCATGGCCGCCCGGTGGATCTTCTCGATCTCCGCGTCCGACAGCCGCTCCTTGCTCATCTTCCCGCGTTTTCGCAGGTACTTGCGCAGCCGCGGTCCGCCGAACACATCCACGTCACGGATCACGGCGACATCCCACGGGATCTTCGGCCCGTAGATGGCCATCGTCGGGCGCACCGTGATGTCCATGTTCAGGTTGCCTGACAGCAGGGTGGAGGCCCGTTCGGCCTCCCATTTGGCGTGCTCCAGCCGGTCCTTCTTGGATTCCGGGCCGTGCCACAGCTGACGCGCGTTCCTGGTTCTGATGGGCAGCCTGCGGTCCCACTTCTCCGAGTCGATCGCGTAGACCCCGGTCGGGCCGACCACTAGGTGGTCGATGAACTCCTCACTGCCAGGGATCGGGCGGCTGTGCAGCGACCGGTAGCCGGACCGTTCCATCCGGGCAAGCTGGCGCTGGGTTTGCCGCTGCGCGGGGGTGACCTTTACCCCGGGCGGGACGCTCGCCACCGTCCGTGACCGGTAGATCGTGTCGGCCACCGCGACTATCACCGCGATGGTGAGCCCGAGCCGCCAGGTGAAGATGACCGAGAACACCGCGCCCGCGATCACGGTGAGAAGGATCCGGCGCCGCCAGATCCGCATTCGCGAGTCGCTCGCGAGATCCCGGAGCCGTTCCCGGCGCGGCGGGGCTTGGTCGCCCGGCTCCACGTCGCCCGGCGGCGCCTCGCTGACCGCCGCTTCCTGGCCGGCTTGGCTCGCGTCGTCGGCTTGGCCAGGGGCTTCCGCCCCCGCCGCCGGGGCCGCGCTGGCCGGTTCCGGGCCGGCTGCCTGCCCGGGCTGGTCCGTAATGGGGGCGGCGGCGTCCGGCGATTCCGGAGCCTGGCCGCCCGCGGGCGCGCGGGGACCCAGCAGGGCGTCGATGCCCAGCTCCCCGGGATCGTCCGGTACGGATCCTGCGTCGTATTGATTCACAGTCGCGGGTGTATCAGAGGAGACAGCTGTCACGCTGGCGCCTGGCACGAACCCATCGAGCATCGTCCGGCTCACGCCGTTCACCGGGCTCGTGCCGTGGTCACGCTCCGTGCCTTTTTTTTCAGCGTCTACCATCGGTGCCACAGTTACCCGCACACCATTGTGCTCGTGTGCCACTGATGGTGCTGATGACCTGGGTCTTTTTAGCTTTGGCCAAGCCATCTGGTCCACCACCTCAGCGTAACCGATCATGTGTGAAACGCCTAACAGCGCTCCGTGTTCATTGTCCCCCGGCTCGGGAAGTTTTATAGCGGACATCTGACGTAAATACCGCACCTTTCAGGAAGATATCCGGCGGCCGTGCGATTGCGGAGTGTAAACGTTTCATCGAGACGGGTGCGGCGACTGCTCTTTAGTCGGGCGCGACCGCAGGTTGTTGCCCCTCGTTGCCGGTGCCTGCGCGCTACTCGCGCCGCGTCCCGCTGGTTTGGCGGCCCCGCGCTGGCGTTCTAGCCTCAGCGATGGGCCGTCGCTGAGTGCGGCTCGCGGAGCCGGACCTGTTGAAAACGGGCATCACGGGCTACTATCCGGTAACGTGGGGAATTCTAAAGAGCTGCATGAGTTCACGCTGGTGGAACTGGTCACCCTGATCAGGATGCGCGAGGTTTCGCCAGTCGAGGTGACGGAGCATTATCTGCGCCGGGCCGAGGAACGTAATGAGCAAATAGGCGCCTTCTTTACTATTGCCGCTGACCGGGCGCTTGATCAGGCCCGCGCCGCCGAGAAGGAACTCATTGCCGCCGTGCCGACGCCAGGCGACCGGCCGCTGCTCGGGGTGCCGATCCCGGTGAAGGACCTGAATCTCGTCGCGGACCTGCCCGCCACCATGGGCTCGAAGGTGCTCCAGGACTTCATCTCCCCGATAGATGATTACGTAGCGCAGTCCCTGCGCCGGGCGGGCGCGGTGATCATGGGCAAGACGGCGACGCCGGAATTCGGGTTGCCGTGCTACACCGAGACCGCCATCGCTCCGCCTGCCAGGACCCCATGGGACCTGTCCCGCAGCGCCGGCGGGTCAAGCGGGGGAGCGGCCGCCGCGGTGGCGGCCGGGCTGGCGCCCATCGCGCAGGGCAGCGACGGCGGCGGCTCGATCCGGATCCCGTCGAGCGTCTGCGGCCTCTTCGGTATCAAGCCAACCCGCGGCCGGATATCCAGAGGCCCGGTCATGCCCGACCTGGCTGGCCTCAGCATCGACGGCCCGATCGCTCGCACGGTCGCGGACGCGACGATGCTGCTCGACGTCATGGCCGGGAACCAGCCGGGTGACATTTACACGCTGCCCAAGCCGGCCCGCCCGTTCAGCGAAGACGCGCACCACAACCCGCCCCGGCTGCGGATCGCCCGCACGCTCGCCAACCCCATCGAGGGCGCGGAGGTGCACCCGGACTGCGTCGCCGCCTACGAGGACGCGAGCGCGCTGCTGGATAGCCTCGGCCATGAGGTGATCGATATCCCGTCGCCATTCGACGTCGCGACCGTCCCGCATTTCGAGACGCTCTGGTACACGATGGCCGCGCTGGTTCCGGTACCCGCTGATCAGGAAGACCAGCTCCGGCCGCTCACCCGCTACCTGCGGGAGCGCGGGAACAAGCTCACCGCGATCCAGTTGTTCGGCGCGCTGGCGGCGCTCCAGTCGGCCATGCGGACGGCGCTCGCGGCCATTAGCGACTACGACGCGGTGCTCACCCCGACCCTCGCCCAGCCGCCGGCTCCGGTTGGCTGGTTCGAAGAGGTGGACCCGGAGACCAACTTCGAGCGGCAGAAGGCGTTCACCCCGTACACGGCGGTCTACAACGTCTCCGGACAGCCGGCCGTGAACGTGCCGCTGTACTGGAACGCGGAGGACCTTCCCATCGGGATCATGCTCGCCGGGCAGCCAGGTGATGAGAGCACGCTGATCCAGCTCTCGGCCCAGCTAGAGCAGGCAAGGCCGTGGCGGGATCGGCATCCGGCGTTCTGGCGTTAAAGGCGTGAAAGTGTACATGTTAAGGTACATATCGTGACGAAACCGACGGCCATTCTCTTCGACGCCGGCGGCGTCATTCTTTTCCCGGATCCCGCCCGGGTGCTGCCGTTGCTGAACGAAGCCGGCTTCTCGCCAAGCCACGACGATCTGATCCGCGCGCACTACTACGCGATGCGGGCGACTGAGCGGGACGATGACCGCCACTGGTGGAGCGGGTACCTCCGGCAGTACATCATCTTCTGCGGCGTCCCCGAGCAGGACTCCCTGGACCTGGCCAAGCACATGGCGAACACCGTCCAGGGCTTTGCCTGGACGTACGTGAACCCGGCCGCCCGCCCGACCCTCGCCGCCCTCGTTGAGCGGGGCACGCCGGTCGGCATCGTGTCGAACGCGGACGGTAATGTGCAGGACGCGCTGTGCCGCCTCGGTGTCTGCCACGTTCCGGGCACCCCGGACGACAATTGCGTCACGGTCGGCACCGTCATCGACTCCACCGTGGTCGGTGTCTCCAAGCCGGACCCGAGGATCTTCAGCTTCGCGTTCAACGACATGGAACTCGATGCGGACAGCACCGTCTTCTATGTCGGCGACACCCTCCGCTATGACGTGACTGGTGCCACCGCGGCCGGGCTCACCCCGGTGCACCTGGACCCGTTCGGCGACTGCAGCGCTCCCGGCGGGCACGCGCACATCCAGGCGCTCCCGGATATCCTCGCCCTCTGAAGGGCCTACACTACGGGGCATGCGCTGGTCCTCCATGCATATCCCCACGTTGCGCGATGACCCGGCTGACGCGGGCGCGCCAAGCCACCGGCTGCTGCTGCGGGCCGGTTACATCCGCCAGCTGATGGCCGGGCACTACTCCCTGCTGCCGCTTGGCCAGCGCACCCGGCTGAAGGTCATCGCCATCATCCGCGAGGAGATGAACCGGATCGGGGCGCAGGAGATCCTGATGCCGGTGATGCACCCGGCGGAGGTGTGGCAGCGCAGCGGCCGCTGGGAGATCATGGGCGATGAGATGTTCCGGCTCCGCGACCGGCGCGGCGCCGAGCTGGCGCTCGGCATGACGCACGAGGAGATCGTCGCGACCCTCGGCGAGGAGCTCAGCTCCTACCGTCAGCTGCCGCAGATGTGGTACCAGTTCCAGACCAAGCTGCGTGACGAGCCGCGGCCGAAGGCCGGCCTGATGCGGACCCGCGAGTTCACCATGAAGGACTCCTACAGCTTCGACCTGGACGCTGAGGGCCTTGACCGGTCGTTCGAGGCGCATCACCGGGCCTACGCCCGCGCCTTCGAGCGGATGGGCATCCCCGCGATCCCGGTGGCGGCGTCGAACGGCTCCATGGGCGGTTCCGGCTCGCGGGAGTTCGTCTGCCCGTCCGAGGCCGGCGAGGACGACATCGTCTACTGCCCCGAGTGCGGCTACGCGGCCAACATCGAGGCGGCGGTGTCGCGGCTGGCGCCCTTCGACCCGGTGGCCGACGCGGCCGTCGCCCTGGCCGAGCCGGCCCGGTTCGACACCCCCGGGGTGCGGACGATCGAGGACCTGGCGACCGGTTACGACGCTCCGGCCGACCGGCAGATCAAGACGCTGGTCTACGTCCTCGACGGCACCCTCACGCTGGTCCTG